>NZ_AXBV01000032.1:0-375517 GCF_000475255.1 Marinobacter sp. ES-1
ATGTACTTCGCGAACTAACCAGGGGACGATGCAGGGCAGGGCCAAAGGCCCCGCCCTGCAAACTGCCTACTCACCCGCCCGGAGCCTGCTACGGACGCTTCGGGTTGTCATCACGCCGAGAACCTCCATCAACGACAGAATCCCCCGGTCATGCTGTTTCGGTGCTTTGCCCCTGGCAATCCGGCCGATCTGCCGGGTGTACCAGCTCACTTCCATCAGGGCCATGTCATCAATCAGTCGAATCCCTGTTTTGATGGGCCTAACCGAGCTGGTCACCTGATCGCCTTTCATAATCCGGTTCGGCAAATCCGGCTCCACCACCAACGGCCTCGCCAGGCCCACCAGGTCCGTGGCGCCGGAAGCCAACGCGTCGGCCATTCCGGTCTCGGTGCGGAAGCCGCCGGTCACCATCAAGGGTACGTCGGTGAGCTTGCGCACTTTCTCGGCGAACTCCAGGAAGTAGGCCTCCCGCGCCAGGGTACTGGCCTTTACTTTGCCATTTTCAGCGCCCTTTGCCATGGCCGGGTTCTCGTAATTGCCACCTGAGATTTCCACCAGATCAATGCCCTCGGCCACCAGGGCCTCAATCACCGCCAGCGATTCCCCTTCGGTAAAACCTCCTCGCTGAAAATCCGCTGAGTTCAGCTTGATGCCAATGTTGAAACTAGCGCCACAAACCTCCCGAATGGCCCGGTACACGGCCAACACAAAGCGCCTGCGGTTCTCCGCCGAACCACCCCACTGATCCGTACGCTGGTTGTGGTGGGGTGACAGGAACTGGCTCACCAGATAACCGTGGGCCCCATGAATTTGCACGCCATCGAACCCGGCTTTTTTGGCGATGGCGGCACTGCGGGCAAAACGCTGGATAACATCCTCAATCTCTGGGCCAGTCAGTGCCCGGGGCGTGGCAAACATACCCCGCAGCTCCTTCTTGAAGGGAATCGCGCTGGGCGAGACCGGGTCCTTGTTCAGCATTTTGGGGCTTTGCTTGCCGGGATGGTTCAGTTGCATCCAGATCTGTTTACCTCCCTTTTGCCCGGCCTTGGCCCAGGCGGTCAGAAGCTCAAGGTCGCCTTCGTCTTCCACCACCACATTCTGTGGCTCTCCGATCTGCCGGCGGTCGATCATCACGTTGCCGGTTATCGACAGCCCTGAACCACCTTCGGCCCAGGCCTGATATAGGGTCGCCAGTGCTTTGGTGGGGTGGTTATCAATGGTTCCCAGGGTCTCGCTCATGGCGGACTTGGCAAAGCGATTGGAAATAACAGAGCCGTTAGGAAGCTTGAGTGGCTGAGAAAGCAGTTCTGCGGGAGTCATAAGGGCCTCAAGGTGGTTTGCGGGTTCCATGAGGCTGATAGTGGATCTGCCCGGCGAACCGGGCATTGGCCGAAGAGACTGATTTTATCAAAAGAAAGCCTGAATGCCGGGCAACACCGAATTCGTCACTGATGCCATTGCCGCCGAGCATGTCGCTGGCCAGCCATAAACGGCGCCCCGACAGGGGCATCCGTCGGAGGCCGAAAGCCAGAACGAGCCTGATGACTGCGCTAGAGCTTGTGATGTATAGTTGTACGGAATATCCGTACATAAAGGTGTTTTATGGACACAATCAGCGTAAACAAGTTTAGAGATAACCTGAAAAATGTTGTTGAGCAGATAGTTAGTCAGCATGAACCGGTCAAGGTTACGCGCCGAGCCGGAGAAGCTTTCGTGGTGATGAGCGCTGAGGACTGGGAGCGAGAGCAGGAAACCCTTCACGTGCTCCAAAGTAAGAGCCTGATGCAGCAAATTGCGGCGTCCCTTGAAACCCACAACCGTGGGGAAGGTTATAAACCGACTGACGAGCAGATGGATGAGATCACTGGTATTTGAGGGCAATACCTGGCAAGCGTATGAGGCCATGCGCGAGAAGGATAAACGATTGCACAAAGCCTTGTGCAAACTGCTGAAAGAAATGCTGCGATCCGAAGGCCCGTCTGCCGGTCTGGGAAAGCCTGAACCGCTCAAGCATAACCTCTATGGACTTTGGTCGAAGCGGATATCACAGAAAGACCGCCTGATATATCGATTCGATGACAAAGCCATTTACATCTTCGCCATTGGCGGCCACTACGATGAGCCCTGAAAGCAAATTGGTAGAGATTTGGCCAGGCTCAACGCAAAGGCAAGAAAGCCGCCCTGCAGCTAAGAAACTACAAGGCGGCTCCCAATTCAGGACTACAGCAGCAGCGTACGAATATCCCCCAGCAGCTGCGTCAGCAGGTTGGTAAACCGGGCGGCATCTGCCCCGTTCACTGCACGGTGGTCGTAAGACAGCGACAGCGGCAGCATCAGCCGCGGCTGGAATTCCTTGCCGTCCCACACTGGCTTCATGGATGCCTTGGAGACACCCAGAATTGCCACTTCCGGCGTGTTCACAATCGGTGTGAACGCGGTGCCGCCAATACCGCCCAGGCTGGTGATGGTAAAGCAGGCACCCTGCATTTCTGCCGGCTTCAGCTGCTTGTCCCTTGCCTTCTGGGCCAGCTCGGCACTTTCCGCTGCCAGCTCCCACAGACCTTTCTGGTCGACATCCCGGATCACCGGAACCATCAGGCCATGAGGCGTATCCACCGCAATACCGATGTGGATGTACTTCTTGCGAACCACCTCTTTGCGCTCCATGTCCAGGGACACATTGAACTGAGGCAGTTCCGCCAGTGCTGCCGCGCAGGCCTTGAGCAGGAACGGCAGCGGGGTCATTTTCACGCCACGCTTTTCGCCGGCTGCTTTCTGGCCTTTGCGGAAGGCTTCCATTTCGGTGATGTCGGCATCGTCGAACTGGGTTACGTGGGGCACGTTCAGCCAGCTGCGCTGCATGTTGGTGGCCGTGGCCGCCATCATGCGGGACATGCCTTCGCGCTCGACCTCACCAAACTGGCTGAAGTCCGGCAGTTTCACGCCCGGAATGCCCGAGCCGACCGCCACGCCGCCACCCTGCTGGGCCTGCTGCAACTGGCTCTTGACGTAGGCGTGCACATCATCCTTGATGATGCGGCCTTTCGGGCCAGAGCCTTTCACTCGGGTCAGGTCTGCACCCAGTTCCCGGGCCAGTTTGCGCACGGCCGGGCCGGCATGCACCTTGGTGCCCGGTGCCGGCGGCTCGTAGGTAGAGCCTTGTGGCTGCGGGGCCGTTTCGGGCTTGCTGTCTTTCTTCTCCGGCTTGCTTTCCTGGCTTTCGGCCTTGGCACTGTCACCGGAATCTTCCGCTTCGCCCTCATCATCACCATCGTCTTCGATGGTCATTTCCAGCAGGTCGGAGCCTTCGGAAAGCTTGTCGCCTTCCTTTACCAGGATCTTGCCAACCTTGCCGGCATAGGGGGACGGAATTTCCATGGTGGCCTTGTCGGACTCCACGGTCACCAGAGGATCATCCTCGCCAATGGTGTCGCCTTCGGCCACGTTGATTTCGATCACAGGCACGTCGTCGAAGCCATCCAGCGAAGGCACCTTCACCACTTCGGTGCGGGAGCCGCCAGACTTTTTCTTCTTCGGTGCAGACTTGCTGTCTTCAGACCTGGCCTCGGATTTCTCCTCGGCCTTTTCTTCAGGCTTGTCCTCTTCCGCATCGTCAGAGCCACCGGCGTCTCCGCTGGCAGACAACATGCCGATAACATCGCCTTCCTTCACCTTATCACCCACCTTCACGGTGATCTTGGTGATCTTGCCAGCCGCCGGGGCTGGCAGTTCTACCGAGGCTTTATCAGACTCAACGGTCAGAATCGGATCTTCTTCTGCAACCGAGTCCCCTTCGCTGACGATGATTTCGATGATCTCGACTTCATCTGCACCGCCGAGATCGGGAACCTTGATTTCCTGTTCACTCATAGCGGTCTCCTTAGCTCAGCACCGGGTTCGGTTTGTTGCGATCGATTCCGTACTTGCGCATAGCTTCGAGAACCTGCTCCTGCTTGATTTCACCGTCTTTGGCCAGGGCTGCCAGCGCGGTTACCGCCACGTAGTAACGATCCACTTCGAAGAAGCTGCGCAGCTTCTCGCGGGTGTCACTGCGGCCGAAACCGTCGGTGCCCAGGGTCATGTAGGTTTTCGGGATGAATGCCCGCAGCTGCTCGGAGTGCAGCTTGATGTAGTCGGTAGACGACACCACCGGGCCCTGCGCATCTTCCATGCACTGGGTCACGTAGGCCTTGCGGGGCTTGTCGTCCGGGTGCAGGTGGTTCCAGCGCTCCACGTGCTGGCCATCACGGGCCAGTTCGTTGTAGCTGGTCACGCTCCACACATCGGAAGCCACACCCCAGTCGTCTTTCAGCATCTGTGCGGCGGCGCGCACTTCATTCATGATCGAGCCGGCGCCCAGCAGCTGAACCCGCGGGCTCTTCTTGCGGCCCTTGGTTTCTACAGACTCGAACTTGTACATGCCCTTGATGATGCCGTCTTCACAGTCTTTCGGCATGGCGGGCTGTTCGTAGTTCTCGTTCTCGATGGTCAGGTAGTAGAAGACGTTCTGGTTGTCTTCAAACATCTCCTTCATACCGTGACGGATCACCACGGCCATTTCATAACCGTAGGCCGGGTCGTAGGCCTTACAGTTCGGAATGGTGTTCGCCAGTACGTGGCTGTGACCGTCCTGGTGCTGCAGGCCTTCGCCGTTCAGGGTGGTACGGCCGGCGGTACCGCCGATCAGGAAGCCACGGGCCTGCATGTCGCCGGAAGCCCAGGCCAGGTCACCCACGCGCTGGAAGCCGAACATGGAATAGAACACGTAGAACGGAATCAGCGGGAAGCTGTTGGTGCTATAGGACGTAGCCGCGGCCATCCAGGTAGACATGGCACCGTCTTCGTTGATGCCTTCCTGAAGGATCTGGCCCTTCTTGTCTTCCCGGTAATACATGATCTGGTCGCGGTCCTGGGGCACGTACTTCTGCCCTTCCGCGGTGTAGATACCCAGCTGGCGGAACATGCCTTCCATACCGAAGGTACGGGCTTCGTCCGGCACGATGGGTACTACACGCTTGCCGATGCGCTTGTCTTTTACCAGCGCGGTCAGGATGCGCACGAACGCCATGGTGGTGGAGATTTCACGGCCACCGGAGCCTTCCAGCACCTGCTTGAAGATATCCAGTTCCGGAATCTGCAGCGGCTGGCAATCCTTGTTGCGCTTGGGATAGAAGCCACCCAGCTCCTGCCTGCGCTTCTTCATGTACACCAGCTCCGGGCTGTCCGGCGCCGGGCGGTAGTATGGGACGTCTTCCAGCTCTTCGTCTTTCAGCGGCACACCGAAGCGATCCCGGAAGGATTTCAGGGTATCGATGTCCAGCTTCTTCAGGGAGTGCGCGGTGTTCTGGGCTTCGCCCGCTGCACCGAAACCATAACCCTTGATGGTGTGGGCCAGAATCACGGTGGGCTTGCCGTTCGCGTGGTTTACCGCCTTGTGGTAGGCCGCATATACCTTGTACGGGTCGTGGCCGCCGCGGTTCAGCTTCTGGATATCTTCGTCAGAAAGGTTTTCCGCCAGCTTGGCCAGTTCCGGATGCTTGCCGAAGAATTCCTTGCGGGTGTAAGCCGGGCCCTTGAAGGTCAGGTTCTGCAGCTCGCCATCACAGATCTCGTCCATGGCCCGTTGCATCACGCCGTCTTCGTCTTTCTCGAACAGCGGATCCCACATACGGCCCCAGACCACCTTGATCACATTCCAGCCGGCACCACGGAACACGCCTTCCAATTCCTGGACAATCTTGCCGTTACCACGCACCGGACCGTCCAGGCGCTGCAGGTTGCAGTTCACCACCCAGATCAGGTTATCCAGCTTCTCGCGGCCGGCCTTGGAGATAGACCCCAGGGTTTCCGGCTCATCGCACTCACCATCGCCCACAAATGCCCACACCTTGCGGCCGTCCATGTCGATCAGCTCGCGGCTGTGCAGATACTTCATTACGTGGGCCTGGTAGATAGACTGGATAGGCCCCAGACCCATGGATACGGTCGGGAACTGCCAGTAATCCGGCATCAGCCAGGGGTGCGGGTAGGAAGACAGACCATCGCCGTCTACTTCTTCACGATACTTGTCCAACTGCGCTTCGCTGAAGCGGCCTTCCAGGAAGGAGCGGGCGTAGATACCGGGCGATGCGTGACCCTGGAAATACACCAGGTCTGACGCGCGTTCGTCGCCACCGCCATGGAAGAAGTAGTTGAAGCCCACATCATAAAGGGTGGCTGCAGAAGAGAAGGTGGAGATATGGCCACCCAGGTCACCCGGGCGCTTGTTGGCCCGCACCACCATGGCCATGGCGTTCCAGCGAATCAGAGAACGGATACGGCGCTCCATGAACAGGTCACCCGGCATCCGGGATTCCTGGGTAACGGGAATGCTGTTGCGGAACGGCGTGGTAATGGAATACGGCAGCTCAGTGCCGTCCCGGCTGGCGCGCTCAGACAAGCGCTCCAGAATATATTTGGCACGGTCGACGCCTTCGTTTTCGATTAACGACTCTAGTGCGTCAAGCCATTCGCTGGTTTCAATGGGATCATCATCGCGGTACATCAAACCCTCCCCCTCGGGAACAATTTAAGCTCTCACAAGCATAGAACAGCTCTGGCATTTTTCCTGCTGAACGACAGAAGAGCATTCAGGAACAAAACTTTCGTACTTTTACTACAAAACTGCGCCCGAAAACAAACAAACAGGCGTTTGAAAGTACTTTAATTAGCATTAGTTACGTAATAATGACCACTTCCGATGACAGGAACAAGACGCTCTCAGACCAATGTCTCACACGTACTTCCAACGATAATTCCATCGCCTGACTAAACACTGACCTTAAAGAATTTTTGACGAAATTAGCCGAAAAACGGCACAAATCCATGCAATTTGACACTTTTAAAGGCACTGATCAGCGCCAGGAATCTCTACTATTAATTAGACCTGAAAATGAATTGCGATTTATGTATACTTGCCTGCCCGATTTTTGACCAGTGAAGGAGGAAAACACCCCTCCTTTTGATTTTCCGACACACAACAGAGGGCGATCTATGAACTCCATCGTCACCTTTCCGAACCGCATCCCGGTTCAGGAATTCGAGGAACGCCGGTTCAAGGTTTTTACTGACCGCCAGCTCGACAAAATTGAGGCGATCCAGAATCTCCCTGAAGACACCCTGTTCGAGATGAAAGTGGTAGCCAGCGTGCTGCCGTTCCGGGTTAACGAATACGTGATCAACGAACTGATCAACTGGGACAAGGTACCAAACGATCCCATTTACCAGCTTGTCTTCCCTCAAAAAGGCATGCTGAAAGACGAACATTACGAGCGCATGGCCAAGCTGCACCGCGAAGGCGCAGAGAAAAAGGACATCCAGGCCGCCGCCAAGGAAATCCGCGACGAGCTGAACCCGCACCCGGCCGGGCAGATGGAAATGAACATGCCGGAGCTGGACGGCGAAGTACTGGACGGCGTGCAGCACAAGTACCGCGAGACCGTGCTGTTTTTCCCGTCCCAGGGCCAGACCTGCCACAGCTACTGCACCTTCTGCTTCCGCTGGGCCCAGTTTGTCGGTGACAAAGACCTGAAAATGGCCAGCACCGATGCCGAGAAACTGCACGGCTACCTGCAGGAACACACCGAAGTGACCGATCTGCTGGTGACCGGTGGCGACCCCATGGTCATGAAAACCAAGAACCTGGTGCAGTACCTGGAGCCGCTGCTACAGCCGGAGTTCGACCACATCCAGACCATCCGCATCGGCACCAAGGCCCTCACCTTCTGGCCGTACCGCTTTGTGACCGATAAAGATGCCGACGAACTGATCGAACTGTTCGCCAAACTGGTTGATGCCGGCAAGCACGTGGCCATCATGGCCCACTACAATCACTGGCAGGAAATCACCACCGACATCGCGGAAGAAGCCATTCGCCGCATCCGCGCCACCGGTGCCGAAATCCGCGCCCAGGGCCCGCTGATCAAGCACGTGAACGACGATGCCGACGCCTGGGCCAAGCTGTGGAAGAAAGAAGTGAAGCTGGGCATCATCCCCTACTACATGTTTGTAGAGCGGGACACCGGCGCCAAGAACTACTTCGAAGTGCCCCTGGCCGAGGCCTACAACATCTACCGCGAAGCCATGAAGCAAGTCAGCGGCCTGGCCCGCACCGCCCGCGGCCCCAGCATGAGCGCAGGCCCCGGTAAGGTGGAAATCCAGGGCGTAACCGAAATCAAAGGCGAAAAGGTGTTCGCGCTGCGCTTCCTGCAAGGCCGCAACCCGGACTGGGTACAGCGCCCGTTCTTTGCCAAGTACAGCGAAACGGCCACCTGGCTGCACGAGCTGGAGCCCGCCTTTGGGGAGGAGAAGTTCTTCTTTGAGGATGAGTTTGAGGCGATGAAGCAGGGGAACGCCTGAATCAGGTGATACTCAGCTAATCCAGAGAGCCGGGCAAATTGCCCGGTTTTTTTGTGCAATACAAATAGATCATGATGATCAGTGGACCTTCGGCACAAACCCCGCCGGCTTCTCCCGAATCCACTCCACGAATCCCCTCAATTCCTCCAGCTCCATCAACTTATCCCGGCCGTTGTAATACAACCCCAGCTCATACTCCGAGCAAGCCTTATGAATCGCGTTATGGCAGGGCCGGCAAACCCAGAGCGTGCGGGTGATCATATCTTCCTTGCTGAACAGCTTCTGGAAGCGTTTCTTTCTGTGCAGGTGCTTGGGAATCAAATGATGGCGGGTGAGCCTGCCAACGGAGCGTTGGCAGAGTTCACAATCGTCGGGCTGGGGCGGGAGTTTGAGCATCTTCAGGTCATTATCAGAGCCAGGCGGTGATGCAACTACCCGGCTCGGTTCCGGCAGACCGGGTCAGTGCATCAAGGTATACAACTTCCTACGGTAAGCCCGCACATCCGGATTGTTATTCCCCAGCTTCTCGAACAGCTCCACCAGCGTAGTTTTAGCGATGCCGTCTTTATAAGCACCGTCTGCCTGCATCAGGCGAATCAGCAGATCCATGGCTTCGGCGTTCTTGTCCTGTAACACCATGTGCAGGGATAACTGGTGCAGAGCCTCCGGGTCTTTCGGATTGGCTTCCAGTTTAGCTTCCAGCTCGGCCTGCGGCGGCAGTTCGCCAGATTGCTTGAGGAACTTCACCCTGGCCGCCAGCTGCTTGGCCTTGTGCTGCAGTTTCTCTTCCGGCGGCAGGCTGTTGAGTACCTGCTCGGCGGTGTCCAGATCGCCCTGCTCGGCTTTCAGCTGGGCCAGGTCGATCAGCACATCCAGGTTTTCCGGGTCTTTCTGGTTCATTTCGGTGAGGATCGCCAGGGCACCGTCTACATCGCCAGCGTCCCACAAGGCGTGGGCCTTTTCATACGGGTCTTCCGCCGGGGCTTCGATGTGCTTTTCCAGTACCTTGCGGATTTCACTTTCCGGCATGGCACCGTTGAAGCCATCCACTGCCTGGCCATCCTTCACCAAAATGACTGTCGGCAGGCTGCGCACACCCAGGGATGCTGTCAGCTCCTGCTGCTCGTCCGCATTCACCTTGGCCAGCTGGAAATTGCCCTGATACTCCTCCGCCAGCTTCTGCAGAATCGGCATCAGCTGCTTACAAGGCGCGCACCATTCGGCCCATACGTCCACCAGGATTGGCGTGGTGGCGGAGGCTTCCATCACTTTCTGCTGAAAGTTGTCGGCGGTGGCGTCGAATATATACGGCGAGTTGCTCATAAGTCGGGAACCTGAACCAGAATGAATAAAATTGCCTAAAGATATGGAGCCGGCAGCAGAAAAATCAAGCCAGCTTGAAAACCTGGCTTTCGTCGTCACATAGGTCTTTAACCACTCAGCCTTGAGAGCAACACGGTATGAATGACGAGAACCGCAAAGACTCCCTGGAAGAATTTGAAGACGACGTTACCGAGTACATCGGCAAAGACGAGAACAGCAAAAGCCTGATCCTGCCGCAGCAGGCCAGGCCGCGGCGTATGTATGTACTGCCGGTGTCTAACCGGCCGTTCTTCCCGGCCCAGGTGCAGCCGGTGGTGGTCAACCAGAATCCCTGGCAGGAGACCCTGAAGCGGGTGGGCGAGACCGAGCACAAGGTGCTGGGTATCTGCTTTGTGGAAGACCCGGAATCCGAAACCGGCATGCCAGCCAGCGACGAGCTGGAAACCATGGGTTGTGCGGTGAAGGTTCACCATGCCCAGAGCGAAGGTGGCAAGGTTCAGTTTATTGCCCAGGGCATGCAGCGGTTCAGGATTGTTCAGTGGCTCCGCCGTCGCCCGCCCTACCTGGTGGAGGTGGAATACCCGGAGGAGCCGGAAGAACCGGCCGATGAACTCAAGGCCTACACCCTGGCCATTATCAGCGCCATCAAGGAGCTACTGCGCACCAACCCGCTATACGGCGAGGAGGTGAAGCAGTATCTGTCCCGCTTTGGCCCGGAAGACAGCTCGCCGCTGGCCGATTTCGGAGCTTCCATGACCAGTGCCCCGGGCCGGGAATTGCAGGATGTACTGGATACCGTGCCCCTGCTCCGGCGCATGGAGAAAGTGTTGCTGCTCATGCGCAAAGAGCAGGAGGTGGCCCGCCTGCAATCCGAGATCAACGAGGAAGTGAACGAGAAGGTACAGAAGCACCAGCGGGAATTCTTCCTGCGCGAGCAGTTAAAGGTCATCCAGCGGGAGCTGGGCATCGCCAAGGACGACAAAACCGCTGACGTGGAGCGCTTTGAAGAGCGCATGGCCAAGCTGAACCCGCCGGAGGCGGTGCAGGAGCGGTTCAAAGACGAAATCCAGAAACTGCAGGTACTGGAACAGGGCTCACCCGAATACGGCGTTACCCGCAATTACCTGGACTGGATTACCCAGGTGCCCTGGGGTTTGCATTCCGAAGACCACTTCGACCTGGCCGAAGCCCGCCGCATTCTGGACCGGGACCACGACGGCCTGGACGATGTAAAAGACCGTATCATCGAGTTTCTGGCCGAAGGCACCTTCAAGGGCGAAGTGAGCGGTTCCATACTCTTACTAGTCGGCCCTCCGGGGGTGGGCAAAACCTCCATCGGCCGTTCGGTTGCCGATGCCCTTGGCCGTGAGTTCTACCGGTTCAGCGTGGGCGGCATGCGCGATGAAGCCGAAATCAAAGGCCACCGCCGCACCTACATTGGCGCCATGCCCGGCAAGTTCGTACAGGCCCTGAAAGACAGCAAAGTGGCCAACCCGGTGATCATGCTGGATGAGATCGACAAAATCGGCAGCTCCTACCAGGGCGATCCCGCCTCTGCCCTGCTGGAAACCCTGGACCCGGAACAGAACAAGGAATTCCTGGACCACTACCTGGACGTGCGCATGGACCTGTCCAAGGTGCTGTTCGTGTGCACCGCCAACCAGCTGGACACCATTCCCCGTCCGTTGCTGGACCGGATGGATGTGATCCGGCTGTCGGGGTACATCGGCGAAGAAAAACTGGCCATCGCCAAGCACCACCTGATGCCGCGGCTGCTGAAACGGGCTGGCTTGCTGAAAAAACAGCTGAACATCACCGATGCGGCCATCCGCCAGGTGATCGAAGGCTACGCCCGGGAAGCCGGCGTGCGGAACCTGGAAAAGCTGCTGCACAAGATCATCCGTAAGGGCATTGTAAAACTGCTGGAAAACCCGGACCAACCGGTAAAAGTGGGCGTTGCCGACCTGCCGGACTACCTGGGCCAGCCCGCCTTCCGCAAAGAGAAGTCCATGAAGGGCACCGGCGTGGTCACCGGCCTGGCCTGGACCGCCATGGGCGGCGCCACCCTGAGCATCGAGGCGTCACAGGTTCACACCAGCCAGCGCGGGTTCAAGCTCACCGGACAGCTGGGGGATGTGATGAAGGAATCGGCAGAGATTGCCTATAGCTTTGTGTCGTCCAACCTGAAACGGTTCAAAGGCGACCCGACCTTCTTCGAAAAATCCTTCGTGCACCTGCACGTACCGGAAGGCGCCACCCCGAAAGATGGACCCAGCGCCGGAGTAACCATGGCCACCGCCCTGCTCTCCATCGCCCGCAAGGAAGCCCCGCAGCAGAACATCGCCATGACCGGGGAGCTGACCTTAACCGGGCAGGTGTTGCCGGTGGGAGGTATTCGCGAAAAGGTGATTGCTGCGCGCAGGCAGAAGATCAATAACCTGATACTTCCGGAGGCGAACCGGGGGGATTATGAGGAATTGCCAGAGTATCTGAAGGAAGGGATTACGGTGAACTTTGCGAAGCACTATAACGATGTGTTTCAGGTTTGCTTTGGGAATAAGCCGAGGAAGGGGGCTTCGGTGCACTGACTTTTTTGCCTCGGACTATAACTCACAAGCCTGCCGGTTGCGGGTGGGGTACAGGTTTTCTGCCGGAAAAAGATGTCTGAGCGAAGCGAGTTGTTTTTCCAAAGAAAACCTGTACCCCGCCCGGAACCAGCCACCATGGGTTTCAGGTTGGGTGCCATGGAGGGGAGCCCGAATAAGCCTTGTGCCATGGGGGTCTGTCCACGTAGGGACAGACCCCTTGCCAGCCCCCTTACCAGACTGCGGGGCTTAGCTTTCAGGCTTTTTCTTTCCAGCCGTCATCTTTGAGGACGGAGCCTACGGTGAGTACCGGCGAGGCGTCGATGTCGTCGGCGTCCATCATATTGGCCACGCGCTGCAGCGAGGCCAGGATCATGGTCTGCTCCCACTCCGCCAGGCTCTGGAACTTCTGGATGAAATCTTCCTGCAGGGGGTTCGGAGCCCGGGCCAGGATCTCAGCGCCGGCTTCGGTCAGGTGGGCGTGCACCTTGCGCTTGTCCTGGGTGCTGCGCACCCGGTACACCAGCTTGCGCAACTCAAGGCGGTCCAGAATGGTGGTCACCGTGGCCTGGCTCAGGCTCACATTCTCGGCAATGGTGCCGATGGTCACCTCACCCAAGTCCCGGATGGTGCGCATAATCAGAAGCTGCGGCCCGGTCAGGCCTGCGTGCTTGCTCAACCGCTTGGAATGCAGATCCGTTGCCCGGATAACCCGCCGAAGTGCTACCAACACCTGCTCGTAATTATTCACACCCTACTCCACTCAGGACCAGTTATTTATACCTCTAATTATTAGAGGTCTTCGCACCACAGAATGCAAGTGGCGGATATTACCTAGCTTGCGTTCTTTAAGCCCGCTGCATTCAACACCCCATGCGGCATTATTTCCGCCAGCCACTATGCTAAGGTCATCACCTGCTAGCCAATACATGCACCAGAAAACGGAAACGGTTGATGATCAGGTACTTTCTAGCGTTCGTCTTTGCACTCGCCTTCGCCACCACACTCCAGGCACAACAGCAGCAACTGGGGCCGGACAAAGAGCTCACCGCAGAAGACGTTGAGGAAAGCATCAAAACCCTCGAAAAGCCCATGTACACTCCCTTTGTGGAGCTGTACCTGCTGGACGAGTCCAAGGCCCTGCGCAAGGAAATGCAGGACACCCGGGCCGAGCTGATCGAAAAGGTGGTAGAGAAAGAACTGTCCGTGGCCGACAAGTCCATGTCTTACGCCACCGATACCGTTACCTACTTCTTCTACCTGATTGCCGGTGCCACCTCCATCCTGGTGGTGATCGGCTGGAACTCCATCCGCGATATGCGCCACCAGCTCACCAGCCTGGCCGAAAAGCGGGTGAACGAACTGGTGGTGGAATACGAACAGCGGCTGAAGTTTATTGAAGAACAGCTTCAGCAGAAATCCGAGATCATCCACCAGAACCAGGCGGAGATTGAGCGCACCAACGAGGTGCACGCGCTCTGGTTGAAGGCAAGCCAGGAAACCTCCCAGCAGAACAAGATCGCTGCCTACGACCAGATTCTGGACCTGCGGCCAGACGACGTAGAGGCCCTGAGCTACAAGGCCGACGCGGTGCTGGAAATACGCGAGCCATTGTGGGCCATCAGCCTGTGCCAGCGGGCGCTGAAACTGGCTCCGGATAACGGCCACGCCCATTACCAGCTGGCCTGCGCCTATGCCGAGATCGGCCGCTGGGAAGATGCGGTGGCCACGCTGGAAAAAGCCATCGACATTTCCGAGGCCTACCGGGATGACGCCTCGGTAGACCCGAGTTTTGAACAGCTGCAGGATCACGAGAGTTTCAGGAACCTGGTCTTTATTGACCAGGACGACAGCACGGACGCGTAATCATCCGGAGACCGGCACGGCGTTTGCTATTTCAACTTCGAATAGCAACGCTGTGTTCCGGAGCAAATGCCTCAGCTCCCATGCTTGACAAGGCTCGGGTGGTGGTGTTTCTTAAGTCTCTGAGAACATAAGAATAACCCTGACACAAACAGGACAAACACGATGAATATCTCCGTAAAGAAACTCGTTACCGCTGTAAGCGCCTCCGTTGCCTTGATGGCTGCCGGCCAGGCTGCTGCTGAAATCAAGATTGGTATTGCAGGCCCCATGACCGGCCCCGTAGCCCAGTATGGCGACATGCAGTTCTCCGGTTCACGCATGGCCATCGAACGCATCAATGCCGCCGGCGGTGTGATGGGTGAAGAACTCGTTGCCGTTGAAGTGGACGACGTGTGCGACCCCAAGCAGGCCGTAACCGTCGCCAACCGACTGGTGAACGAAGGCGTTCAGTATGTGGTGGGTCACCTGTGCTCAAGCTCTACCCAGCCGGCGTCTGACATCTACGAAGACGAAGGCATCCTGATGATTACCCCGGCCTCCACCAGCCCGGAAATCACCCAGCGCGGCTACGAGCTGGTATTCCGGACCATTGGCCTGGACAGCATGCAGGGCCCGGTTGCCGGCAACTACATTGCCGCCCAGAAGCCGGAGCGCGTGGCGGTGGTTCACGACAAGCAGCAATACGGTGAAGGTATTGCCACGGCCGTGCGCGACACCCTGAAAGACGGCGGCATTGAAATCGCCATGTTTGAAGGCATCACCGCCGGCGACAAAGACTTCTCTTCCCTGGTTACCAAGATCAAGCAGGCCGACGTGGACTACGTTTATTACGGCGGCTACCACCCGGAGCTGGGGCTGATCCTGCGCCAGGCGCGCCAGGCCGATGTTGATGCCAAGTTCATGGGGCCTGAAGGTGTGGGCAACAAAGACATCAACACCATTGCCGGCGATGCCGCCGAAGGCCTTCTGGTAACCCTGCCACCGGCGTTCGACCAGAAAGAGGAAAACCAGGAACTGGTGGCGGCCTTCGCCGAGAAAGGTGAAGACCCCTCCGGCCCGTTCGTTCTGCCGTCCTACACCGCGGTTCAGCTGATTGCTGAAGGTATCGAGATGGCGGATTCCAAGGACCCGTTCGAGGTAGCCAGCGCCCTGCGTTCCGGCACCTTTGAAACTCCGATCGGCACCGTACAGTACGACAAGGCCGGCGATCTCAAAGCCTTCGAATTTGTTGTGTACGAGTGGCACGCCGACGGCAGCAAGACTCCGGCAAACTAAGCCAGATTCGTTTAATTGAAATATAAACGAGGGCACCTTCCCGCCGTGATCCGGGGGAAGGTGCCTTTCTGGGCGCTGTTTCTCGGAGCTCCACACCCATGCAAGACCTCCTGTATTTCTTTCAGCAGCTCATTAACGGGCTGACGATCGGGAGCACCTACGCCCTGATCGCCATCGGCTACACGATGGTTTACGGCATCATCGGCATGATCAACTTCGCCCACGGCGAAATCTATATGATCGGCGCCTACACCGCGCTTATTGCCATTACCGGCCTGGCTACCCTCGGCATTGCCTGGCTTCCCCTGATCCTGATTGTCGCGCTGCTGTGCGCCGTGATTGTGTCCAGCTCCATGGGCTGGGCGGTCGAACGGGTTGCCTACCGACCGGTTCGAGGCCGGCACCGGCTGATCCCCCTGATTTCCGCCATCGGCATGTCCATTTTCCTGCAGAACTATGTGCACCTGGCCCAGGGCTCACGCAACATCGGTTTTCCGGCCCTGATGGAAGGCAGCTTCCGCTTCGGTTCGGCAGAGGGCTTCCAGCTTTCATTGTCTTACATGCAAATCACCATTTTTATCACCACCCTGGTGTGCATGACCATCCTCAGCCTGTTTATCTCCCGCTCCCGTATCGGCCGCGCCTGCCGCGCCGTGTCGCAGGATCTGGGCATGGCCAACCTGCTGGGTATCGACACCAACCGCATCATCTCTGCCACCTTTGTGATTGGCGCGGCGCTGGCTGCGGTGGCCGGCCTGTTGCTGGGTATGTACTACGGCTCGGTTGACCCGCTGTTCGGCTTTATTGCCGGCCTGAAGGCCTTTACCGCAGCGGTACTGGGCGGCATTGGCAGCATTCCGGGCGCCATGCTCGGCGGCCTGATTCTGGGTGTGGCAGAAAGCATGACGTCCGGCTACCTCAGTGGTGAATACAAAGACGTGGTGTCGTTCAGCCTGCTGATCCTGATCCTGCTGTTCAAACCCACCGGACTGCTTGGCAAACCGGAGGTTGAGAAGATCTGATGGCCACTCCCAACTTCAAACATGCGCTGTTCTGCGCAATCGTAACACTGATTATTGCCTACCCCATTCTGGGCCTGAACCTGGTGGCCCAGGGCACAAAGGTGGGCCTGGAAGGCGCCCCCACGTCTACCGTGATCTCGGTGGTACTGGCCGCATTCGTGGTGTTTTTCTTCCAGCTGTTCCGCGACAGCATTATGGGTAACCTGGGCAAACTGCCGAAACTGAACCCGCTGAGCGGGCGCGAGCCCATGCCCCAGGCCAAACGGGCAAAGCTGGAATCCTGGGCGCTTACTGCCATTGTGGTATTTGCCCTGTTCTGGCCGTTTCTGGTGTCCCGCGGCTCGGTGGACCTCGCGACGCTGGTGCTGATCTACGTCATGCTCGCACTGGGCCTGAACGTGGTGGTTGGCCTGGCTGGCCTGCTGGACCTGGGCTACGTGGCTTTTTACGCGGTAGGTGCCTACACCTTTGCGCTGCTGTCGCAGTATTTCGGCTTCAGCTTCTGGGCGGCCTTGCCCATTGGTGCCTGCCTGGCGGCCTTGTTCGGCCTGGTGCTGGGTTTTCCGGTACTGCGGTTACGGGGCGATTACCTGGCCATCGTGACCCTCGGCTTCGGGGAAATTATCCGCATCCTCCTGAATAACTGGACGGCGGTCACCGGCGGCCCCAACGGCATTGGCGGCATTCCCGAACCCACCCTGTTCGGCATGGAATTCGGCCGGCGGGTGAAGGAAGAAGGCAATACCTCCTTCCACGAAACCTTTGGCATTGCCTACAGCGGCGAGCACAAGGTGATCTTCCTGTACCTGATTGCCCTGGTGCTGGCGGTGATTACCGCACTGGTAATCCGCCGGCTGATGCGCATGCCCGTTGGCCGGGCCTGGGAAGCCCTGCGGGAAGATGAAATTGCTGCCCGTTCGCTCGGCCTCAGCCGCACGGCGGTGAAGCTCTCCGCCTTCACCATCGGTGCTTTCTTTGCCGGCTTCGCCGGTACGGTGTTTGCCTCCAAGCAGGGCTTTATCAGCCCGGAGTCGTTCGTGTTCCTGGAATCCGCCATCATCCTGGCCATTGTGGTGCTGGGCGGCATGGGCTCGCAGATCGGCGTGATCCTCGCCGCTATTGCGGTCACCATCCTGCCGGAGCTGGCCCGGGAGTTTGCCGATTACCGCATGCTGATCTTCGGTGCTGCCATGGTGCTGATGATGGTCTGGCGGCCGCAGGGGCTGATGCCCATGCGCAGGATTCACATTGAACTGAAACGGCAGGAGTGACAGGCATGCTAGAAGTATCCAATCTGTCCATGCGCTTTGGCGGCCTGCTGGCAGTCGACCAGGTAAGCCTGGACGTACAGGAACGGGAAATCGTATCGATCATCGGCCCGAACGGAGCCGGTAAAACCACGGTGTTCAACTGCATCAGCGGGTTCTACAAGCCGACCGGCGGCAAGATCCTTTTCGAAGGGCGGGAGATTCAGGGCACGCCTGACTACAAGATCTCCCGGCTGGGTATGGTACGCACCTTCCAGCACGTGCGGCTGTTCAACCAGATGACGGTGGTGGAAAACCTGCTGGTGGCCCAGCACCGGCACCTGAACACCAACCTGCTGGCAGGCCTGATTAAAACCCCGAACTACCGGGAGCGGGAACAGAAGTCACTGGACAGGGCCACCTACTGGCTCGACCGGGTAGGCCTGCTGGACCTGGCCAACCGGGAAGCCGGTAACCTGGCCTACGGCCAGCAGCGACGGCTGGAAATTGCCCGCTGCATGGTGACCGAGCCCAAGCTGCTGATGCTTGACGAACCCGCCGCCGGCCTGAACCCGGCCGAAACCAAAGACCTCAACCAGCTGATTGTCAGCCTGAAGTCCGACTACAACGTGTCGGTACTGCTGATCGAGCACGACATGAGCCTGGTTATGGACATTTCCGACCGGATAACCGTGATCAACCAGGGCCGCCCCCTGGCCAGCGGCACCCCGGCAGAAGTCCGCCAGAACGACGATGTGATCAAAGCCTATCTGGGCGAGGCCTGAGGAAACACCATGCTAGTACTGGAAAACGTTCATACCCACTACGGCAAGATCGAGGCCTTGCACGGGGTGTCTGTGGAGGTGAACAAAGGCGAAATTGTCTCCCTGATCGGTGCCAACGGCGCCGGCAAAACCACTCTGCTGATGACCGTCTGCGGAAGCCCGCAGGCCAGCTCCGGGCGGGTAATTCTGGAGGGGCGCGACATTACCAATGAAGCCACCTCCAACATCATGCGCTCCGGCATTGCAATTGTGCCCGAAGGCCGCCGGGTGTTCTCGGGGCTGACGGTGGAAGAGAACCTGCACATGGGGGGGTTCTTCAACACCAAGGCCGAAATCCGCAAAAGTCAGGATCACGTTTACGAGCTGTTCCCGCGCCTGAAAGAGCGGGAGCACCAGAGGGCCGGCACCATGTCGGGCGGTGAACAGCAGATGCTGGCCATCGGCCGGGCACTGATGAGCAAACCCAGAATGATCATTCTGGATGAACCGTCACTGGGTCTGGCGCCGATCATCATCCAGCAGATCTTCGAGATCATCGGTCACCTGCGCGAAGAAGGCATTACAGTCTTCCTGGTGGAGCAGAACGCCCATCAGGCATTGAACCTGGCAGACCGTGGCTATGTACTGGAGACTGGTCTTATTCGCCTGCACGACACCGGCAAAAACCTGCTGGCGAACCCGGAGGTGCGGGAGGCGTATCTGGGGGGTTAAGGCTGCCTGAAAAACACAAAAGCCGGAGAGGTCCTGCCCTGCTCCGGCTTTTTTCTGGCATGGCCAGATCCGTTACTCTACGCTGCGGATCGTGCCCTTATAACCTTCAACGGTTACGTCGATGGTGCCGTAAACAAGATAGTCATTCTTCTTTACGATGTAGCGTGGAGCTACAATCACATCGGCGCCAGAGGTTTTGATGGCATTATAGGCAGCAGCAGACTTCACCGCAGAAACCGGATCCAGGCCACCCAGCCCCAGACCGCTGCCGCCGCCGTTGCCGTAGGTCATGCCATCGGCGTATTCGCTGTCGTCACTCATGGTGAAGAACAGGATCTTGGTTGCGGAGGATTTGCCAGTAATCTTCTCACCCACTTCGATATCGGCCTTGATATCGGTGGTCACGCTGCCATGCAGGGGAACCGGGTTAGAGCTGACATTCAGGGAGGAACAACCGGACATTGCGCCGGCCACCAGAAGGGTAGATGCAATCAGTGCTTTTTTTCACAAAACTTCTCCATGTGTTGTTACTCGGCCGTCATGGCCGCGCGCACTATACTGAAAGTGCCTGCTTATGACAAGATCGGTTAAATTTTGAGAAAACCATCACATTTAGGCATAAGAAACCTCTTCGCCACGCCTCCCCGCCACCCCTTCCCTCTTCCAATACACTGATTTATTTACCCAAGCCAGTTTTGATCTATACTCGTAGTAACGGTCTTCAACCAAACCGGCACCGGCCGGGGCCGTTGTCTTGCAGCCAACCCAGGAAATTCCGGTTGCAGGGTATGCGACGAAGCAAAAAACCACATAAAGGAGTGGATAATGAAAAAACTGATCGCAGGTGCAATTCTTCTTGGCGCATCTTCCATGGCATTCGCCCAGCCTGGCTGTGGTGTTGGCGCCATGATCTGGAAAGGTCAATCCGGTATTGCTCCACACGTACTGGCCGCCACCACCAACGCAACCTTCGGCAACCAGACTTTCGGTATGACCACCGGTACTCTGGGCTGCTCCACCAACCAGTCTGTTCAATCCATGGCTATGTACATGGACAGCAACATCGACAAGGTTGCCCGTGACATGTCCCGTGGTTCCGGCGAAAACCTGGACACCCTGGCCGTTCTGCTGGGTGTAGAAGAAGCCGACCGTGATACCTTCCGCAAAGTACTGCAAGAGAACTTTGCAGCCATTTTCCCGAACTCTGACACCACCTCCGGTGAAGCGGTAGATTCCATCGTTTCCCTGATGGAACAGGACGAGTCTCTGAGCAAGTACGTAGCCGCCTGAACGGCTAAACCCGAAGGATTGAACCCGCGCCATGGATGGCGCACTATCGCCGTACCAATCTAAACCGGACGTAAACAATTCCCATGGGCTACCCCTTGCGCACTGGGCAGGCTGCACTCTGGCTTGCATGTTCACTCGCAACCCCGGCAACCTTTGCCGCCATTCCCGACAACCTTCACGAACATCCGGTATGGCTCACACTTGGCCACTACCACCAGGATGCCCTGGGCTCCGGTTTCACCAGCCAGGCAGACGACCCTGCGTTTTTCCTGAGCGAGAATGGCAAAACCTCACCGGAAGCAGAACTACAGGCAACCCTGGAAGCCATCCGCCAGCCCGGCGGTGGTGATGACCATGCCCGCTGCCGTTTCCCGGCCCGGGATGCCTGGTTGCGGGAACAACTGGATTTACCGAACACCCCGGTAGACTGCCCGGCTTACGACGAATGGGCCGAGACCCTGAACACCGAGAAAGTCACCCTGGTGTTTGCGGCCTCGTACCTGAACAGCCCGTCCTCCATGTTCGGCCACACCTTCCTGCGGCTGGACCCGCCCCAGGACGACGAAGAAACCGATCTGCTGCTGGCCAACACCATTTCCTACGCAGCCGATGCCGCCGAACACGACAGCGAACTGCTGTTTGCGTATCGCGGAATCTTCGGAGGCTATCCGGGCATCACAGCTATCCAGCCATATTACGAAATGATCCGGCTGTACAACGACATCGAACACCGGGACCTGTGGGAATACACCCTGAACCTCACCCAGCCGGAGGTAGACACGCTGCTGGCCCATACCTGGGAGATTCAGGACAAGAACTTTGACTATTACTTCTTCGACGAAAACTGTGCCTACCGCCTGCTGGCACTGATTGACGCCGCCCGCCCGGGCACTGACCTGCTCGACGAAGTAAGCACTCACGCCATCCCCTCTGACACCGTGCGCTGGGTAAGGGATGCCGGGCTTGTGGAAAGCATTCATTACCGCCCCTCCGCCGCCACCTCCGTTGCCCACAGCCTCGACAGCCTGCCTCCTGAACACCGGACCATCGCCGCTGCGGTCGCCAACGGCTATGTGGATGTGAACGGGCCGGAAGTCCGGGAGCTGGAGAAGAACGACCGTGCCCAATTGCTGGACGCGACCTACGACTACGTGCGCTACCAGAGCGAAGCCGAAGGCTGGCCCCGGGAGCATGCGGCACCGCTGTCCCACCAGCTGCTGGTATCCCGCAGCCAGATTGACGGGGCGGAAGAACTGCCCAAGGTACCGGAGCCTGACATCCGCGACGACCAGGGCCATGACACCTTCCGCCTGAGCCTGGGCTCCGGCCAAATGGCCCACAGCGAGTTCACCCAGCTGACTCTCCGGCCCGCCTACCACGATGTGCTGGACCCGCCCGCCGGTTACCGCACCGGTGCGCAGCTGCAATTCCTGCGCCTCGACGCCCGCCTCTACCACGACAACGACGAACTGCAGGTAGAGCAGATCACCGGGGTGGAAATCCGCTCCCTGAGCCCGAGAAACCAGTTCTTCTCGCCAATCTCGTGGCAGGTGGGCTTTGGTGGCCGCCGCACCGATACCGGTGATAACCGCGTGCTCACGCCCTACCTGGAAGGTGGTGCCGGTGGCAGCTGGGGCCTTGGCCAGAATACCCAGGCGTTCGCCATTGCCACCGCCGATGTGGAAATCGATGACGACCTGCGCCGCGGCCACGATTTCGCCCCCGGTGCAGACCTCGGCCTGCTGCACCAGAACAACCGCTTCAGCCTGCTGGCCGGCGCAAAAACCAAGGCCTGGATCATCAGCAGCCAGCACCGGCAAGACCAGCTGTACGCCGAAGGCAACTGGCACATCGGCCGGGAGTTCAGCGTATTCGCCAAATTCACCCGGGAAGACCACTTCGACAGGTACCAAAGCACATGGCAAGCCGGCCTTCACGCCTACTTCTGAACCCCAGGGCGGCCATCGTCGCCCTGCTGGCCATCACCGCACTGCTGCAAACCGGCTGCAGCAGCGTGTTCTTCTACCCGGACAAAACCACCTACATCACCCCGGATCGCCTCAACCTGGACTACCAGGATATCTACCTCGACACTGCAGACGGCGAAACCCTCCACGGCTGGTGGCTCCCGGCCCTCACCGACGAGCCCGCCAAGGGCACGGTTTACTACCTGCACGGCAACGCCCAGAACGTCAGCGCCCACATCCTCAACGCCGCATGGCTGCCAGAACAGGGCTACAACGTATTCACCCTCGACTATCGCGGTTACGGCCAGTCTACTGGTGCACCCGATATCGAAGGCGCTTTACACGACGTAGAAACCGGCCTACGCTGGCTGATCGAACAGGAAGACACACACAACCGCCCGCTTTACCTGCTGGGCCAGAGCCTCGGTGGAGCCCTGGGCGTTGCCCTCGCCAGCGAATGGGTGCAGCGCAACGAACAACCCGAACTCAATGGCCTCATCCTCGACGGCACCTTCTCCGGCTTCCGCTACATCGCCCGGGAGAAGCTCGGCCTGTTCTGGCTCACCTGGCCGTTCCAGTACCCCCTGAGCTGGACCATTCCGGATGACTACGAAGGCACCGACAGGATCGCCGGTGTGTCACCGGTGCCGGTGATGATTATCCACAGCGTGCGTGATGGCATTATTCCGTTCGAGCATGGTGTGCGGTTGTATGAAGCGGCGGAGCAGCCGAAGGAATTTTTGCGAACAGATACTCCCCATGCGGCGACGTTTGTAATTCCGGCGTACAGGGAGGCAGTGCTGGATTTTATGGAAAAAGACTTTTAGAGGCCAGCAGGCCATCTGGCGCAGAGGTTGGGGGAAGTCTTTCCAAAAGTCTTGAGGGCCATGGACGGCCCGAAAGAAGCGCACAAGGATGTGCTCGTAGCGTCTTTTGGAAAGACTTCCCCCAACCTCTGCAGGCTCCAAAGCTACAAGGCCCATAAACGAAAAAACCCGCCTTCTGTGGCGGGTTTTCGTGTTACTGACTAACTGAAAAATCAGTCAGCGAAGTCAGTCGGCTGCTCGCCTTCCTTAACTTCCTTCATGGACAGCTTCACGCGGCCACGGTTGTCGACATCCAGAACCTTAACCAGAACTTCCTGACCTTCGCTCAGCTCATCAGTCACGTTCTCGATGCGGCGCTCGGAGATCTGGGAGATATGTACCAGACCATCCTTACCCGGCAGGATGTTAACGAAGGCACCGAAGTCCACAATGCGCTCAACGCGGCCCTTGTAGATTGCGCCCACTTCGATCTCGGCAGTGATTTCCTTGACCCGGTTTACAGCAGCCTGAGCGGCGGCGGCATCAGCGGCGTAGATTTTCACGTTGCCGTCGTCGTCCAGGTCGATGGACGCACCGGTCTCGTCGCAGATACCACGGATGGTAGCACCACCCTTACCGATAACATCACGGATCTTGTCCGGATGGATCTTGATGGTGGTGATGCTCGGAGCGCGCTCAGACAGCTCGGCGCGGGGCTCGGCGATAACCTTGTTCATCTCGTCCAGGATGTGCAGACGCGCAGCGTTGGCCTGCTCCAGGGCGATTTCCATGATTTCGTCGGTAATACCCTGGATTTTGATATCCATCTGCAGGGCAGTTACGCCGTCTTTGGTACCGGCAACCTTGAAGTCCATGTCGCCCAGGTGGTCTTCGTCACCCAGGATGTCAGTCAGAACGGCAAACTTATCGCCTTCCTTAACCAGACCCATGGCGATACCGGCAACCGGCGCCTTCAGGGGCACACCCGCGTCCATCAGCGCCAGGGAAGAACCACATACGGAAGCCATGGAGCTGGAACCGTTGGATTCAGTGATCTCGGATACCGCACGGATGGCGTACGGGAATTCTTCGATGGTCGGCATAACCGCGGCTACACCACGCTTGGCCAGGCGACCATGACCGATTTCACGACGGCCCGGGCTACCCATACGGCCAGCTTCACCTACGGAGTACGGAGGGAAGTTGTAGTGGAACAGGAACGGGTCTTTGCGCTCACCTTCCAGGGCATCGATGATCTGCACGTCACGGGTGGTACCCAGGGTGGCCGTTACGATGGCCTGGGTCTCGCCACGGGTAAACAGGGCGGAACCGTGAACGGACGGCAGTACACCAACTTCGACCTTGATCGGGCGAACGGTCTTGTTGTCACGGCCATCGATACGCGGCTTGCCTTCGATAACCTGCAGACGAACCACAGACTTCTCGACCTTGCCGAAGTACTTCTTCACTTCCTCTTCGGAAGGCTGGCCTTCTTCTTCACCGGCCAGTTTTTCAACGGCGGCAGATTTGATCTCGCCCAGACGCTCGTAACGGGCCATCTTGTCGCGGATCGCGTAGGCTTCTTCGATGGCACCACCGAATTCGGCCTTGATAGCGTTCAGCAGCTCGGTGTTCTCTGCCTCAGGCTGCCATTCCCAGCGCGGCTTGCCGTTTTCAGCAGCAAATTCCTTGATGGCGTTGATGGCAGTCTGCATTTCCTGGTGGGCGAACAGTACCGCGCCCAGCATCTGGTCTTCAGTCAGGCCCTTGGCCTCGGACTCAACCATCAGTACCGCTTCGTCGGTACCGGCCACAACCATGTCCAGCAGGGAGCTGCCCAGCTCTTCGAAGGTCGGGTTCAGGAAGTAACCTTTCTCGTTGGTGTAACCCACACGGGCAGCACCAATCGGGCCGTCAAACGGGATACCAGAGATGGCCAGGGCTGCAGAGGCAGCCAGCATGGCGGCGATGTCCGGGTCCTGGTTCTTGCTGGACGACATAACCGTCAGCACAACCTGGACTTCGTTCATGTAGCCGCTCGGGAACAGCGGGCGGATCGGACGGTCGATCAGGCGGGAGGTCAGGGTCTCTTTCTCGGACGGACGACCTTCACGCTTGAAGAAGCCACCCGGGATTTTACCGGCTGCGTAGGTTTTTTCCTGGTAGTTCACGGTCAGGGGGAAGAAGCCCTGGCCCGGCTTGGGCTCTTTGGCGCCTACAACGGTGCCCAGAACGGAGATGTCTCCACAGCTGACCAGTACTGCGCCAGTGGCCTGGCGGGCGATGCGGCCAGTTTCCAGGGTGAAGGTTTCGCCACCCATTTCAAACGTTTTAATACGTGGTTGCAGATCCACAATAAACTCCTGCTTTTTCAGTTATGAACTCGGGTTTCAACTGCAGCAGCCTGACCTGTGAACCGAAAGGCAACCCGTCTGAAAGCTAACAGGCTGTTGTAAAACCCCGGCTGGGACTGTGGTTTCCCGACAGCACCCGGGCTTTCAACAACCTGCTATCAATATCGGCTTTCCATTAGACAGAGAAAATCCTTCGGTTTCACTGACAAATCAACTGCAGTAAAAATAACGGGAGAAAAGCGCGGTAAAGGCCGGGACACGCCCGGCCTTTACCTTCAGGTCGAAACCCGGATTAGCGACGCAGACCCAGACGCTGGATGAGTTCCAGGTAACGGTCGGCGTTTTTACGCTTCAGGTAGTCCAGCAGCTTACGACGCTGGTTTACCATCCGGATCAGGCCGCGGCGGGAATGGTGATCCTGCTTGTTGGCCTTGAAGTGATCCTGCAGCTTGTTGATGTTGGCGCTCAGCAGAGCTACCTGAACCTCAGGGGAACCGGTATCACCATCACCTTGCTGAAAATCCTTAACGATCTGAGCTTTCTCACTGGCAGAAAGTGCCATATTACACCTCATAGGTTGCGATGCTGTTAAATCCGGCCGAACCGCGCATCTCTACAGCCCGGCTAAACAACGGAGGGGTTACCTGCCGTTGTTTTTTACCAGCCGGCGCGGCACCAGATTGGTGTCGTCGCCTTCCGGCATAGCTTCAGCCAGCCCCACAAAGGAACGGTCGCCATAAATGCGCACGAAGCCTTCCAGAGACTGACCGGGTATTCTAACCGGTTGTCCGTTCAAGATCGATACCAGCGCAGGCCCCGCCAACCGTTGCTCGGGGAACATGGTCAGGGCGCTTTCCGGCGGCAGCAACAGGCCATCCAGACTCTCGCCCCGCTCACGCATGGCTTCCAGGTCTTTGACATCACGGGCATTTGCCAGGGTGTAACCGGAGGCCAGGGTTCTGCGCAGGGCAGACACATGGGCACCGCATCCCAGGGCTTCGCCGATATCCTCGACCAGTGAGCGAATATACGTACCCTTGGTGCAGGTGACCGCCAGGTCGAGCTCCTGCTCGCGCACCGCCAGCAACTTCAGCTCGTAGATGGTGACAGGCCTGGCCGGCCGGTCAATCACGATGCCTTCGCGGGCGTATTCGTACAGGGGCTTGCCCTGGTGCTTCAGGGCAGAGTACATGGAAGGAACCTGCTGAATATCGCCCCGGAAGTTTTCCAGGACAGCCTCCACCTGCGCTTCGGTCAGCGCCGGCACAGGCTTTTCTTCCACCACCGCACCTTCACTGTCGCCGGTTTCGGTACGAATACCCAACTTCGCAGTGGTGATATAGGCCTTGTCACTGTCCAGCATCATCTGGGAGAACTTGGTGGCCTCCCCGAAGCACAGCGGCAATACGCCGGTGGCGAGCGGATCAAGCGCTCCGGTATGGCCGGCCTTGGCCGCACCATACAGGCGCTTGACCTGCTGCAGGATTCCGTTGGAGGTAACGCCCTGAGGCTTGTCGATCACCAGAATGCCGTTTACATCACGGCCTTTGCGTCTACGGCTCAAGCATCACGCTCCGGGTTGTCGGAAACGGGATCGTCGTTGTCGTCCCGGGGTACGGCCGGCTTGTCGCCTACCGCCTCGCGGATCAGCCGATCCATCTTACGGCTCTGGCCCAGCAGGGTATCGAAGTGAAAGCGCAGGTGGGGAACCACCCGCAGTTTCATCGCACGGCCTACCTGGCCCCGCAAAAAGCCGGAGGCATTGTTCAGCACTGCCAGCGATTCCTTCACCTCGGGCGATTCCTCGGTGAGCTCTTCGGTAGACAGCAGTGAAACATAGATATCGGCGTAGCCCAGGTCACGGCTGACCTTTACGTCGTTCACCGTGACCATACCAACGCGAGGATCTTTCACCTCGCGCTGGATGAGCTGGGCCAGCTCACGCTGCATCTGGTCGCCAATGCGTTCTACGCGACTGTATTCCCGTGCCATCAGGCCCCCGTGGATTCAAGCTGACGTTCAACACGGACGCGATCGAATACTTCGATCTGGTCGCCCACTTTCACGTCGTAGCCTTTAACACCGATACCACATTCCATACCGTTGCGAACTTCCGGCACGTCATCCTTGAAGCGACGCAGGGATTCCAGCTCGCCTTCGAAGATCACCACGTTGTCACGCAGTACGCGGATCGGCTTGTTCCGGTATACGGTACCTTCGGTCACCATACAGCCAGCCACCTGGCCGAACTTCGGTGAACGGAACACGTCACGCACATCGGCGATGCCCACGATATCTTCGCGGAACTCCGGCTTGAGCATGCCAGTCAGGGCCGCTTTCACATCATCGATCAGGTTATAGATGATGCTGTAGTAGCGCAGATCCAGGCCTTCCTGCTCAACCAGGCGCTTGGATGCAGTATCCGCACGCACGTTGAAACCGAAGATAACGGCGTTGGTGGCCATGGCCAGGCTGACGTCGGTCTCGGCAATGCCGCCCACGCCAGAGGACACGATCTTCACCTGAACCTCTTCGTTACCCAGGTCCTGCAGGGCCTTGGTAATGGCTTCCAGGGAACCACGCACGTCGGTCTTGAGCACAACGTTGAGGGTTTTGACCTCGTCTTTGCCCATGTTCTCGAACATGTTTTCAAGCTTGGCCGCCTGCTGGCGCTGCAGACGCTGTTCGCGCTCGCGGGTCTGACGGAATTCAGCCAGTTCCTTAGCCTTCTTCTCGTCGGCTACGGCGAAGAACTCGTCACCGGCATCTGGCGTGCCGTTCAGGCCCAGAATCTCAACCGGGATAGAGGGGCCAGCTTCTTTTACCTGGCGCCCGGCTTCGTCGGTCATGGCGCGAACCTTACCGAAGAAGGAACCCGCCACCACCATGTCGCCCTGGCGCAGGGTACCGTTCTGAACCAGAACAGTGGCTACGGAACCACGGCCACGCTCCAGGCTGGATTCAACCACAACACCTTTGGCAGCCGCATCCGGAGAAGCTTCCAGCTCGAGGATCTCGGCCTGCAGCAGCACCGCTTCCAGCAGGTCGTCGATACCCATACCGGTATGCGCTGAAACCGGCACGAACTGAACGTCGCCGCCCCAGTCTTCCGGAATCACGTCCAGCGCAGACAGCTCGTTCTTGATGCGGTCCGGATCAGCTTCTTCCTTGTCCATCTTGTTGATGGCAACCACCAGGGGTACGCCTGCAGAACGGGCGTGCTGAACGGCTTCCTTGGTTTGCGGCATAACGCCGTCATCGGCCGCCACCACCAGGATAACGATATCAGTACACTGGGCACCGCGAGCACGCATGGCGGTAAACGCCGCGTGGCCCGGGGTATCCAGGAAGGACACCATGCCGTGATCAGTTTCTACGTGGTAGGCACCGATATGCTGGGTAATACCACCGGACTCGCCGGCAGCAACCTTGGCGCGACGGATGTAATCCAGCAGCGAGGTTTTACCGTGGTCAACGTGACCCATCACGCTGACAACCGGTGCCCGCTTGATTTTCTCTTTGCCTGAGTCGTCGCCGGTGATTTCACTCAGCACTTCTTCTTCAAAGGCATCTTCGCTGACAGCCCTGGGCTTGTGGCCCAGCTCTTCGGTTACCAGAACCGCAGTTTCCTGGTCCAGCGCCTGATTGATGGTGGCCATTACGCCCATGCCCATCAGGGTTTTAATAACATCAGCAGCTTTGACAGCCATACGCTGGGCGAGGTCACCTACGGTGATGGTTTCCGGAATCTGTACTTCTCTTACCATGGGCTTGGTTGGCCTCTCGAAAGCATGACGCTTTTCTTTCGGTTTCTTTTTAGCCCGCAGCTGCTTGCGAGGACGGTTTTCTTCATCGTCCTCGGAAATAACAAGAGGTTCTTCAACCGGACGGCTGCGAGGGCCGCGATGACCAGCCTGCTTCTTCTTGGGCTTGCCTTCTTCGATTTCGTCGCCGCGCTCGCGTACCTTTTCTTTTTTCTTCTTGGGCTTGCGATCCCGTCCTTCATCTTCCGGCGGAGGCATGGGAATGTCCTCCGGTGCCGGCTCGGGCTCCTGGGCTTTCTTCGGCTCGGCAGCAGCTTGTTCCTGCTCCGGTGCCGGGGCAGCAGCGGATGTCTCCGGCTGTGCCTGTTCTGCAGTTACCTGCGGTGCCTGTTCCGGCGCTTGCTGTTCCGCTACCGGCTGCTCTGCCACTTCTTCCGGCTTCGGTGCTGCCACCTCCGGCTCGGGCTGCAGTTCCGCACGCTTGATATAGGTGCGGCGCTTGCGTACTTCCACGTTCACGGTTTTTGCCTTGCCGGCCTTCAACGTGGTTGTGGTTTTACGCTTCAGGGTAATCTTGTTCGGCTCTGCCTGAGCTTCACCGTGGGTCTTTCTCAGATAAGCCAGCAACTGCTGCTTCTCATCACTGGTGACAGCGTCGTTCTCACTGCGGGCTTTCAGGCCCGCTTCAACGATCTGCTTCAGCAAACGATCCACGGGAGCGCCTACATCTGCGGCCAGTTGTTTTACCGTTACTTCAGCCATACTGGTCCTCCTCTCCCGAATCAGGCCTGGTCTTCAAACCAGGGTGCGCGTGCGATCATAATCAGCTGACCGGCGCGCTCTTCATCCATACCTTCAATATCAAGCAGATCATCCACAGACTGCTCGGCCAGATCTTCCATGGTACGAACACCCATCCCGGCGAGTTTGAACGCCAGGCCACGGTCCATACCTTCCATATTCAGAAGATCTTCAGCGGGTTCTGCACCCTCCAGGGCTTCTTCACTTGCCAGCGCCTGATTCAGCAGCACGTCTTTGGCACGGCGGCGCAATTCAGAAACGGTGTCTTCGTCAAAGCCCTCGATCGCCAGCATTTCTTCCATCGGTACATAGGCCACTTCTTCGATAGACGTGAAGCCTTCTTCGATCAGAACACCGGCAAACTCTTCATCAACGTCCAGGTGAGCGGTGAAGTGCTCAACCAGGCGGTTGTATTCCTGTTCCTGACGCTCACCGGCTTCTTCTTCGGTCATCACGTTCAGGGTCCAGCCGGTCAGCTCAGTGGCCAGGCGAACGTTCTGGCCATTACGACCAATGGCCTGCGCCAGATTATCTTCAGCGACGGCGACATCCATGGTGTGGCGGTCTTCGTCCATCACAATGGAGGCCACTTCTGCCGGTGCCATGGCGTTGATCACCAGCTGCGCGGGGTTGTCGTCGTACAGCACGATGTCTACACGCTCGCCGCCCAGCTCATTGGAGACCGCCTGCACGCGGGAGCCCCGCATACCAACACAGGCACCCACAGGGTCGATCCGGCGATCGTTGGTCTTCACCGCGATCTTGGCGCGGGAACCGGGATCACGGGCGGCGCCACGGATCTCGATCAGGTCTTCGGCGATTTCCGGAACCTCGATGCGGAACAGTTCGATCAGCATCTGGGCATCGGTACGGCTGAGAATCAGCTGCGGACCGCGATGATCAGTGCGGATTTCCAGCAGCAGGGCCCGTACCCGGTCACCCATGCGGAAGGTTTCCCGCGGGATCAGGTGCTCACGGGGCAGCAGCGCTTCGGCGTTACCACCGAGATCTACAATAACGTTGTCCCGTGTCACCTTCTTGACGGTGCCGGATACCAGCTCACCGATGCGATCACGGTAGCTGTCGACAATCTTCATGCGCTCGGCTTCGCGCACTTTCTGGAAGATGATCTGCTTGGCGGCCTGGGCACCGATGCGCCCGAATGCCACAGATTCCACCTTCTCTTCGTGCATGTCGCCCGGCCGGAGATTGGTATCAATCTCTTCGGCTTCCTGCATGGTCAGCTCGGTGCCCAGTGCCGGAACCGCATCGTTGTCTACCACCAGCCAGCGGCGGAAGGTCTCGTATTCGCCGGTACGGCGATCGATAGCAACCCGGATGTCGGCTTCTTCGTCTTCGTAACGTTTTTTGGCAGCGGTAGCGAGTGCGAGTTCGATCGCCTCGAAAATCACATCCTTCTCGACGCCTTTCTCGTTCGAGACGGATTCCACTACCAGCAAGATCTCTTTACTCATTGGATTGCCCTGCCCTCAAAATAATCGATACATCTACAGATTTGTTCGAATGTGTCATTCAAAAACCGGAATGATGTTGGCCTTTTCAATGCTGTCGTACGGCAACAGGTACTCGTGGTCATCAACCACGACCACAACCTCGTCACCCTCGACGCCCTTGATCAGCCCCTGGAATTTGCGACGACCCTCGAAGGCCATGCGCAGCTTGATCTGTACTTTATGGCCGACAAACGCCTCGTACTGTTCCAGGCGGAACAACGGCCGGTCCATGCCCGGGGATGAAACCTCCAGGGTGTATTCGCTCTGGATGGGGTCTTCCACATCCATCACACCGCTGACCTGCCGACTGACTTTTTCACAGTCTTCAATGCTGATGCCGTTTTCGGCATCATCAATAAACACCCGGAGCATGGACTGATGCCCGCGGGAACGAAATTCAATGCCCCAGAATTCAAATCCGAGCCCTTCCACTACCGGGCGCAGGATGTCTTCCAGTTGTTTAAGCTTGGCTGACAAGTGTCGCCGCCTCCGTATTCAGATTTTCAGGGTACAAAAACAAAAAAAGGGCTGTTAATCAGCCCTTTTATGCACCAGGGCCCTTGCGCCAGGCCCCTTAATCAAAAAGCCCCTGAAAATGGGGCCTTTTGTTGCAAGAATTCGCAGAAAGCTAACCCAACCATGCTCTCTGCCGACAGACACCTGGCCTGCCTGGAAGCCAGAAAAAACACTGACTCCAATAACCGCCGGAGTATAGAGGACACCGCGCGGAGTGGTCAAGGACTGACCAAAAAAAACGGCCTGGGTTTGCCAAGCCGTCTTCTTCAAATATGGTGCCCGGGGCCGGACTCGAACCGGCACAGCTTTCGCTACCACCCCCTCAAGATGGCGTGTCTACCAGTTTCACCACCCGGGCAACACTCTTTACTCGAGGTCAGGGAGATCAGACTCCCCGGCCCCGGCTTCGCTACCTGCGCCTTCGTCAATAGCCGGCGCGCTGCTATCACTTGCAGGGGCCTGGGTAGACTCCTGAACTGTCGGAATACCCGCCTCACCTGCGACTTCAGCACGCTGCTTGGCAAAGATCGCCAGCGAAAAACTTGTCACAAAGAAGACAACCGCCATCAGGGTGGTCATCCTGGTCAGGAAGCTGCCGCTGCCCTGACTACCGAAAACCGTCTGCGAGGCACCGCCACCAAATGCCGCACCGGCATCAGCGCCCTTGCCCTGCTGGATCAGAACCAGGCCCACCAGCGCCACGGCGATCACGACGTGAACTACAACTACCAGTGTTTCCAACCAATCCATACAGACTCTCGTAAACGTTTCGGATTACGCACCCGCCGGGAATGCCCGACAGATACTGATAAACTCATCGGCCTTCAGCGATGCTCCGCCAATAAGACCACCATCGATATCCGGCTCTGAAAACAGAGCGGCCGCATTATCCGCTTTTACGCTGCCGCCGTAAAGTACCGAAATGGATTCGGCAGGTGCTTTCATGCTCGAAAGCACATTGCGGATTTCCGCATGCATAGCCTGGGCGTCCTCTGCGGTTGCGGTTCTGCCCGTGCCAATAGCCCAGACAGGCTCGTAGGCAACAACCACCTGCGACCAGCTTTCACCCTCAACACGGGCCAGCCCGCGTATCACCTGGGTGGCCACAACACGCTCGGCATCACCAGCCTCACGCTGCTCAAGGGTCTCTCCAACGCACAACACCGCCGTCAGACCGCTTTGCAGAACCTGTTCGACCTTGGCTGCAACCGTTTCATCGGTCTCGCCAAACAGCTGGCGACGCTCGGAGTGCCCGACCAGCACGTAGCCGCACCCCATATCACGGGCCATATCGGCGGAAACTTCACCGGTGTAGGCGCCGGACTGCCACTGGCTGACGTTCTGGACACCTGTCGCCAGGTCATCTCCTGCCTCAGCCTGAACAGCACTTACATACAGCGCAGGAGGAATAATCACCACCTTTGCACCGTTATCGAGACGGCCAGCCTGCTCGCGAACCGGGCCAACCAGTTGCTGCACCAGGTCTTTCGACCCGTTCATTTTCCAGTTACCGGCTACAATCCTGCGACGCATACTTATTCTCAGCTATCCCGAAAACCCCGAACAAAAGGGAGCGCGAACTATACAGCAGTCATTTCCTGCACACAACCCGCTCCCCGCACCGCCACTCAGGGGTTTGAACGCTCCACCACCCGGGCCAGCTCTTCGGCCACACGGGTAATTTCTGCGGCATCCCGGCCCTCTGCCATCACCCGGATCAAAGGCTCGGTTCCGGATGCCCGCAACAAGATACGACCGGCATCGCCCAGGCCAGCTTCCGCTTGGCGCACAGCCTCGACAATATCCGCCCGGGAAAACGGATCAAAACGCTGCGCCACCCGCACATTCACCATTTTCTGGGGCAGCTTGCTCATTCCCTGACGCAGCTCGCTCAGGGTTTTACCGGAATGGCGCACGGCCAGTAACACCTGCAGGGCCGACACAATACCATCGCCGGTGCTGGTGCAGTCACGAATAACCATATGGCCGGAGCCTTCGCCCCCGACCACCCAGTTGTTAGCCAGCAACCGCTCCATCACATAGCGGTCGCCCACTTTCGCCCGCTCGAACTGGATGCCGAGTTCACGCAGGGCCAGCTCAACACCCAGGTTGGTCATCAGGGTGCCCACCACGCCGCCTTTGAGGCGCCCTTCGGCCTGGCGCTGGTACGCGAGAATGTACAGCAGCTCATCGCCGTCCACCTCGGAGCCGTCACGGTCAACCATCAGCACCCGGTCACCATCGCCATCGAAGGCAATGCCCAGGTCGGCTTTTTTCTCGGCAACTGTCTGCTTAAGAGCATCCAGGTGGGTGGAACCAACATTCAGGTTGATGTTCAGACCATCGGGCTCGGCACCGATCACGGTAATCTTTGCACCCAACTCCCGGAACACCTTGGGCGCCACGTGGTAGGTGGCACCGTGGGCACAATCCAGGACGATATGCAGGCCATCGAGGGTAAATTCGTTAGGTACGGTGCTCTTGCAGAATTCCACGTAGCGACCGGGCGCGTCATCAATCCGGGTCGCCTTGCCCAGTTCGTTGGGCTCACAGACCTTGATGGGCTGGTCCAGCCAGCGCTCGATTTCAGCTTCCAGGGCATCGTCCAGCTTGGTGCCGGCGGCAGAGAAAAACTTGATGCCGTTGTCATGGTGCGGGTTATGGGACGCACTGATAACGATACCGGCAGAGGCGCGGAAGGTACGGGTGAGGTAGGCAATGGCCGGTGTCGGCATCGGGCCCAGCAGCTTCACATCCACTCCGGCGGCAGACAGGCCGGCCTCCAGGGCCGACTCGAACATATAACCGGACAACCGGGTGTCCTTGCCGATCAGCACACTGTTGCGCTGGCCATCTTTCTTGAACGCCTGGCCGGCAGCCCAACCCAGGTGGAGCATGAACTCCGGGGTAATCGGGCCTTCGCCAACATGGCCGCGAATGCCATCGGTACCAAAATATTTACGTTCGGACATCAGATTGCCTCCTTAACCGCCGCTACTACCTTAACGGCGTCTACCGTTTCCCTTACATCGTGCACCCTGAGGATACTCGCACCTTTCATGGCCGATATTGTCGCGGCCGCAAGGCTTGCGGGCAACCTTTCATTCACATCCCGGCCGGTGATTGCTCCCAGCATGGATTTGCGGGACAGCCCAATCAGCAGCGGATGGCCCAGCATGTGCAACTGCTCCAGGGTCGCCAGCAACTGCACATTGTGCTCGACGGTTTTGCCAAAGCCAAAGCCGGGGTCCAGGATGATCTTGTCCGGGTTCACCCCGGCGGCCTCTGCCACGCGCATGCGCTCGGTCAGAAACGAGCTGACTTCCCGGCGCACATTCCGGTAACGGGGATCGTTCTGCATAGTGTCCGGCTCACCCTGGATGTGCATGATACACACAGGAATATCCGCCTTCGCCGCCACTTCCGGTGCTCCGTCACGCTGCAGGGCACGGACATCATTGATCAGCCCCGCGCCGAGCTTTGCGGTTTCTGCCATTACCGCCGGGTTGCTGGTGTCTACGGAAATAACGGCATCCAGCTCCCGGGCAATGGCCTCGACCACCGGGCACACCCGGTCCAGCTCCTCCTGGGTGGAAACCTCTGCCGCTCCCGGCCGGGTGGATTCACCGCCTACATCAATAAATACTGCACCGTCCGCCACCATCTGGCGGGCGCGGATCATGGCGGATTCCAGCGAATTGAAGCGACCACCGTCCGAAAACGAATCCGGGGTTACATTCAGGATGCCCATTACATGGCACAGGGAGAGATCCAGTTCACGGCCGGCAAAGTTCATTTTCATAGCGAGGATTCCAGGGGCAACACTTTCGGGGAAACAAAAACAAACGCCGCCCGGAGGCCGGGCGGCGCGTTATATCACTCAGGCTTCGGCTGCGAATCAGTGCTCGCCGGCCGGGCGCCCTACTCCGGGCTGGCGCCCGTCGTCAGAGCCTTTCGGCTCCGGAGCCTGCTCCAGCTCTTCAGCCTTTACGCCACCGGCGGGACCACTATCGCCCCAGTTCTTCGGCGGGCGCGGCTCTTTGCCGGCCATGATGTCGTCAATCTGGAAGCGATCGATGGTTTCGTACTTCATCAGCGCTTCCGCCATCATGTCGAGCTTGTCCCGGTTATCAATCAGGATCTGCTTGGCGGTCTCGTAGCAGGTATCAATGATGTTACGGACTTCCTCATCAATACGCTGTGCCGTTTCCGGCGAATACACGGTATGAGACTGCCCGGCAGAACGACCCAGGAACGGCTCTTCGCTGTCGGTATCGTACTGCAGCGGGCCCAGCTTCTCGGACAAACCCCAGCGGGTGACCATATTGCGGGCCAGGCTGGTGGCTCGCTCGATATCGTTGGACGCACCGGTGGTCACACCCTCAAAGCCCAGAGTCAGCTCCTCGGCAATACGACCACCGAACAGGCTGCAAATCGAGCTGGTCAGGTAGCGCTTGGAGTGGCTGTACTTGTCCTCTTCCGGCAGGAACATGGTGACACCCAGTGCCCGACCGCGGGGAATGATACTGACCTTATAGACCGGGTCATGCTCCGGCACCAGTCGACCCACAATCGCATGGCCAGACTCGTGGTACGCGGTGTTCCGCTTCTCTTTCTCACTCATCACCATGGACTTGCGCTCGGCGCCCATCATGATCTTGTCTTTTGCCAGCTCCAACTCTTCCATGGACACCAGGCGCTGGTTACGGCGCGCCGCAAACAGGGCAGCCTCGTTCACCAGGTTGGCCAGGTCTGCACCGGAGAAGCCGGGAGTACCACGGGCAATCACAGCCGGGTCGATGCCATCGGCAAGGGGCACTTTCTTCATGTGCACCTTCAGGATCTGCTCCCGACCCAGGATATCCGGCAAGCTCACCACCACCTGGCGGTCAAAGCGGCCCGGGCGCAACAGCGCAGGGTCCAGCACGTCCGGACGGTTGGTTGCGGCAATGACGATAACACCTTCATTACCCTCAAAGCCGTCCATCTCAACCAGCAACTGGTTCAGGGTCTGCTCACGCTCGTCGTGTCCGCCACCCATACCGGCGCCACGATGGCGACCCACGGCATCGATCTCGTCGATGAAGATGATGCAGGGGCTCTGTTTCTTGGCCTGCTCGAACATGTCGCGAACACGGGAAGCACCCACGCCCACGAACATTTCCACGAAGTCCGAACCAGAGATAGAGAAGAACGGCACCTTGGCTTCACCGGCAATGGCCTTGGCCAGCAGGGTTTTACCGGTACCGGGAGGACCTACCATCAGCACGCCCTTGGGAATGCGGCCACCCAGACGCTGGAACTTGCTCGGATCGCGCAGGAAGTCCACCAGCTCTTTGACGTCTTCCTTCGCTTCGTCGACACCAGCCACGTCAGCAAAGGTGGTCTTGATCTGATCTTCGCTCAGCAGGCGCGCCTTGCTCTTGCCGAACGACATGGGGCCTTTGCCGCCACCGCCGCCCTGCATCTGGCGCATGAAGAAGACAAACAGGGCAATGATGATCAGTATCGGGAATGCGGCCACCAGCAGCTGAGTCCACAGGCTCTGGCGCTCCGGCTCCTTACCGATCACCTCAACCTCATTGGCCAGGAGATCGTCCATCAGCTTGTTATCGGATACCTGCGGGCGGATGGTCTGGAACTGGGAGCCGTCACCACGGACACCCTGCACCTGCAGCCCATCAATCGTCACCTGCCGTACCTGGCCCTGCTGGACCATTTCGACAAACTGGGAATAGTTAACTTGTTGCCCGCTGGTGGTGGGAGTGAAATTCTGAAACACCATCAGCAGCACGGCGGCTATCACTAGCCAGAGAACCAGATTTTTTGCCATATCGTTCAAGGATCATCACCTGTGAATTGCAGGGCTGCCGCGTCGAAGCCGCGAACCCTTTTCCGACACCTTACACTAATTGTACGTTCGTAAACCAGAAACGGCCTAAGGGAAAACGGCCGCACTACCACTTATATTGGGCACTCCGGGGCCGATTGCAACGCCGGTTGTAAGTGAATACGACCATTTGTGGCGGTGCGCTATCTGTTACAATCACGAAATTATACGACGTTGTCAGCCAGTTCGCCGCTGACCTTTTGTTAATTGCACCGATAAAGAGATTACATCATGAGTCTGTCACCGGAACAGCGCCGGGAATACCGGGCCATTGCCCACAATCTGAAGCCCGTCATCATTGTTGGCGACAAAGGCCTGTCCGAGGGGCTCCAGGAAGAACTGGAGCGAGCCCTGAACGACCATGAGCTGATCAAGATCAAGGTAGCCAGCACAGACCGCGAGGCCCGCCAGGATGCTATCCAGGCGTTGTGCGAAAGCTCCGGCGCCGAGCTGGTACAAACCATCGGCAAAATCGCCGTCATCCTGCGCCGAGCCAGGAAGCCTAATCCGAAGCTGTCTAACCTGCTAAGGAATAAGTGATAAAAAAAGCCGGCTCGGGTAACCCCAGCCGGCTTTTTCGTGTGTGCGCGGATTTCGTCAGATGTATTCTACTTCGGAAATCTCGTACTCCACGGTACCCGACGGGATGCGGATGGCCACCACATCGCCTTCGTTTTTGCCCACCAGCGCCCGGGCGATGGGAGACGATACCGACAGTTTGCCGGCTTTGATGTCTGCCTCGTCTTCGCCCACGATCTGGTAAGTCACTTCTTCATCGGTGTCCATATTCACCAGGTGCACTGTGGTGCCGAAGATCACCTTGCCGGTGTTCTCCATGGTGGTTACGTCGATCACCTGAGCCACGGACAGCTTGCCTTCGATTTCCTGGATACGGCCTTCGATGAAGCTCTGCTGTTCACGGGCTGCGTGGTATTCGGCGTTTTCCTTGAGATCTCCGTGTTCACGGGCATCGGCGATAGCCTGGATGACCCGCGGACGATCTTCGGACTTCAGCTTTTTCAGCTCCTCGCGCAGACGGGCTTCGCCAGTCTGCGTCATGGGTACTCTTTCAGCCATAATCTTACTTCCCTGCGTGTAGGTCCTGGAGGCGACGAACGGTGCGCTCCGGGCCAAATTTGATTGCGCGGCAGAAGGCTTCGCCACCCGCCAGCGTCGTTGTGTAAGTTACCTTGGTCTGCAAGGCGGACTGGCGAATCTGCGCCGAGTCGGAAACGGCCTTACGACCTTCGGTGGTGTTAATGATCAGCTGAACCTTGCCGTTCTTGATGGAGTCAACAATGTGCGGCCGGCCTTCACCAACCTTGTTGACCCGCTCAACCTCGACACCCTCGGCTTCCAGAGCCTTGGCTGTACCGGTAGTGGCGACAATCCGGAAGCCGGCATCAACCAGGTCGCGGGCAACCTTAGCCGCCCCCGGCTTGTCGACGTCACGAACCGACATAAAGGCCACACCCTTGGCCGGCAGGCGCTCACCCGCAGCCAGGGATGCCTTGGCGAAGGCTTCGTCGAAGCTGTCACCCAGCCCCATCACCTCACCGGTAGACTTCATTTCCGGGCCGAGAATCGGGTCAACGGCCGGGAACTTGTTGAACGGGAACACGGACTCCTTCACCGCATAGCACGTCGGCACGATTTCCTGGGTGAAGTTCAGTTCTTTCAGGGTCTTGCCGGACATTACGCGGGCCGCTACCGCTGCCAGGGACACACCGATGGCCTTGGATACGAACGGCACGGTACGGGAAGCACGCGGGTTCACTTCGATCACGTAGATCTTGCCGTCCTGCCAGGCCAGCTGGACGTTCATCAGGCCGATAACGTCCAGCTCGATGGCCATTTTCTTAACCGCTTCGCGCATTTCATCCTGAACTTCCTTCGGCAGGCTGTAAGGCGGCAGTGAACAGGCAGAGTCACCGGAGTGAACACCAGCCTGCTCGATGTGCTGCATGATGCCGCCGATAACCACGTCGGTGCCGTCACTGATGGCATCGATATCCACCTCGATGGCGGCATTCAGGAAGTGGTCCAGCAATACCGGACTGTCGTTGGATACCAGAACGGCACTGCGCATGTAACGCACCAGTTCGGTTTCGTCATAGACGATTTCCATGGCACGGCCGCCCAGCACGTAGGACGGACGAACCACCAGCGGATAGCCGATTTCACGGGCCGCCAGGATACCTTCTTCATGGCTGCGCACAGTAGCGTTCTGCGGCTGCTTCAGGCCCAGGCGCTGGATCATCTGCTGGAAACGCTCACGGTCTTCGGCACGGTCAATGGCATCCGGGCTGGTGCCGATAATGGGCACACCGGCAGCTTCCAGGCCACGGGACAGTTTCAGCGGGGTCTGACCGCCGTACTGCACAATGACGCCCTTCGGTTTTTCGACGTTGATGATTTCCAGCACGTCTTCCAGGGTGATCGGCTCGAAGTACAACCGGTCGGAGGTATCGTAGTCGGTCGACACGGTCTCCGGGTTGCAGTTGATCATGATGGTTTCGTAACCGTCTTCACGCATGGCCAGGGCCGCGTGCACACAGCAGTAGTCGAACTCGATGCCCTGGCCGATACGGTTGGGGCCGCCACCGATCACCACGATCTTCTCGCGGTCAGACGGCTCCGCCTCGCACTCCTCCTCGTAAGTGGAGTACATGTAGGCGGTGTCGGATGCAAACTCAGCCGCACAGGTATCTACCCGTTTGTACACCGGGCGAATGCCCAGGTCGTGGCGCAGCTTGCGCAGGCTGACTTCGGAAATACCCAGCAGCTTGGCCAGGCGGGCGTCAGAGAAGCCCTTGCGTTTCAGGCGAAACAGCGTGGCCTTGTCGATATCGGCCTTGCCGGCGGATTTCAGGGCCTGCTCTTCTTTGACCAGGTCTTCAATTTGCACCAGGTACCAGGGGTCAACCTTGGTATGACGGAACACTTCGTCAACCGTCATGCCGGCGCGGAAGGCATCACCGATATACCAGGCACGCTCGGCGCCGGGTACGTTCAGCTCCCGGATCAGGGTTTCGCGGCTGCTGTCTGAATCCAGCTCTTCCAGTTTCTCGTCAAAACCCTCAGAGCCCACTTCCAGGCCACGCAGGGCTTTCTGCATAGACTCCTGGAAGGTACGACCGATGGCCATGACTTCACCCACGGACTTCATCTGGGTGGTCAGGCGGGCGTCGGCCTGGGGGAATTTCTCGAAGGTGAAGCGCGGAATCTTGGTAACCACGTAGTCGATGCTGGGCTCGAACGAGGCCGGGGTTACGCCACCGGTGATTTCATTCTGCAGCTCATCGAGGGTGTAACCGATGGCCAGCTTGGCCGCCACCTTGGCAATCGGGAAACCGGTGGCCTTGGAAGCCAGCGCGGAGGAACGGGATACCCGCGGGTTCATCTCGATCACGACCATACGGCCGGTGTCCGGATTGATACCGAACTGCACGTTGGAACCGCCGGTTTCCACACCAATTTCACGCAGCACCGCCAGTGAGGCGTTCCGCATGATCTGGTATTCCTTGTCGGTGAGGGTCTGGGCCGGGGCCACGGTGATGGAGTCACCGGTGTGCACGCCCATGGCATCGAAGTTCTCGATGGCGCAGACGATGATGCAGTTGTCGTTCTTGTCGCGGACAACTTCCATCTCGTACTCTTTCCAGCCAATCAGGGATTCGTCGATCAGCAGCTCGTTGGTCGGAGACAGGTCCAGGCCACGGGTACAGATTTCCTCGAACTCATCCTTGTTGTAGGCGATACCACCACCGGAGCCGCCCATGGTGAAGGACGGACGGATGATGCAGGGGAAACCGATATCCTCTGACGCTTCCCAGGCTTCCGCCATGGAGTGAACGATCGTCGCACGCGGACATTCGAGGCCAATCTTTCTCATGGCCTTGTCGAAACGGTCCCGGTCCTCGGCCTTGTCGATGGTATCGGCGTTAGCACCGATCATTTCAACACCGTGCTTCTCCAGTACGCCATGCTTTTCCAGGTCCAGCGCACAGTTCAGCGCGGTCTGGCCGCCCATGGTGGGCAGCAGGGCGTCGGGTTTTTCCTTTTCGATAATCTTTTCGACCGTCTTCCAGGTAATCGGCTCGATGTAGGTGGCATCGGCCATGGCCGGGTCGGTCATGATGGTGGCCGGGTTGGAGTTCACCAGGATAACCCGGTAGCCCTCTTCGCGCAGCGCCTTACAGGCCTGGGCTCCGGAGTAGTCGAATTCGCACGCCTGCCCGATCACGATGGGACCAGCGCCCAGGATCAGGATGCTTTGGATGTCTGTACGTTTTGGCATGTCTCGGTAAACCTGTCAGCAACTTTTGAATTCTTGCAGCGCGGTGTTCAGCGCCGGTGAGCTATCGTCGATGGCCTTGCCCTCAGGCAGATCGCACTTCCATCAGCTGGATAAACTCGTCGAACAACGGTGCCACATCGTGGGGGCCGGGGCTGGCTTCCGGGTGACCCTGGAAGCTGTAGGCCGCCTTGTCGGTGCGGCGAATGCCCTGCAGGGTGCCGTCAAACAGCGACTTGTGGGTGGCTTCCACATTGGCCGGCAGGGTTGCTTCGTCTACCGCAAAGCCGTGGTTCTGGCTGGTGATCATCACCGTGCCTTTGGCAATGTCCTGCACCGGGTGGTTGGCGCCGTGGTGGCCGTGGCCCATTTTCATGGTCTTGGCACCGCTGGCCAGGGCCAGGAGCTGGTGACCAAGGCAGATGCCGAATACCGGAATCTCGGTTTCCAGCACTTCCTGGATGGCCTTGATAGCGTAGTCGCACGGCTCGGGGTCGCCAGGGCCGTTGGACAGGAAGATACCGTCCGGGTTCATGGCCAGCACTTCCGAAGCCGGGGTTTGCGCCGGTACCACGGTGATGTCGCAACCGCGGGCAGCAAGCATGCGCAGGATGTTGAACTTTACGCCGTAGTCCCAGGCAACAACCTTGAACTTCGGAGCAGACTGTTCACCGTAGCCATCGGTGATGTCCCACTCGGTCTGGTTCCACTGATAGGTTTTCTCGCTGGTCACTTCCTTGGCCAGGTCCATACCCTTCAGGCCCGGGAAGGCCTTGGCCAGTTCCAGTGCACGCTCGGCGGTGGCATTCTCGCCGGCAACGATGGCGCCGTTCTGGGAACCTTTGTCACGCAGGATACGGGTCAGGCGGCGGGTGTCGATGTCCGCAATGCCAACAATGTTATTGCTTCGCAGGTAGTCATCCAGGCTCTGCTGGTTACGCCAGCTGCTGGCGATCAGCGGCAGGTCACGAATGATCAGGCCGGCGGCGTGGATGCGGTCGGATTCTACGTCTTCGTCGTTCACACCGGTGTTGCCGATGTGCGGATACGTCAGGGTGACGATCTGGCGGGAGTAGGACGGGTCGGTCAGGATTTCCTGATAGCCGGTCATGGCAGTGTTGAACACTACCTCACCGCTGGTTTCTCCGTCTGCGCCGATGGCGGTGCCGTAGAAGAGGCTTCCGTCTGCGAGTGCAAGGATTGCTGGTGTGCTCAAGGCTTGTATCCTCATCGAGTGGCGTAAGTTCGTCACGAACAGGAACGCAAGCGCAAATTCAGGTTGCAAAAAAGCGAGACAGAGTAAAAACCCGGTCCCGCTTTCTTATAAACTTTTCAAAGGTACGCTTGGTGCAGTCAAATCGCCTTATTGTAAGCGATTCTGGCCGTTTTTGTCCACGCCGAATTGCGCCCGCCCTGACTCTAACTCCGGCCACGGGAGCAGGACGCCTTCCCGAAAACCGCTACGAGCACATCCATGTGCGCTTCTCTCCGGCCATCCATGGCCTCCGAAATTTTCGGGAAGGCGTCCTGCTCCCGCGGCCTCTGAGTATGCGGCTCAAGTTCAGCCTTTCAGGTTCAAAACATCCTGCATGTCGTAGAGACCAGCCGCCTTACCCTCAAGCCACAAAGCAGCCCGCATCGCGCCTTTGGCAAAGGTCATCCGGCTACTGGCCTTATGGGTAATCTCGATGCGCTCGCCTTCGGTGGCGAACAGCACGGTGTGGTCGCCCACCACGTCCCCGGCACGGATGGTTTCAAAACCGATTTCCTTGCGGGTGCGTTCGCCGGTGAAGCCTTCGCGGCCGTACACTGCGCACTCTTTCAGGTCGCGCCCCAGGGCATCAGCCACGACTTCGCCCATGCGCAGGGCGGTGCCGGAGGGGGCGTCTTTTTTGTGGCGGTGGTGGGCTTCGATGATTTCCACGTCGTAGTCGTCGCCCAGGGTCGCAGCGGCGGTGCGCAGGAGATTGAGGACGACGTTAACGCCCACGCTCATGTTGGGGGCGAAGACGACCGGGGTGGATTCAGCGGCCAGGGCGAGCTGTTCTTTTTCGGCGTCGGTCATGCCGGTGGTGCCGATGACCAGCATCTTGCCGTTAGCGCTGCAGAATCTTGCGTTTTCCAGGGTTAGATCCGGGAAGGTGAAGTCCACCAGCACGTCGAAGTCGTCTTTGACGTCGTCCAGGCTGCCAGCCATTTTTACGCCGGTTTTGCCAACGCTGGTCATTTCGCCGGCGTCGGCGCCGATCAGGCTGCTGCCCGGCTCGACGATGGCGGCGCCGAGTTCAAGGCCCTCGGTGCCGTCTACCGCTTCGATCAGTACCTTGCCCATGCGCCCGGCGGCGCCGATGATTGCTACCCGCATCTGTTCTGCCCTCAGAATTTCATTTCGTCGAAGAAGTTTTTCACACCCTCAAACCAGGAGGTTTTCTTCGGAGCATGATGGGTGCCGTTGCTGCCGTCCAGCGTTTGCTGGAATTCTTCCAGCAGTTCTTTCTGGCGCTTGGTCAGTTTCACCGGGGTTTCTACCATCACCCGGCACAGCAGGTCACCGGCAGGGCCACCACGCACCGGGCTCACGCCTTTGTTGCGCAGGCGGAAAAGCTTGCCGGTCTGGGTTTCGGCCGGGATTTTCAGTTTTACGCGGCCATCCAGTGTAGGCACTTCCAGCTCACCACCCAGTGCAGCATCCACGATGCTGATGGGCACTTCGCAGTACAGGTTGCGGCCGTCGCGGGTGAAGATGGAGTGTTCACGCACAGCCACCTGAACGTACAGGTCGCCTGGCGGTCCACCATCTACGCCCATTTCCCCTTCGCCAGACAGGCGGATGCGGTCGCCGGTATCCACGCCGGGCGGCACTTTGACCGACAGGGTTTTGTCCTGGCGAACACGACCCTGACCATGACAGGCCTTGCAGGGATCCTTGATGATCTGGCCAGAGCCACGACAGGTCGGACAGGCCTGCTGCACGGTGAAGAAGCCCTGCTGCATGCGTACCTGACCCATGCCCTGACAGGTACCACAGGTTTCCGGCCGGGAGCCTTTTTCGGCGCCGCTGCCTTCACAGACGTCACATTCCTTGTGGCCCGGAATCTTGATTTCGACGGACTTGCCCTTAACGGCTTCTTCAAGGTCCAGCTCGAGGGTGTAGCGCAGGTCTGAGCCACGGGTATTGCGGCCGCGACCGCCACCACCACCGAAGATATCACCAAACACGTCTCCGAAGATGTCGGAGAAGCTGCCGCCACCGCCGAAGCCACCGGCACCGGCCTGGCCGTCTACACCGGCATGACCGAACTGGTCATACGCAGCGCGCTTGCCGGAGTCAGCGAGCACCTCGTAGGCTTCGGTGGCCTCTTTGAATTTACTGTCGGCATCCTGGTCATCCGGGTTACGGTCTGGATGGTATTTCATCGCGAGCTTCCGATATGCCCGCTTTATTTCCTTCTCATCCGCTCCCCGGGCAACCCCGAGTACTTCGTAATAATCGCGCTTGGCCATACTTCAAAACCCTGTTGCTATAACGCGGAAAACGCGGGGCTACCCCCGCGTTTTCCAACTGCCTGATGTACTTCGGATTTACTTCTTGTCGTCGTCTTTGACTTCTTCGAACTCGGCATCAACCGCGTCGTCTGCAGCCTGGGCACCTTCCTGCCCGTCAGCCTGCTGCGCCTGGTCAGCCTGATCCGCGTACATTTTCTGGGCCAGCTCGGAAGAGACTTCAGTCAGCTTCTGGGTCTTGGCTTCGATATCTTCCTTATCGGTACCCTTCAGAGCTTCTTCGAGGTCCTTGATGGCGCCTTCGATGGACTCTTTCTCGGCCTCGGTGACTTTGTCGCCGGCTTCGGTCAGGGTCTTGCGTACAGCGTGAACCATGGCATCGCCCTGGTTACGAGCCTGTACCAGCTCTTCGAACTTGCGATCTTCCTCGGCGTTGGCCTCGGCATCGCGCACCATCTTCTCGATTTCGTCATCGTTCAGGCCGGAAGAGGCCTTGATTACGATGGACTGCTCTTTACCCGTCGCCTTGTCTTTGGCAGACACGTTCAGGATACCGTTGGCGTCAATGTCGAAAGTCACTTCGATCTGCGGCACACCGCGGGGTGCCGGCGGAATGTCGGCCAGGTCGAAACGACCCAGTGACTTGTTCTGTGCCGCCTGCTTGCGCTCACCCTGAACAACGTGGATGGTTACCGCAGTCTGGTTGTCGTCCGCTGTGGAGAAGGTCTGCGATTTCTTGGTCGGAATCGTGGTGTTCTTCTCGATCAGCGGAGTGGCCACACCACCCATGGTTTCGATACCCAGGGTCAGCGGGGTTACGTCCAGCAGCAGTACGTCTTTCACGTCGCCAGACAGTACCGCACCCTGAATGGCAGCACCCATGGCTACGGCTTCATCCGGGTTTACGTCTTTACGCGGCTCTTTGCCGAAGAATTCCTTAACCTTCTCCTGCACCAGCGGCATACGGGTCTGACCACCCACCAGGATAACTTCGTCGATTTCAGAGGCCTTCATGCCAGCGTCCTGCAGAGCCACTTTACAGGGCTCGAGGCTGCGCTGAACCAGCTCTTCTACCAGCGATTCCAGCTTGGCGCGGGTCAGTTTCACGTTCATGTGCTTGGGACCAGACGCATCTGCAGTGATGTACGGCAGGTTTACGTCGGTCTGCTGGCTGCTGGACAGCTCGATCTTGGCCTTTTCGCCGGCTTCCTTCAGGCGCTGCATGGCCAGGGAGTCACCGCGCAGGTCGATGCCGCTGTCTTTCTTGAACTGATCCGCCAGGTATTCGATGACCTTCATGTCGAAGTCTTCACCACCCAGGAAGGTGTCACCGTTGGTAGCCAGTACTTCAAACTGGTGCTCGCCGTCTACGTCGGCAATCTCGATAATGGACAGGTCAAAGGTACCACCGCCCAGATCGTAGACCGCTACGGTACGGTCGCCGCTCTGCTTGTCCATGCCGTAGGCCAGCGCTGCGGCGGTCGGCTCGTTGATGATCCGCTTAACTTCCAGGCCGGCAATCTTGCCTGCATCTTTGGTGGCCTGGCGCTGGCTGTCGTTGAAGTAAGCCGGCACGGTGATAACCGCTTCGGTTACGGTCTCGCCCAGGTAGTCTTCTGCAGTCTTCTTCATTTTCTTGAGGACTTCGGCAGAAACCTGCGGCGGAGCCATCTTCTGGCCTTTCACTTCTACCCAGGCATCGCCATTGTCAGCCTTGGCGATCTTGTACGGCACCATCTTGATGTCTTTCTGAACCACGTCGTCTTCAAAGCGACGACCGATCAGACGCTTGATGGCGTACAGGGTATTTGCCGGGTTGGTGACCGCCTGGCGCTTGGCAGACTGGCCAACCAGTGTTTCGTTATCGTCGGTGTAGGCAATGATGGACGGGGTGGTACGATCACCCTCGGCATTCTCGATTACCTTAACCTTGTCACCATCCATGATGGCCACGCAGGAGTTGGTGGTTCCCAGGTCGATACCAATAATTTTGCTCATTGAATCACTCCAAGATCTTTCTGAATTCTGCTCCGGAGTGAGACCACCCCGGCTGTCGCTGTTTAATCGCTATATTGGCGCTTTCAGCGGCTTTTCAAGCCCCGGCGGCGCCTTTTTTGATCAATTTTCTGCTTTTGCCACTACAACCATGGCCGGACGAACAACACGGCCGTTCAGCAGATAACCCTTCTGCACCACCGCCACCACACTATTGGGCTCGGCGTCCGGGGCCGGCACCATAGACATGGCTTCGTGCTGCTGCGGGTCGAACGGTTCACCCACCGGGTTCACCTGCTCCACGTTGAATTTCTTCAGGCTGTTCATGAACAGGCTGAGGGTCATTTCCGCGCCTTCGCGGATAGAAGCCACCAGTTCGTTGGCGTCTTCCTGCCCTTCCGTGCTTTCCACGGCCTTCTCCAGGCTGTCGGCCACCGGCAGCAATTCCTTGACGAATTTTTCCAGCGCAAACTTGTGCGCCTTTTCCACGTCGATCTCGGCCCGGCGGCGCACGTTCTGCATTTCTGCCTGGGAGCGCAACGCCTGGTCCTGGTACTCCTGTAGCTTGGCCTTCAGGGCATCCAGCTCGGAACCCTCTTGCCCCGCCTCGCCAGCTTCCGGCTCGGCATCAGCCTGTTCCGCCTGTGCGGCTTCGTTCAGCTCTTCTTCTACCTGTTCGTTGCGCTTTTCGTCAGCACTCATGACAACTCCTGATGGATTTTCCCAGGGCCCGAAGGCCTGCGGCTGGTTTAAGCCCCGCCCGTTTCAGGGCAGGAAAATACGACTTTGCGAACGAATATGGGGCCCGCCGGGCGGGTTTCAACCTTCCGGGATGCATTCTTTACAAATTCGGGGCACAGGTTATTTGCAAACAGGAAAAACCCTGTATATATTCACAGCAACTGTATGGAATCACAGTATTCGAAATTTTCAGAGACAACAGACTCTGAACGGAGGTAATCAGCATGCTTATCCAACTGACGGTCTCGAACTACGCCATTGCTGAACGGGTTGAATTGCAGTTCAGCAAGGGCATGACAGCACTCACCGGCGAAACCGGTGCTGGCAAGTCTATCGTTCTGGATGCCCTGGGCCTGGCCATGGGCGGCCGCGCAGACGCCGGAGCTGTGCGCCACGGAGCCGAGCGTGCCGATATCAACGCCAGTTTCGATATCTCGAGAATTCCGGAAGCCCGGCAATGGCTTGAAGCCCACGAACTGGATGACAAGGAAGACTGCATCCTGCGCCGCACCATCCGCAAAGATGGCCGCAGCAAAGCGTTTATTAACGGCCAGCCCTGCCCGCTGTCCCAGCTCAAAGAACTGGGCGGCCTGCTGATGGACATCCACAGCCAGCACCAGCACCAGTCACTGCTGCGCAAAGACACCCACCGCAAACTGCTGGACGAGTTCGCCGGCGCCGAACAACTGGCCGACCAGGCCCGCAATGCCTGGAAAGCCTGGAACGCCACCCGCCAGAAACTGGAACAGCGCCGGCACAATGCCGACGAAACCGAGGCCAGGCTGCAACTGCTTCGCTATCAGGTAGAGGAACTGGACCGGCTGGCACTGGAAGACTGCGAACAGGAGGCCCTTGAGCAGGAGCAGGCCCAGCTGAGCCAGGCGGATGCAGTACTGCACAGCAGTCACCAGGCCGCCCTGCTCTGCACCGAAGATGACACCAGCGCAGCCGCCCTGGTACGCCAGGCCCTGCAGCAACTGGAGCAACTGCCGCTGGAAGTGCCGGCACTGGCCGATACCCTGCAGATGCTGAACGAAGCACAGATCCAGATTTCGGAAGCCGGCGACAACCTGCGCCGGTTTGTCGACGACTATGAAGCCGACCCGGCGCGGTTAGCCGAGGTGGAAGAACGCCTGAGCGCCATTTACCAGATGGCCCGCAAGCACCGGATTACCCCGGAAGAGTTGCCGGAACTGCACCAGCGCCTGGCTGCAGAACTGGCCGAACTGGACGGCGGCGAAGGCAGCCTGGAACAGCTTGAAGCTGAGCTTGAAAACCTGCGTAAACAATTCGATGAGCTGGCAGCACAGCTGTCTGCCAAACGGGAACAGGCCGCCATGGAACTGGACCAGCGGGTTGCCCGGGAACTGGCCCAGCTGAGCATGCCCAACATGCAGTTTGTCACCCACCTGAGCGGCAATACTGACAACGAGCCGGCACCCCATGGCATGGAAGATATCGAATTCCTGGTCAGCGCCAACCCCGGCCAGCCGGCACGCCCACTGGCCAAGGTGGCCTCCGGCGGTGAATTGTCACGGATCAGCCTGGCCATCCAGGTGGTTGTGGCACAAACCTCCACAACACCCACGCTGGTGTTCGATGAAGTGGACGTAGGTATTGGCGGCGGCACTGCCGAAGTGGTGGGCCGACTGCTGCGGTCACTGGGGGATAACGGGCAGGTACTGTGTGTGACTCACTTGCCGCAGGTGGCCGCCCAGTGCCATCAGCACCTGTTTGTCAGCAAGTTTACTGAAAAAGAAGCGACTTACTCGCGCATTGAAGCACTGGATGATCAGGGCAGGATCAGCGAGGTAGCAAGAATGCTGGGTGGCGTGGACATGACCGAGCATACCATTGCCCATGCCCGGGAGATGTTCGTAAAGGGCCAGGCGACCCATCACTAAAATCCCCTCTCGATTCGGAGAGCTTCGGGGCCGGCACTTGCTGGCCCCTTTTTTTATCGTTTGATTACTTCTTACCGGCGTTCAGAGGTTTTACGTACAGGATCAGGCTGTGATCGACAATCTCGTAGCCGTGTTCTGCCGCAATCTTCTGCTGACGCTCTTCGATGACCTCGTCCACAAACTCGATCACTTCACCGGTCTGGGTGCAGACCATGTGGTCGTGGTGATCGTCGCCGGCCATTTCGAACACAGCATGGCCGCCTTCAAAGTTGTGGCGCAATACCAGGCCAGCTGCCTCAAACTGGGTCAGCACCCGGTAAACGGTCGCAAGGCCCACATCGTCACCCTGATCGAGCAACTTCTTGTAGACGTCTTCAGCACTCAGGTGATGCTCCTTGGCGTTCTCCAGAATATTGAAGATTTTCACCCTGGGCAGAGTAACCTTAAGACCGACTTTTCGTAATTCGGCGTTTTCAGATGGCATGCTACTATTCACTCGTTGGTGTGCCTTACGGCTTCCGGTATGATGAAGCCGCCGTTCAACGGTTAAACCCGTTTCACACCTGCCAAAGGCAGGCGATTTCAAGATAGAGGATTTCCCCTGGCGATGCAAAAGCTCACCGCTATCATTCTTATTGGCATTTTATCCTTGTCAGGCTGCGTCTTCCCCGGCGTTTACAAGATCAACGTACAGCAGGGAAACATTGTTACCGACGAAGAGCTGACTGAACTCTCCGAAGGCATGTCACGCAGCCAGGTACACGCGATACTGGGCAGCCCGCTGATGCTGAACCCGGTCGATCCTTCCAGGGAATACTACGTGTACACCTTCCAGCGCCGGGGTGGTGACATCGAAGAACAACGCATCATCGTTTACTATAACGGCGACCAGTACAGCCACTACGAAGCCCAGCTGCTGGAAGAAACCCCGGCCTACTAAGCTTCAGGCTTTCTTTTTGGCCCGGTTCAGGCGCGCCTGTTTCGGGTCTATCTTGAGCGGCCGGTAAAGCTCTACCCGGTCGCCTTCCCGCAACTCGTGGCTGGCCGAATCTTTGATCACCTTGCCGAACACGCCCATATCAATCGTGTCCGGCTCGATTTCCGGAAAGATATCCACAATACCCGAAAGCTTTACCGCCTCCAGCGCCGTGGTTCCCTCCGGAACCTTGACCGGCACAATCTGCTGCTTGTCGGGCCGGGCGTATGCCACCTCTACCTGCATTACACCAATCCTCCGCGATAGATTTCATCTGCGCGACGGCAGAAGGCGTCCACCATGGTGTTGGCAGCCTGGTTGAAGACCGGGCCGAAGGTCATTCGGGACAACGAGCCGCCAAACTCAAACTCCAGCGTGAGGATAACCTTGCAGGCATTGTCGTCCAGCGACCGGAAATGCCAACGACCGGTCAGGTTCTTGAGCGGGCCATCCACCAGCTTCATTTCGATGCTTTCCGGCATCAGCAGCTGGTTGCGTGTAGTCAGGCGATGTCGCACACCACCCTTGGCGATTTCCAGTGACGCCATAATCTCGGCATCGGTACGCTCGTGCACTTCCGCCCCGGCGCACCAGGGCAGAAACTCGGGATAACGCGCCACGTCGTTGACCAGGTGGAACATGCGTTCGGCCGAATGCATAACCAGCGCGGTTTTATCAATCTGATGAGCCATGTAAAACGGAATTCCTGCGCTTTTTTGCTACTACTGACACCAACCGCTGTCACCGGCCGATGGGTCATTCACCATGATACTGGATATCCGGCCCGTTTGGGGCGTTTTCCACCGGTGCCGAAGCTTCGGCAACCGGCGTACCCGGCCCGCACCAGATCGCATCGTTGCCGTTATCACAAAGATTGGACAGTGAAAAAATGGTGTACTGGATACCTATCCACAACGCCACAACCGGCAGCACCAGCCGCATCACCCAATACCAGAGCTTGCGGAAAAACGCCGGGGCATCGCCCAGAATCTGCGCGCTGTAGCGGCGAGTCAGACACCAGCCGGCGAAGGTGGCAACAAGCATGGCAACCACCGGAATCAGGATGCCGCCGGTCACCAGCTCCAGCCACCGGTAAACCGTGGCTCCTGCCAGCTGATAGTCGGCCCAGACGTTGAAAGAAAACAGCGAGGCCAGGCCCGCCAGCCACACCGCCAGGCCCACACACACCACAGACCATCCCCTTGGCGCGCCGAGCCATTCCCGCAACCAGCCCACCACGGGCTCCAGCAGGGAGATAGACGTCGCCCAGACAATCAGCACCACCAGCAGGAATACCGCGGTGATCACCACCTGGCTGAACGGCACCTGGGCCAGTGCCACCGGCAGAGAGACAAACAACAGGCTGAAGCCTCGCTCGCCATCCAGGCTGGTGCCGTCAAGCGCAATGGAAAACATCATCACACCGGCAACGATTGCCACCAGGGTATCCATCAGCACCACCGCCAGAATAGATCGTTTCAGGCGGGTTTCCGCCGTGGTGTAGGCACCAAAGATCGCCCAAACCCCGACCCCGAGCCCCAGGGTGTAAAAGGCATGGAAGAAGGCTGCCTTGATGCTGTCGAGGCTCAACTGTTCCGGCCGGAAGGTCAGAATGTGATCAACCCCGGATTCCAGCCGCCCATGCCCGGCGGACAGGGCAAACAACATCGCCAGCAACACTAACGTGCAAGGCACAACAATGCGCAGCGAACGCTCCAATCCCTTCACGACACCCCGTGCCGACACCGCCAGTACCAGTAGCAGGAAGAACCCGTGCCAGGCCATAAACTCCCGGTAACGCTCCGGGCTTGAAACCAGCTCGGTCAGCACCGCCGAAGCGGAAGTTGTGGTCGCACTGCTGAACTGGCCGGAAGCACCGGCAAACACATAGGCCAGCACAATGCCGCCAAACACTGCGGTGAATGACAGTACCAGGAAGGCTGCAATCACACTCAGGGGACCGGTCAGGTGCCACAAGCGGTGGCTGCCGGCGTTGCGCACAAAGCCATCCATGGCGAGCACGATCCCGTGCCGGGAGTGCCGCCCGAACACCGCCTCTGTCACCATCAGGGGCAACGCCACCAGCAAAAGGCACGCCAGGTACAACAGGATAAACAGGCCGCCACCGTGAATGCTGGCCAGGTAAGGAAACTGCCACAGGTTGGCAAGGCCCACGGTTGCACCAACCGAGGCCCAGAAGAAGCTGGATTTACGGGTAAACGACCCTATGGATGTCTGGTACTTGTGCGGCATTCCGGCCCCTGAGAAGCTATAGCCGCTTATTGTAGCCGATGCCGGTGGCGGCAAACGACCATTGTGGCACCCCGGCGGCGAAATCGTGACCCGTCTGGCAGACCTGAGCTACAATGCCCGCTTTGCCGGCCCTCTGTTAACCGCCGGCCAAGTCATTCTTCCGATCCCGGACAGGATTCATGAGCAAGAAGAAAGCAAGCGGACCAACCAGTAACACCATTGCCCTGAACAAGAAGGCAAAGCACGAATACCACATCGAGGAACGCTTCGAAGCGGGCCTGGCCCTGCTTGGCTGGGAAGTGAAGTCTCTGCGTGCCGGCAAGGCGCAACTGGTGGATGCCTATGTCCTGCTCAAAGACGGCGAAGCCTGGCTGCTTGGCGCCCACATTACGCCGCTCAACACGGCGTCTACCCATGTGATTGCCGACCCCACCCGCACCCGGAAACTGCTGCTGCACGCCAAGGAAATTGCAAAGATTATCGGCCAGGTCAACCAGGCCGGGCACACATGTATCCCGCTGGCGCTATACTGGAAAGGCAACAAAGTGAAGTGCGAGATCGCCCTGGTAAAAGGCAAGAAGCTGTTCGACAAGCGGGCGACAGAAAAAGAGCGGGACTGGAACCGGCAGAAGCAGCGAATTATGCGCGAAGCCAACACCTGAGGCTGAGACACAAGGAGGGGGTATGTCACCACAACGGGCAGCCATGTCGTCGGTAGACCGGTCGTGGCTGCGCATGGACACCCCGGAAAACCCCATGATGATTTCGGCGGTGTTGATGTTCGAAAAACCGATCGACATCAATCGCCTGAAGCGTACCCTGGAGGAGCGCTTCCTTAAGTTCCGGCGCTTCCGCCAGCGCATCGTAGATAAAGGCGACAGGGTTTACTGGGAAGACGACCCGCTGTTCGATCTCGACAACCACCTGCACCGCATTGCCCTGCCCGGCAAAGCCGGCAAGGATGAACTCCAGTCGCTGGCCAGCGACTTCAACAGCAGCGCCCTGGATTTCCGGCGCCCGCTCTGGCAAATCCACTATATCGACAATTTTAACGGCGGCTGCGCGCTGCTGGTTCGCATTCACCACTGCATAGCAGACGGCATCTCCCTGGTTCGGGTACTGCTTTCCCTTACGGATAAATCTCCCGAAGCCAGGCTGAAAAAAATCTCCAGCAAACCGAAACCTGCCAAAAAACCGGAAGGCACGGCCGCCTCCCGCTTCCTGCACCGCTTGGTAGACAGCAGCCAGGCAGGATGGCAGCAGGCGAGACTGTTCCTGGACTCCGTCCGTGAAGAACCCAACTACCCGCTCAAGCTCGCCACCACGGCCGGCGGCATTGCTGCGGACCTGGTAAAACTCGGGCTGGCTCCCTTCGAACCAAAAACCAGCCTGAAACAACAACTGGTTGGCCGCAAACAGGTCGCCTGGGCCGAACCGCTCGACCTTGATGACGTCAAAGCCTGCGCCAAAATACTCGGCGGCACCGTTAACGATGTTCTGTTGTGCGCCGCCACCGGTGCCCTGAGCCGGCACTTCACCGAACAACACCAGACCATCCCGGACTGCGGCATTCGGGTAGCAGTGCCTTTCAACCTGCGCCCGCTGGACCAGCCGATCGAGACCCTGGGCAACCAGTTCGGCCTGGTACTGGTGGGCCTGCCGGTTGAAGTTACCGACCCTCTCATGTGCTTCCGCCAGGTGCAGGAAAACATGAACCGGCTAAAGCGTTCCTACCAGGCCCAGGTCACCTACAGCCTGCTTGATCTGTTCGGTCGCGGCCCCGATATCCTGGAACGACGGGCACTGGACCTGCTCAGCAACAAAGCCTCTGCGGTTCTGACCAACGTGCCCGGCCCCCGGCACGCCGTGTACCTGGCCGGCAGCAAACTGGTTCAGCCCATGTTCTGGGTACCTCAAAGCGGCAACATCGGTATTGGCATGAGCATTTTCAGCTACGCCGGCACCGTACAGTTCGGAATTACCATCGACAAAGGCATCCCGGCAGACCCGGTTGCGGTGATGGAATACTTCCGCGACAGCTTCCGGAATCTGTACCAGGCCGCAAAGGCCAAGGGCTCGACAGGGGATCTTCGCGCTGCGTCGTGATACGGATAGGTACAAATAACCGCCACGATAGTGAAACACCCCTTGAAGTATCGGGAGCCGCCCACATATACTCCAAGTAAGAGGGGACGACATGGCTTCGACGCTGGTGGCGAACCCTTGGGTGCATGTCGAGATGGCAGCCAATCTCGTTAATCCAAAGCTGCAACGCAATAGTCGCAAACGACGAAAACTACGCACTAGCAGCGTAAGCTGCTAGTCGTCCTGACCGGGTCGCCCGTAGCTCGGAAGCAACATCTCAGGACGTCATCGCTTACGGGATGCTCCTTTATCCAGAGCTCACTGGCTAAAGGCTAAGATTTAAAGAGCTCGCCTCTTGCACCCTGGCCTTCGGGTCGCTTGAGGTTAAAACAATAGAAGGACACTAAGCATGTAGATCTCAAGGCCTAGTGCTGGCGGACGCGGGTTCAATTCCCGCCGTCTCCACCACCTTCCAGAGAAAAGCCCCGGACTTCCGGGGTTTTTTTCGTTTCAGCCCCACCAAAACAACCAGCCCAATATTTGCACAACTCCGAACCCTGTGCTTGGATAAAACCGATAGGCCAGTTGGATGGCACAGCCTTTCGCCCCCCATATCCGGCGCACCCACACTGGCTGCCCGGGTATCGAATCCTTGAAAACGGAGTTGGTGTTGTTATGGCTTACGAAACGATAGACGGACAAAAATACGAAAAAGAACTGCTCGATCTGGCCCGCAAGCACACAACCGGGCGTGGTGAAGGCAAGTTATCGAAGGATGAGGTTGCCGATTTATTCGAGTCCGCCCAGGACGGCCCCGGCGTAACCGATACCGAAAAGGCCACGCTGGCCTACATTCGCAAGAGCTTTGAATTTACCGATGCGGCCGCAAAGGACTTTGATGCCGCCTTTGCCAAACTCTAACCATTTTCCACAAAGGCTCCCGGTGCCGGGAGCCTTACCCTGCCCTGAGCAAACTGGCTTCCGCCAGCCGGCATTCGCAGCGACACAACACTAAAGCTGCCGGGTCAGTTCCGCCAGTTCCTCGTCGAACACCCGACGGTTCTCACTGTAATCCACGGGTACATCCACCAGATGCACGCCACCAGCGGCGAGGGCACGTTCCAGGGTGGGGCGCAGATCCTCGGTGCGGACAACCCGGTGACCGGTGGCGCCATAGGATTCGGCGTATTTCACAAAGTCCGGATTGCGGTAATCCAGCCCGAAATCCGCCAGCCCTTCCTGGGCTTGCTTCCACTTGATCATGCCGTAGGCGCTGTCGTTGATGATCAGCACCACCAGGTTGAGGTCCAGCCGGACCGCTGTCTCCAGCTCCTGGCTGTTCATCATGAATCCGCCATCGCCGCAGATAGCCATCACCTTCAGGTCCGGGTACAGCATGGATGCCATCATGGCACTGGGCAGTCCGGCGCCCATGGAAGCCAGTGCGTTGTCCAGCAGCACGGTGTTGTTGTCGTAGGCCGGATAGTTACGGGCGAACCAGAGCTTGTACATACCGTTATCCAGGGCAATGATGCCGTCCTCCGGCATCATTGCCCGTACGTCGTGAACAATGCGCTGGGGAATCACCGGGAAGCGATCATCCTCGGCCTTGTCCCGGAGGTGCCGGTCGACGGCAGCCTTCACTTCCATGAAACGGGTGAAGTCGTGGTTGTGGCAGATGCCACAGTTCTCCGCCATGTACTCGACACTGTTGGCGATGTCCCCGACCACCTCATGCTGGGGGAAGTACACCGGGTCCACGTCGGCCCCGGAGAAGTTCACATGGATGACCTTCTTGCCTCCCGGCTGCATGAAGAACGGCGGCTTCTCCACCACATCGTGACCGACGTTGATCACCAGGTCGGCATGGTCGATGGCCCGGTGCACAAAGTCTCCGGCCGACAGGGCGGCGTTGCCCAGGTAACGGGGATGGCGCTCGTCGACCACGCCCTTGCCCATCTGGGTGGTAAAGAACGGGATGTTGGTGGTGTTCACCAGGTGAATCAGTGCCTGGGAGACCCGCTTACGGTTGGCACCGGCCCCGATCATGATCAGCGGGTGCTTCGCCTCACGGAGCATGTCGCAAGCGATCTCCAGACTCTTCTGGCTGGCCGAGGGGCGCCGGGCATCACTGGGCGCGAAGATGTGGGTGTCCGGTGCCGGCACTTCGGCGGCGATGTCCTCCGGCAGTTCCAGGTGCACGGCGCCGGGGCGCTCCTCGGAGGCCAACCGGAACGCTTCCCGGACTTTGGCCGGAATGGTATTGGCGTTGGAGATCTGGCGGGTGTACTTGGTGAGCGGCCGCATCAGGTCCACCACATCGAGGATCTGGAACAGCCCCTGCTTGGAGGATTTGATCGGCTTCTGCCCGGAAATCATCATCATGGGCATACCACCGAGCTGGGCATAGGCCGCGGCCGTGACCAGGTTGGTGGCGCCGGGCCCCAGGGTGGACAGGCAGACCCCGACCCGGCCGGTCAGACGGCCAAAGGTGGCGGCCATGAAACCTGCCGCCTGCTCATGGCGGTTGAGGATCAACCGGATGTCGCTCTTCCGGAGCGCCTCCAGCAGATCCAGGTTCTCCTCGCCCGGTACTGCGAAGATGTACTTTACGCCCTCGTTCTCGAGGGCCCGGACGAACAGTTCTGCGCCATTACGCGGCGTGGCTTGCGCGTTGGTCATACTCTGCTTCCCCGTCAGGCCAATTTGCCTCCGAGCATAGCATTCTTTCCAACGCTGTCGGCAATCAGTCGGTACCGGGAGACTCAGCTTGAAGGCGGACAGCGGGTTATCCCCACTGTCCTCTGCACTTTCGGCGCTGCCGATACTGATTGGTTATATCAAGCGAGATTCAGGGTTGAGAGCGTGCGCTCACGCACCTTGTTCAGCAGCTGCTCATCTTCCACCAGAGTCTGGCCATAAGACGGCACCAGCTCTTTCATGCGCTCCTGCCACTCAGCAGACTGCATCTTCTCGGGGAAACAGCGCTCCAGCACATTCAGCATGGCATTGGCTGCGGTAGACGCGCCCGGTGATGCACCCAGCAGTGCCGCCAGCGAGCCGTCTTTGGCCGCCACAATCTCGGTACCGAACTCCAGCTTGCCACCGCCTTCGGCAGTCTGCTTGATGATCTGCACTCGCTGGCCAGCCATCTGCAGGGCCCAGTCGTCTTCCTGGGCATCCGGGAAGAAGTTGCGCAGGGATTCCACACGGTCAGTGTGGGACTGGAACACTTCGCCGATCAGGTACCGGGTCAGGTCCATGTTGCTCTTGCTCACCGACAGCATTGGCCGCAGGTTGGTCGCCCGTACCGAACCGAACAGGTCAAACACCGAGCCCTGCTTCAGGAAGCGGGTGGTGAAACCGGCAAACGGCCCGAACAGCAGCGCCGGCTCACCGTTGATGATCCGGGTGTCCAGGTGCGGAACCGACATGGGCGGCGCGCCAATCGGCGCCTTGCCGTAAACCTTGGAATGGTGGGCTTTGACCACATCCGGCTTCTGGCACACCAGCCACTGGCCACTGACCGGGAAACCACCGTAACCACGGGCTTCGTCAATACCGGACTTCTGCAGCAGCGGCAACGCGCCACCACCGGCACCCAGGAATACAAAACCGGCTTCCAGCTTGGTCAGCTCGCCGGTTTTCTGGTTCTTCACCCGGACTTTCCAGCGGCCGTTGTCACGCTGGTCGATGTAGTGCACCGGGCAGCTCAGCATCAGTTCGAAGTTGGGCTGGGTTTCCAGCCACTTCACCATGCTGCGGGTCAGTGAACCGAAGTCCACATCAGAACCGTGCTTGATGCGGGTAGCGGCAACTTTCTGCATCGGGTCCCGATTGCTGACAACCAGTGGCATCCACTCAGCCAGGTCTTCCGGGTTTTCGGTGTATTCCATTTCCCGGAACAGGTGGTGGGCTTTCAGCTTCTGGAAACGGCGCTTGAGGAAGGCAACGTCTTTCTCGCCCCAGACAAAACTCTGGTGCGGCGTGCGGTTAATGAAGGAGGACGGCTCGGGCAGAATGCCCTGCTCTACCAGGTAAGACCAGAACTGCAGGGAAACCTCGAACTGCGCGTTAATCTGTAACGCCCGGGCAATTTCAACATCGCCGTTTTCGGTTTCGGGGGTGTAGTTCAGTTCGCAGTAGCCGGCGTGGCCGGTGCCTGCATTATTCCATCCATCGGTGCTTTCATGGGCAACGTGGTCAAGACGCTCCACCATGACGATGTCCAGAGACGGATCCAGCTGCCTGAGCATCATGCCGAGAGTGGCGCTCATGACGCCCCCTCCGACCAGCACTACGTCTGCCTGTCTTACGGCCATTGGTTTTCACCCTAGCTTAGTGTTGAAGCCTGATGCCACTCCACGATCAGCAAAGCGGCCTGTCGGAAGCCGGTCGGGCGCGAGGTAGACGGCGCTGCCGTATGCTTCCGGTATGAGATTGAGCGCGATTATCCCGATTTTTATCGGAATAATAAATTGCGATTGTCAATCGACGTGTGTCGGGCAAACTATGTTGTTTGCGACCATTCTCGCCTGTTTTGTTAACAATATCAGCGCCACTTTAGTCTGATACCAGCGAGGGGCCAATGCGGATCACCCCGTATAGCGGTATTTCCGATAGCCCGGGGGCTGACCTGAAACGCCCACTTACTGTATCTTTGTGCGCCAACTGTGACCTCGCCTGCGTAACCTGCGGCGACAACCTGAACCTAACGAGGTCTTCCTATGTTAATGGCTATAGGTGCCATTATTGCCGGGCTGGTACTGCTGGTCTGGAGTGCAGACAAATTTGTGGAAGGTGCGGCCGCCACGGCCAAGCACCTGGGCATGCCTACCTTGCTGATTGGCATGGTGATTATCGGCTTCGGCACCTCCGCACCGGAACTGGCGGTCTCTGCCATGGCGGCTTCAGATGGTAACCCCGGGCTCGCCCTGGGTAACGGCTACGGTTCGAACATTACCAACATTGCCCTGATTGTCGGCCTGACCGCCATCATCGCGCCCATTGCCGTGCATTCCCAGGTTATCCGCAAGGAACTGCCGCTGCTGCTGGTGCTGACCCTGATTGCCGGTGCACAGCTGCTGGACGGCGAACTGTCACGGCTTGATGGTTGGGTGCTGCTGGCTGTTTTTGCGGCCGTTATGGGCTGGTCTATCTACCAGGGTTATCAGGGCAAGGAAGATCCGCTGGCCGGGGACACCGAAACCGAGATGATCGCTCACCCCATGCCCCTGAAAAGCGCCATCACCTGGCTGGTGGTCGGCCTGGTTCTGTTGATTGCCAGCTCCCGGATCCTGGTCTGGGGCGCGGTAACCATCGCCCAGAGCCTGGGCATCAGCGACCTGATTATCGGGTTGACCATCGTCGCGATCGGTACCTCCTTGCCGGAACTGGCATCGGCACTGGCCGCAGTAAAGAAGAACGAGCACGACCTGATCCTTGGCAACATTCTGGGTTCCGGGATTTTCAACACCCTGGCCGTGGTGGGCCTTGCCGCGGTTATTGAGCCGCTGTCGGTCGCCCCGGAAGTACTCTACCGCGACTGGACCCTGATGTTCGGGCTGACACTGGCCTTGCTGGTGATGGGCTTCGGCCTGACCGGCTGGCGCAAGCTGATATCAAGGGTAGATGGTGCCCTGTTGCTGCTGGTGTACGTTGGTTACACCGGTTATTTGTTCTCCACCATGGCAGCAAGCTGAACCACTTGCCGTCCGCGAGGCTGGCGCATCAGCCAGCCTCGCCATCCCCCAGTAACTCTTCCAGCCGCTGGCGCACTTCTTCCATGACCCCGGCCAGGTCTTCCTTGGACTTTCCTGCCGTATCGATGGGCGTTCCTACCCGAACATCGACTGGCTGCCCGAGGTTAATCTGCATGCTCCGGGCGGGCAGCACCCGGTGAATACCCCGGATGGCCACAGGAACAATCACCGCTTCGGTCTCCAGCGCCAGGTGGAAACACCCCTTCTTGAAGGGCAGCAAGTTACCATCCGGTGACCGGGTACCTTCAGGCGCCGCCCACAGCACTATCCCGCTCTCCATCATCGCCCGTGCCCGATCCAGGTCACGCACGGCATTTTGCCGGTTGGAACGGTCTATGGACGGAAACTCGGCGGCCGCCATGGCCTGGCCTAACAAAGGGATCTTGAACAGCTCTTTCTTCGCGAGCATACGAATGGAGCCGGGCAGCGAAACAAAGCTGACCGGAATATCGTAGTGACTGGCATGGGTGCTCATGATGATATACCGCCGGCCGTCATTGAAGTCCGGAACCTCGCCGCGAACAGTCAGGCTGGTTCGTACCAGTTTCAGCAACGCGGTAGACCACTCCCGGCAATACTTGTCGACAATCCGACGGTCCAGTTTGCCGAACAACGCCCGTAACAACACCAGTAACGAATAAAGCGCCGTCAGCCCCACAGACCCCAGCACCACAGCCGCGCGCCGCAGCAGGGTTGCCGATTCAGTTAACGGGCTCAAGTTCAGTCGTTTCATGCTGAATGCTCTGTCTCCCGGAACACCAGAGACACCGAGTTCAGGCAATACCGCTGCCCGGTGGGTGGCGGACCATCCGGGAATACGTGGCCCTGGTGGCTGTCGCAGCGGGCACAGCGGATCTCCGTCCGCACCATGCCAAAGCTGGTGTCCTCAATGTAGCGGATATGTTCCGGGTCAAACGGCTGGAAGAAGCTCGGCCAGCCGGTGCCGGAATCAAACTTGGCATCGGAGCTGAACAACGGCAGGTCACACAGCCGGCAGTGGTATACCCCGGTCTTCTTGTTGTCCAGCAGGGTGCCGCAGAACGGGTGCTCGGTGCCGTGGTGCAGCAATACCCGTCGCTCTTCTGCGCTCAGTGCGCTGGCCTTGTCTTCAATGTCCGCTTCGCTCAGCGGGGTCAGGTCATAGCCTGATGCCGATACACTCATTGCATTCTCCTCAGGCCAGGTCCTGGTCGTCCTGGCTGAATTCGGGTTTCAGTCGGTCCGGCCATGCGCTGGCCAGCTTTTCCATCTTCGGGGCGGCTACGGCCATGATATAGGGCTGGTACGGATTACGGGCCGCAAAGTTCTGGTGGTGTGCCTCGGCCGGGTAAAACGCCGTCAGCGGCTCCAGGGTGGTAACCACCGGTGCCGGGTAAACGCCGGACTCATCCAGTTGCCGGATGTAGGCCTGCACCAGCTGCTTCTGGGCATCGTTTTCATAGAATACGGCAGACCGATACTGGCTGCCGATGTCGTTGCCCTGCCGGTTCAGCTGGGTCGGGTCATGGGCCACCGAGAAAAACACCCGCAGCAGTTCGCCGAAACCGACCTTTTCCGGGTTGTAGTGCACATCTACCACTTCAGCATGGCCGGTGCTGCCGGAACAGACCGCCTCATAATTTGCCGTGTCAGCCGAACCGCCGGCATAGCCGGATTCAACCCGGGTAACTCCGTCGATAGCCAGGAACACCGCTTCCACGCACCAGAAGCAACCACCGGCCAGCACCACATGGGCTTCGCTGCCGGTTTCAGGCAGTTCCTGTTCCGGGGTCGGGAACCGGCTGCGCGGCACATTCAGATCCGGAATATTGCAGCTTTCGGTCATAGTTTGTCTCCAGTTTCTGGTTGCACAGGTTATACCCGTGTATACGACCACCGATGATAAACAGACACAACCGCAACATGAAATTATGTCAGGGCGGTTGCACATGCCCTGTCAGCCACCATAATGAAAACAGGGGCCAGCGATAAGACCCCGCTCGGCATCAGGGAAACAGCATGACAGCAAAAGTCCGCGAACCGGAAGATCAGGACGAGCTTCTCCATTACCGCCTAAGCCTTCGGCTGGGGCCGGTACACGCCCGCCAGCGCCTGGGCATCGAGCAGGAATCCGAAGCCCTGGTTCTGGGCCGCGACAAGCGATCATTTCACCTGGAAAACCTCGCCAATGCGCCGGGTTTCATCCGTTTTTGCCTGCAGTCGGTCGGTCTGTTTAACCGGGCCCAGAGCAACAGCCGCAAACTGCGAACCGCCCACAACAGCTTCGTGCTGCCAGACCTGCCCGAGGCCTTTGAAGGTTTCAGGATACTGCACCTGACCGACCTGCACGTGGATATGGACGAGCAGAACCTGCAAGCCGTCATCCGCCAGATTGAACCACTGGACTACGACCTGTGCGTACTGACCGGCGATTATCGCCAGCGCACCTGGGGCCCGGTAGAGGCCGCCCTGGCGGGCATGGAAAAGCTCCGGGAGGCGATCCGGGGAGACACCTACGCGGTGCTGGGCAACCACGACAGCGTGCGCATGGTTCCGGCACTGGAAGACATGGGCTACCGGTTGCTGATGAATGAAATGGTGCCACTGGAACGGGAACAGGCCAGGATTTACCTGGCCGGAGTAGACGACGCCCATTACTACAAAGTGCACAACCTGCACCGGGCCGGCGACGACATTCCCGCAGGCGGTATCAGCCTGCTGCTCAGCCACACGCCTGAAATCTGGCGCGAAGCGGCCCACGCGGGCTATGACATGTTTTTATGCGGCCACACCCACGGGGGGCAGATCTGCCTGCCCGGCGGCATTCCGGTCACCCTCGACTCCGACTGTCCCCGCAGGCTCGGCAAGGGCTCCTGGCAGGTGAACGGTATGCAGGGGTATACCTCGCCGGGGGCGGGAACCTCGGTGCTGAATGTGCGGCTGAACTGCCCGCCGGAAGTGACCCTGCATACCCTCACCCGGGGCCCGGCCTGAGGCCCTCAGTGAGGCTGCTTGCGGATACCCAGCCGGAACAGCAGCGGCGACACCACCACGTTGGCAATGGCAAACAGCACAGCCACCACAACCGCCTGCCATAACGCCAGCGGCAACCAGTACCAGGCCATCAGCATGGGCAACAGGGCTTCCGGCAGCTGATCCAGCCACAGGGCGCGGGAACTGGACACCAGCCCTGCGCGGCGCTTGATAAAACTGCTGAGCAAATCCCCCAGCAACGACAGGAAGCCGAACAGCGCACCGAAAATCCATCCCAGCCCCAGCCAGGCCGCGAATAACAGACAGGACAGCACACCGGAGGCCAGCCCGCGCCAGGTTTTGCTGTGGCCAAACACCGGCCGGCCGTCACGCCATAGCCGGTCACCATCTACCGGCCAGTCCCAGCGATTGTGCAACAGCCGGGCCACCACCACCGGAGAACCGTTGGCCAGAACCAGCATGACAAACAACTCCAGCGACAACAGCACGGGCTACCTCCGGCGGGACTGGCTCAGGCGAGCCCTCCACGGGTCAGCTTGAGCGGATCCATCAGTTCTTCCAAACGCTGACGGCTCAGGCCACTGCGTTCTTCCGCCACATCAATCACCGGCCGGCCTGTGCGATAGGCTTCCTTGGCAATGTCCGCCGCCAGCGCATAGCCGATCTCCGGGTTCAGGGCCGTCACCAGCACCGGGTTGCGCCCCACACCGGCATTCAGGTTATCGGCATTGACCGTAAAGCCCTGAATGGCCTTGTCGGCCAGCATGGTTGTGGCATTGGCCAGCAGGCCGGTCATATCCAGCAGGTTGGCGCCCACCAGCGGCAGCATCACGTTCAGCTGGAAATTGCCGGACTGGCCGGCCATGGCCACGGCGTTATCCAGCCCCATCACCTGGGCTCCGACCATGGCCACCGATTCCGGAATGACCGGGTTCACCTTGCCGGGCATGATACTGCTGCCCGGCTGCAGCGCCGGCAAGCTGATCTCTGATAAGCCATGAATGGGGCCGCTGTTCATCCAGCGCAGATCGTTGGCGATCTTGGTCAGTACCACCGCAAGCCCCCTGAGCTGGGCCGACAGTGCCACCGGCGCGTCCACCGCACTCTGGGCTACGAACTTGTGGTTGAGGGATCGAAAACTGTAGCCACTGTTTATTTTCAGGAACTTGATGAACTGCCCGGCAAACTCGGAAGCGGCATTTACCCCGGTGCCTACCGCCGTTCCACCCTGGGGCAGGTCTGCCAGCTCGTCCATCGACGCTTCAAGCCGTTTTTCAACTGCTGCCAGCTGCTCCCGCCAGGTTTTCAGTTCCTGGCCGAGGGTAACGGGCATGGCATCCATCAGGTGGGTTCTGCCGGTTTTCACCTGCCCTGCCAGCTCACCCTCGCGCTGGTAAATCACCCCGCGAAGGTGCGAGATGGCTGGCAACAACTTGTTCTTTACCGCCAGCACCGAGCTGATGTGAATGGCCGTGGGGATCACATCGTTCGAGCTCTGGCTCATGTTCACGTGATCGTTCGGGTTTACATCCACCCCTTGTTGCCGGGCGATAGCGGCCACCACCTCGTTCACGTTCATATTGGTACTGGTGCCAGACCCGGTCTGGTAGCGGTCAACCGGAAACTGGTCGGCAAACTCGCCCATGCTCAGCCGACCGCAGGCCTGCACAATGGCGTCCCGACAGGGCGCATCCAGCAAGCCCAGGGAAGCATTAGCCTGGGCGGCAGACCATTTCACCAGCACCACCGCCTTGATGAAATCGGCCGGCATGGGCTGGCCGCTGACCGGAAAGTTGTCGATGGCCCTTTGAGTCTGGGCGCCCCAGAGGGCCTCTGCGGGTACTGCCACTTCGCCCAGACTGTCCTGTTCGGTTCTGTAGTCGGTCACTTGATCTCCCTGCTCCGTTGCTCTTGCGTCCGACCAGTATAAAGCTAACCGGCCACCGGAATCACAATGCGACCTCGGATCTTGCCATCCATCAGCCGGCCAGCGGCGTCGATGGCATCATCAAAGGCCACTTCGGTGATCATGCTGTCCAGCAGTTCCGGAGACAGATCCTCGGCCAGGCGCTTCCAGGCATACACCCGGTCCGATTTCGGGGCCATCACACTGTCGATGCCACACAGGGTCACGCCACGCAGGATGAACGGCGCCACGGTTGCCGGAAAATCCATGCCGGCTGCCAGGCCACACGCGGCCACTACCCCGTGATACTTCATGCCCGCACACACATTGGCCAGTACCTGGCCGCCGGCCACATCCACAGCACCTGCCCAGGTTTCCCGGGCCAGCGGTTTGCCCGGCTCACTCAATTCGGCCCGGTCCAGAATCTGTTTGGCGCCCAGGGATTTCAGGTAAGCTTCCTCTTCCGGCCTGCCCGTTACCGCAGTCACCGAGTAGCCCAGCTTGGCCAGAATGGCCACCGCCACGCTGCCAACACCACCTGTAGCACCGGTTACCAGGATGTCGCCGGATTCTGGATTAACGCCGTGTTTCTCCAGAGCGATGACACACAGCATGGCGGTGTAACCCGCGGTGCCGATGGCCATGGCCTGGCGGGCCGTGAACGGCGCCTGCAGCGGGATCAGCCAGTCACCCGAAAGCCGGGCTTTCTGGGCCAGGCCGCCCCAGTGTTTCTCACCCACTCCCCAGCCATTGAGCACCACTTCGTCTCCGGCCTTGAAGTCGGGGTTGGACGATTCAGTCACCACACCAGCAAGGTCAATGCCCGGAACCATCGGATAGGTCTTGGCGATGGGCGCACGGCCGGTGATAGCCAAGCCGTCCTTGTAGTTCAGGGTGCTGTACGCCACATCCACGGTCACATCGCCTTCCGGCAACTGCGCTTCATCGACGGATTTGAGAGAGACCTGCTGGTCACCCCGACTGCCTTCAATCAGGATTGCTTTGAACATTCGGATTCAGCCCTCCAGGGGTTAATGACATCTGTTGAACCGGGTATACCAGAAATACCGGGCCGCGGAAAACCGCGGCCCGGAAATGAGGAGCAATCAGAAGAACCCGAGAGGGTTGGTGTCGTAGCTGGTCAACATACACTTGGTCTGCTGATAGTGTTCCAGCGCCATCTTGTGGGTCTCGCGGCCAACACCGGACTTCTTGTAACCACCGAAGGCCGCGTGGGCAGGGTATGCGTGGTAGCAGTTCATCCAGACCCGACCGGCCTGGATATTGCGGCCCATGCGGTACGCAAGATTGGTGTCGCGGGTCCACACGCCGGCACCCAGACCAAACTCGGTGTCGTTGGCGATGGCCAGGGCTTCTTCCTCGGTTTTGAAGGTGGTGACCCCCACCACCGGGCCGAAGATTTCTTCCTGGAACACCCGCATCTTGTTGTCGCCCTTGAACAGGGTCGGCTGGATGTAGAAACCGTTGTTGAACTCGCCTTCCAGGTGCTCGCGGTCACCACCGGTCAGCACAACCGCGCCTTCCTGACGACCAATTTCCATGTACGACATGATTTTGTCGAACTGTTCCTTGGACGCCTGAGCACCAACCTGAACGTCGGTATCCAACGGGTTGCCACGCTTGATGGCCTTGGTGCGCTCAACCACTTTCTGCATGAACTCTTCGAACATATCTTCCTGAACCAGCGCCCGTGACGGGCAGGTGCAGACTTCGCCCTGGTTGAAGAACGCCAGAACCAGGCCTTCCACGCACTTGTCGACAAACTCAGGCTCAGCCTTCATCACGTCGGAGAAGTAGATATTCGGGGACTTGCCACCCAGCTCAACCGTGGACGGAATAATGTTTTCGGCTGCACACTTGAGGATGTGCGAGCCCACCGGGGTGGAGCCGGTGAAGGCAATCTTGGCAATACGCTTGCTGGTAGCCAGGGCCTGGCCGGCTTCCGGGCCATAGCCATTGACGATGTTAAGCACGCCCGGCGGCAGCAGGTCGCCGATGATTTCCATCAGCACCAGGATGCTGGCCGGGGTCTGCTCGGCGGGTTTAAGCACGGTGCAGTTACCGGCGGCCAGGCAGGGGCCCAGCTTCCAGGCCGCCATCAGCAGCGGGAAGTTCCAGGGGATGATCTGGCCGACCACGCCCAGCGGCTCGTGGAAATGGTACGCCACGGTGTTGTGGTCAATCTCGCCCATGTGACCTTCCTGGGCACGGATACAGCCGGCGAAATAACGGAAGTGGTCAGCCGCCAGCGGGATGTCGGCATTCAATGTTTCACGAACGGCCTTACCGTTGTCCCAGGTCTCCGCCACCGCCAGCTTTTCGAGATTGGCCTCGATACGATCGGCAATTTTCAGCAGGATGTTGGAACGCTCTGTAGGGGATGTTTTGCCCCAGGCCGGTGCGGCCTTGTGGGCGGCGTCCAGAGCCAGGTCGATATCCTCGGCAGTCGAACGGGGTACTTCACAGAACACAGCGCCGGTGACCGGGGTGATGTTGTCGAAGTACTGGCCTTTTACAGGCGCCACCCACTCGCCGCCAATGTAGTTTTCGTAGCGGGATTTGAAGGAAACAACGGAGCCTTCTTGTCCGGGTTGTGCATAGATCATGACTTCTGCCTCTTTGTTGTGATTGTCGCAGGGCAACGCAGCCTTTTGCGTTAACACAACAAAGGTAGACCCAATCCGGAAGGTTTGTAGGCAGACGCAGCAAGAATCGGCTAAGCCAATGGTCGTATGGTCAGTCCAGCTGATCCAGTTCCGCCAGGCAATCCTCCAGAAACGCCGCAGGATCCGCCATCACCGCCTCATCCGCCACAACGCCAAACTGCACCTGCCCGGCATAGCTGACAATGCTCACACCCAGGCCGATATTCCCGGCCTGGGGCACCCAGAACATCTGCTCGGTAATGGGGCAACCGGCCAGGTAACGGGTTTCCGGAGTGCCCGGTACGTTGGAAACCACGGCCGAGGCCTTGCGAAAGAATAGATCGGCCAGGGGTTTGCGGCCGATGTCTGGCAGCAGGGAGGCACAGGCAGTCAGGCCCCAGGCCAGGCCCGGTTGCCAGCTCTTCTTGAGTTTGCGGGTTTCATGCTTGATGCGGAACAACCGCTCCAGGGCGCTTTCGCCATCTACCGGCAGTGGCACAAACACGGTACCGAAGCAGTTGCCGGGCTCGCCGGCTTCGGGCTTGATGCCTTCGGGCAAGCGGGTGCGGATGTCTACCGGCACGGCGGCGTGCATCACCGCATCGTCCAGCTGTTCCGGTGTCATGCCCAGCCGCGGGCGTACCGCTGCAGCCACGCAGGCCAGCAGCACATCGTTGATGGTGGTGCGGGTTTGGTGGGCAATGGCGCGAAAGCGCTCCAGCGGCACCGGAGCCGACCACCGGCAATTGCGCTGGCCGGCCAGCGGTTGCTTGAGATCAGACGGGGAATCTTCTTCCTCGGCCAGGAATTCGCTCAGCTCATGCACCAGTCGCGCCCCGTTCTGTACGGTGCGGGCCGCAAGGGTTTGCTCCAGGCCGGTCTCCGGCTTTTCTGCATCAGTCTGTGTGGTGGCGCCGTAGCGGGCAAGCTGTGAGCCCAGCCATTGCTGGGCGGTTTCCAGCCAGCGCCCTACCCGGGGCTGCTCCGGGGCGCCGTATACCGCCGGGTATTGCCGGGGCGAGGCCGGGCACAACTGGTCGAAAATACTCAAAAGCGACAAACCATCGGCATAGCAATGGTGCAATCGCAGCAGCAGGGCAGCGCCGCCTTCGGCGTTAGGGGCCAGCCAGAATTTCCAGGCCGGGCGATAAAGCGGCAGGGGCTCATTCAGTCGGGCAGACACCCAGTCCTGCAGCTGGTGCTGGTCAAACCGGTCCAGCGCCACATCCAGGTGGTGCGCCACATTAAAGGTAGCGTCTGGCTGCCAGTACCAGGCCGGGGCTTTCCACACCGGGCGGCAACCAAAGCGTTCCCAGGCCGACCAGTAAACCTCAAGAAACTCCCGGAAACGGCCGGCGGTCAGCCCGTCCACCCGGAGCATGATGGTGATAGTCATGGGGTTGTCCGGCCGTTCCAAAGCCAGCCAGGCCGAATCCGAAGGCAGCATGAGATGCGAGTGCTCTTGGTTCAAACCTGAAGGTCCCCGGTCAGTAAACTGGTGAAAAGCCAATCCAGCATTGTGCCAGAGTCGTTCATCCGGCTCCATCGTGTGGATACCGCGCACAGGCTTACAAAAAGTTACACGCGATTAACTGTTCGCTTCTATACTCGCTACATGGCTTGATGCAATGGTTATAAACTGAACGACGCAAAGCCTGATTGGCCCCGAATCACCAAAAATCCGGGCACTGGTGCCACTACACCCGCACGCCGATCGGGGTACAAAAGCTAAACCGGCTATCCAATTCCAAACAAAGCCTGAAGCTGTGACGGGGGGAGATGAACAATGAAAGCCAGTCATGTTCGCAAGCTGATCAAACCCATCGAAAACGCCTATTCGGAAATGTTTTCCGGCCGGGTATTCCGGGTTGGCAAGGGCGCTGTGTCTGTGCGGAACCACAGCGGCGCGGCAGAACAGACCGTGATCGGCGTACACGGCTTTCTGGAAAACCACTGCTACTTCACCCAGGCCTACGACGCCCCCACAACCGAACTGATCCTGCTCACTTGCAGCAACTACCACATACCGGTGAATGGCGTAACGCCTGAAACTCCGGACTGGGAAGTGCCCATCAAACACCTTGAAGGCACCATCGAATACGATGCCTGCATCCTGAACCAGGCCCTTCAGAACCTGCCCACCACCCGCAACATCCGGGTGCACGGCCATTCCCGGGGTGGCGCGGTTATTCTGGAAGCCATACGCCAGTGGCCGGAACTCTATGAAGACGCGGAAGTCGTGCTGGAAGCCCCGGTACTGCCCCAGGGTAAACTGCACGCCCTGGTCACCACGCTTCTGGAACCGGTCAGCCACGGTATGTGGCCCTGGTTGATCCGCCTGATCAACAGTGCCCCGCAGTCGGCCTATGGCCAGACCTTCTTCGGCAAGATGAACCCGCGCAAGCGCCAGCTTCTGGGCAAACTGTTCTACGCCACCAAGGATCACCTCACCATTGTTCGCAACATCGAGAACATCATGGAGTGGATGGCCCGAACAGACAGCTCCGTGTACCAGCACGTACGCCACGGCACCTTCCTGATTCCCGGCACCGACCGCATTCTGGACCGCACCGCCATGCTGGCCAGCGCCCGCACCAGCCCCACCACCATGCGGATTGTTGAAACCGGGGCACCCAGCCACTTCATCACCCTGGACAGCAAGGAATGGGTACCGGGCTTTGAAACCCTGCCTGCCGCCGCACAAGGCTGAATTCCTGGCCCCGATTCCGGGTGCACCGGCTGCGGGGCTCCGTTAAACTGCGCGGTTTCAGGTTCAGTGTGATGGAGTCCCGGCATGTATCGTGAGCGCCTGGTCGCAACGGAAGTGCAGTCAGAAAACGCCCACAGGCTCAAGCGCCTGTTGCTTGAGTACCACGACTTCCGGCAACTGAAAGCTGCCAGCCCGCTGCTGGACGACACCCGCCGGATTGCCGACTGGCAGGCCGAGCGCCTGAAAACTACCCACCAGGACCTGTACCGCCACCCCGGCTATCACACCGGCCTGGAATTCCTGCTGACCGACCTCTACGCCCCGGCCGGCATGACCCGCCGCGATGACAACATCGACCGTGTATTCCCGAAAATGGTGAAGTGGCTGCCCGACCACCTGCTGGCCACCTTTGCCGGCCTGGTCGAATTGAACCTGCTGACCCAGAGCCTGGACCTGGAACTGGCCGAATGGTTTGACCGGCAAGGCCTGGATACCGGCTCGATCACCGCCGCAGCCTGGTGCGAAGGCTACCGGGCCAGCGGGCAACTTCCGGCACGGCACCGGCAGCTGGAACTGGTGTCCGATACCGGCCAGCAGCTCGACCGCTATGTACGCAACCGCACACTGGGCTGGCTGCTGTCGATGACCCGGGGACCGGCGGAAATGGCGGAACTGGGCGATTTGCACAGCTTTTTGCACCGGGGTTACAGCGCTTTCCGGAAAATGGACAAGGTAGATCTGTTGATCGAGCGGCTTATCAGCCGGGAAAGGCAGGTAATGGAGAACATACTGAAAGGCCACCCGGAGCCGTTTACGCTGCCGGGCGACCTGTAGCGATCAGGCCTGGATGATCTGGTCCAGCTGGGAATGAATTTCCTGCTCGATGCGGGATTTGAACGGTCGCAGCATCATGCCCAGTTCAAGGCGGATATGCAGGTCGCTCTCGGCAATGTCCAGCTGGCCTTTCACGCCGCTGCGCTTGAATTTAAGCAGGTCGCCTTCCCACTGATAGTTAACGTCGAACTGCCGGGACAAGTCCTTGGCCAGGGTTTCGGCGGCCTCTCGGGCATGGGCCTTGTCCAGGGAATGGGCGCGATGGATATCGATAACAGACATGAATCAGTTTTCTCGGTGATTTGGAAACGGTTTTACAGTGTAAGCCGGCAATAAACTTGTAGCCAACCCCTCAAAGGTTAGAATACCAACCTTAGATTCTGACAGGACGAACACCCATGAGCGAGCAGCAAGCACCGGGCACTCCCGGCAACGGCCAGGACGACGTCACCCATTTCGGGTTCCGCGATGTACCGAAGAGCCAGAAAGCCAGCCAGGTAGCCCAGGTTTTCCATAGCGTGGCCGGCAAATACGACCTCATGAACGACCTGATGTCGATGGGCATCCACCGCCTGTGGAAGCGCTTCACCATCGAGCTCAGCGGTGTTCGCCCCGGCCACCAGGTACTCGACATTGCCGGTGGCACCGGCGACCTGACCATGAAATTCTCAGACCTGGTAGGCCCGTCCGGCAAAGTAGTGCTGGCCGATATCAACGCCTCTATGCTGCAGGTAGGCCGCAGTCGCCTGACCGACCGGGGCTATGCCGGCAACATCGAATACGTCCAGGCCGATGCCGAACACCTGCCGTTCCCGGACAACAATTTCCAGGCGGTTTCCATTGCCTTCGGCCTGCGTAACGTCACCGACAAAGACCAGGCCCTGCGCGACATGGCCCGGGTACTGAAGCCCGGCGGCAAGCTGATGGTGCTGGAATTCTCCAAGCCCACCAACCCGCTGCTGAGCAAGGCCTACGACACCTACTCCTTCACGGCCCTGCCCCTGATGGGCCAGCTGATTGCCGGTGACAGCGAGAGCTACAAGTACCTGGCCGAGTCCATCCGCATGCACCCGGACCAGGACACCCTGAAGGGCATGATGGAAAACGCCGGCCTGGTGAACTGCAAGTACTACAACATGACCGGCGGCATCGTGGCCCTGCACGTGGGAATCAAGCCCTGATGTTTCCCGGCCCTACCCTGCTGTCTGCCATCAGCGCCATTATTGAAGCCGCGCTGAACCGGGCCCTGGAGCTGGATCCTGCCGGCCACAAGGCCCTGATGCAGGCACTGGCAGGGCCGGTTCAGTTCAGCCTGACCGCGCCGGTGGCCATGAGCTGGACCCTGGAACCCGTGGCCGACAGAGTACAGGTACGCAGCCAGCCGGCAGACGACCCTGCACTGGAGATCAGCGGCCGGCCGGTTGCCTTCGCCGCCCTGGCGCTGGGTGATGACCGGGTCTTTGCCGACGAGCGCCTGCAAGTACAGGGCGACACTGCCCTGGCCCACCAGTTCCAGCGGGCCCTGAACCAGCTGCAGCCCGACTGGGAAGCCGCCATGGCCCGGCACATCGGCGATGTGCCCGCGCACTTTCTGGGCCAGCGCATCAGGAATGCCGCGAAATGGAGCCGGCAGGCGGTCAGCACCATGAACGCCAACGTGGAGGAATACATCCACGAAGAAAGCCGCACCCTGCCCGGCCGGCGCGAACTGGAAGCCACCTTTCAGGACATCGACGAGCTGAACCTGCGCACCGAGCGGCTGGAAGCTCGCCTGAACCAGCTGGCAGTACCCGGTAGCATTAACGATACGGAGACCCTGTGACCCGCCTGCAACGCCTGTTCCGAATTGCCTGGGTATTCTGCCGCTACCGGCTGGACACGTTTCTGCCCCTGTCGGAACTGCCCACGCCCCTGAAGGTCTTTTTCCTGCTGGCGCCCTGGCACCTGTTTCCGCAACCGAAGCTGAGCCGCGGCGACCGCCTGCGCCTGGCGCTGGAAGAGCTGGGGCCGGTATTCGTCAAGTTCGGCCAGATTCTCTCCACCCGCCGGGACCTGTTGCCCGATGACATGGCCGAATCCCTGAAACAGCTGCAAGACCGGGTGCCGCCCTTCCCCAGCGACCAGGCCCGGGGCATTATCGAGAAATCCCTGGGCGCACCGGTGTCAGAACTGTTTGCGGAATTCAGCCCGGACCCGATGGCCTCGGCCTCGGTAGCCCAGGTGCACGCCGCCACCCTGCCCAATGGCCAGAAGGTGGTGGTAAAAGTGCTGCGCCCCGGCATCGAAAGGGTTATCCGCCAGGACCTGGGCCTGATGTACCTGATGGCCGGGCTGCTGGAAAAGTACTGGTCTGAAGGCAAGCGCCTGCACCCGGTGGATGTGGTGGCCGACTACGATGCCACCATCCACGACGAACTGGACCTGCAGCGCGAAGCCGCCAACGCCAGCCAGCTGCGCCGCAACTTCGAAAACTCCAAGCTGATTTACATCCCTTTCATCGACTGGGATTACACCAGCAAGTCCGTACTGGTGATGGAGCGCATCCACGGCATTCCCATTGCCGATGTGGATACCCTGAGAAACGCCGGCGTGAACATGAAAGTTCTGGCTGAGAAAGGCGTCGAGATCTTTTTCACCCAGGTGTTCCGGGACAGTTTCTTTCACGCCGACATGCACCCGGGCAATATCTTTGTGGACATCTCCAACCCGGCAGACCCGAAATACATTGCTATAGATTTCGGCATTGTCGGCACCCTGGCCCCGGACGATCAAAGCTACCTGGCCCGCAACCTGCTGGCGTTCTTCCGCCGGGATTACCGCCAGGTGGCGCAGTTGCACATCCAGTCCGGCTGGGTACCGCCGGATACCCGGGTGAACGAATTCGAAGCCGCCATCCGTACTGTGTGTGAGCCTATTTTCGAGCGGCCACTGAAAGACATCTCCTTCGGCCACTTCCTGTTGCGCCTGTTCCAGACCGCGCGCCGCTTCAACATGGAAGTGCAGCCGCAGCTGGTGCTGCTGCAGAAAACCCTGCTGAACGTGGAGGGCCTGGGCCGCCAGCTGTATCCGGAACTGGATCTGTGGAGCACTGCCCAGCCGTTCCTTGAGGACTGGATGCGCAAACGCATCGGCCCGGCCGGGCTGGTCAAGTCACTGCAAACGCACCTGCCGTCCTGGCTGGAGCAGTCTCCGGAGATGCCGCAACTGGTGCACGATGCCCTGTTACAGCTGCGCGGCAGCGGCCCGACCGAAGAGCAGAACCGGGCAACACTGGAGCTGATGAAGCAACAGCAACTGCGCAGTGAACGGCGCTGGCGCCGGGGCTTTATCGCCGCCGTACTGGCCGTGATTGCCGTGGGCAGCAGCCATCCGCAAGCACAGCAACTGGTGACCGACATGCCGGTGTGGAGCTGGGCATTGCTTGCCGCAGCCGCAGGCGTCATGCTCCGGGGTAGCCGGTGAACACAAAGATTTTCAGGATTCACACAAATGCAAGATTCCCCCGATAACGTCTTACAGCCTGGCTGGCTGGACGACATCAAATGGACAGACGACGGCCTGATACCGGCCATCGCCCAGGACGCCGGCAACGGCGACATCCTGATGATGGCCTGGATGAACCGGGAGTCCCTGGCATTGACCGTTCAGGAAGGCCAGGCGGTGTACTGGTCCCGTTCCCGCGGCAAACTCTGGCGCAAAGGCGAAAGCTCCGGGCACCAGCAGGTGCTCAGGGATATCCGCCTGGACTGTGATGCCGATGTAATCCTGCTGAAAGTGGAACAAAAAGGTGGCATTGCCTGCCATACTGGCCGGCGCAGCTGTTTTTACCGGACCCTGAAAGATGGCCAGTGGGTAAGTGCCGAACCGGTACTGAAAGACCCGAACGCCATCTACGGCAGCAACTGAGGAGCAGACACCGTGAGCGATGTACTGGAGCGCCTGGCGCATGTACTGGAAGCCCGAAAAGAGGCAGACCCGAACACCTCCTATGTGGCCAGCCTGCATGCCAAGGGCCTGAACAAGATTCTGGAGAAGGTTGGCGAGGAGTGCACGGAAACCCTGCTGGCCGCCAAGGATGCCGAACATTCCGGACAAACCCGGGATGTGGTATACGAGACGGCAGACCTGTGGTTCCACAGCATGGTCATGCTGTCGAGCCTGGGCCTGGGCCCGCAGGATATCCTGGATGAGCTGGCCAACCGGTTCGACCTCTCCGGCCTGGAAGAAAAAGCGTCACGGCAATCCTGAGGGAGTACCCCTAACGGGGATTTCCGCCTGAGGTAATCGTTGGCGTACAATGTCACGTAACAGAAACAATTGAACGAGGAACCCTCATGGGTATCAGTATCTGGCAACTTCTTATCGTACTCGGCATCGTTATCCTGTTGTTCGGAACCAAGAAACTGCGCAATATCGGCTCCGATCTCGGCGGTGCTATTCGTGGCTTCAAGAAGTCCATGAGCGACGAAGAAGAAAAGAAGCAGGCTGACCAGGATAACCTGGAGGGCCAGCAAGCCGAACAGGCCCAGGCCGAAGAAAAGCCCAAGGAAAAGCAGAGCTGAGCAACCACTGAATGTTCGATATCGGCTTCATTGAGCTGCTGATCTGCGGCATTATTGCCCTGCTGGTGCTGGGCCCTGAACGGCTGCCCGGCGCTGCACGGGCGGCTGGCCGCTGGATTGGCGGCGCCCGGCGCATGGTTGGCCAGTTCACCTCGGAGCTGGACCGCGAGCTGAAAGCCGAAGAGTTGCGCAAGGAGCTGAAAAAAGCCGGCGATGTCGGCCTGGATGATGTGCAGAAGACGGTCAAAGGCGCCCTGGATGAGGCCAAGAAGTACGAGCACATGATCCTGGACGACGGCTCCAGGAAAACCCGCCCGGCTCCCGCTACCCGCCGGGTTAACAAGCCGGAGGAAAGCAGCCCGGATTCGGCGACAGCCCCGGCGGATCAGGGAAACACCACATCCAGCGCCGACGCCGAGCCCGGCCCATCGACTGAGAGTTCACCGGATCATCGTTCATGAATGCCAAGCCAGACGGCAATCAAGCGTCTTCTGAACAACAGGAGATGCCCCTGATCGAGCATTTGCTCGAGCTGCGTAACCGATTACTGAAAATGGTGCTGGCAGTGATTATCTGCTTCGCCGTTATCTACCCATTTGCCAACGATCTCTACCTGCTGTTGTCCCAGCCCCTGAGGGAGTTGTTGCCGGTGGGCCAGATGATGATCGCCACCGACATCACCTCGCCGTTCTTTGCGCCCCTGAAACTGGCCCTGGTGCTGGCAGTGTTTGCCGCCATCCCGGTCATCCTGTACCAGCTCTGGAGTTTTGTGGCGCCGGGCCTGTACGCCCATGAAAAGCGGCTGGCATTCCCGCTGCTGTTCACCTCGGTCATCCTGTTCTATGCCGGTGCCGCCTTCGCCTACTTCGTGGTGTTTCCGCTGGTGTTCGGTTTCTTTACCGCCATCGGCCCGGAAGGCATCGTGGAACTGCCGGACATCACCAGCTACCTGAACTTCGTGCTGAAGATGTTTTTCGCCTTTGGTGTGGCGTTCGAGATTCCCATTGCTACCGTACTGTTGATCCTCACCGGCGCCACCACGCCGCAGGATCTCGCGGCCAAGCGTCCCTACGTGGTCGTCGGCTGCTTCATCATCGGCATGCTGCTGACCCCGCCAGACATCATTTCCCAGACTCTGCTGGCGGTGCCTATGTGGATTCTGTTCGAGTTTGGCATCATCTTTGGCCGCCTGGCCTATCGCGAGCGTGAACAGGCCGCCGAAGACGAACCGGAAGCCTGATGAACCTGGCCCTGCTGCTGGACGAAGACTTCGTCAGCCCGGACCGTGCCCGGCTTCAGGGTCGCCGGCTGCAACACCTGAAAACCGTACTCAAGGCCAGTGCCGGCGACCGCATTCCGGTGGGCCGGGTCAACGGCCTGATGGGGTACGGTGAAGTCCTCAAGCTGAACGACTCCGAAGCGGAACTGCAGCTAACGCTGGACACCCCGCCACCGGCCGCCCTGCCGCTGACCCTGATCCTTGCCATGCCACGCCCCAAGATGTTCCGCCGGGTACTGCAAACCTGCGCCTCTCTGGGCGTGAAAGATATCTGGCTGATCAACAGCTACAAGGTGGAAAAGAGCTTCTGGCAAACGCCCTGGTTGTCAGACGACAACCTGAGGGAAAACCTCACACTGGGCCTGGAACAGTCAAAGGACACGGTGATGCCACAGGTGCATATCCGCAAACTGTTCAAACCCTTCGTGGAAGACGAATTACCGGCATTGCTGGAAGGAAAACGGGCACTGGTCGCCCACCCCGGCATGGCAGCCCCCTGCCCCACCCACCTGAACGAACCCGCCGCCCTGTGCATCGGCCCGGAAGGCGGCTTCACCGACTACGAAGTGGGTAAACTCGAAGAAGCCGGCTGCCAGAGCGTGCACCTCGGCCCCCGTATCCTGCGGGTAGAAACCGCTGTACCGGTGCTGGTCAGCCGGTTGTTTGACGCCTGCCTGTGAACTGGCAGGCGTGAGAAGGTTACGCCGCCTTGCGCTGCCAAAGCTTCGAAAGCGGTGTAATAACCAGTACCAGAACAGCCCCCGCCAGCAATCCGAACAGGCCATCCCCCAGCGTGGTGACCAGCACCTCCGGCACCGATGAGACCATACCGGCCACATGGTGAATGGCGTCGTACACCGCCGGAATGCCGTGGGTCAGAATACCGCCACCCACCAGGAACATGGCAATGGTGCCCAGTACCGACAGAGTTTTCATCATCCAGGGCGCCAGCCAGAGTATGCCGTGCCCCACTTTCTGCGCCATGGCGCTCGCTTTCTGGCTCAGGTAGAGACCGGCATCGTCCAGTTTCACAATACCCGCCACCAGGCCATAAACTCCAACGGTGACCATCAGCGCCACCACCGTCAGCACCGCAAACTGCATTCCGAAACCCTTGCCCGCCACGGTGCCAAGCGTGATGGCGATGATTTCTGCGGAGAGGATAAAGTCGGTGCGAACCGCGCCTTTGATCTTGTCTTTCTCGACTGTTTTCAGGTCCACTTCCGGCTTCTTCAGCGCTTCCCGGAGTTCTTCCCGGTGCTTCTGTTCTTCTTCCTTGTGCAGGAATTTATGCACCAGCTTTTCGAAACCTTCATAGCACAGAAAAGCGCCGCCAAGCATCAGTAACGGGGTGATCAGCCAGGGCACGAAGAAGCTGATGGCCAGTGCCGCCGGTACCAGGATCGCCTTGTTGATAAACGAACCCTTGGCCACCGCCCAAACCACAGGTATTTCACGGGCCGGCTTTACGCCGGTTACCTGCTGGGCGTTCAGGGCCAGGTCGTCCCCGAGCACACCTACGGTCTTCTTGGTGGCGGCCTTGGTCATGACCGCGACATCGTCCAGGACGGTCGCAATGTCATCGATTAAAACGAGCAGGCTGGAGCCGGCCATAAACAGTTCCTTTGTTAATTCGACAAGAAGGGAAAGACCGAAGTTTACGAAAACCCGGAGCTGTAAAACAGTTCCGGGTACCCAGAACCGGACACGTCAGGCATCAATGCCCATCGCCTCCGCGGCAATGCGGTTTTTCAGCGGCGCCAGCTGGTTCAGCCAGCGCATGCCGGTGTTCCGAAGCCAGCGCACGGGTAATTCATCCCGGGCGAACAGCTGCTTGAAACCTTCCATCGCCGCCATCATGGCCAGGTTCTCACCCTTGCGCCGGCGCTGATAACGGGCCAGCACGGAGGCATCATCCGGAGCAAGGCCAAGTGCCCTGGCTCGCCCAAGCTCCTCCAGCAACGCACGCACGTCGCCATAGCCCAGGTTTGCACCCTGCCCGGCCAGCGGGTGGATGGTATGGGCGGCGTCGCCCACCAAGGCCAGGCCATCGGCGATGTAATCCTTGGCGTGGCGCTGGCGCAGGGGAAAGGCAAAGCGCCGGGAAACCGCCAGCACCTCACCCAGCTCCCGCTCGATGGCAGCTTCCAGCTCCTTCCGGAAACTCTCGGTCCCCAGCGCCATCAGACGGCGGGCTTCCAATGTGTCCTGGGACCAGACAATGGAGCAGAAGTGTTCATCCCCAGCTTCATTCAGTAACGGCAGGAAGGCCAGTGGCCCGGTTGGAGAAAACCGCTGCCACGCCGTGTAGCGATGGTTCTGGCTGGTGCGGACGGTACACACGATGGCCTGCTGGTCGTAATCCCATTCCCGGGTTGCCAGGCCGCTCCACTGGCGTAAGCGCGAAAGCGCGCCATCTGCGCCCACCACCAGCCTGGCAACCAGGCGCCGGCCGTCTTCCAGCTCTACACCCTGCTCCCGGCTCCAGGCTTTCACCCGCACGCCATCCAGCAACTGTACCGAGCTGTCTGAAAGGCTTTCGAACAGGGCGCGAACGATGTTCCGGTTCTCGACGATGGTGCCAAGGCTGCGGGCGTGCAGTTCGGCGGCGTCAAAATGAATCCGGCCAGTGCCGTCACCGTCCCACACCGTCATTTCCCGATAGCCACAGTGGCGGCTGGCCTGTACCTTCGGCCAGGCTCCCAGCTCTTCCAGCAAGCGCTGGCTGGCCAGTGAAATCGCGCTGACCCGGGGCTCGAAGTCGTCAACCGAGTTGGCGGGTTCGGCCGGCGCCATCAGGCTTGCGGCCGGGGCACCTTCAATCAGGCCCACCTGCCAGCCTTGGCGGGACAAGCCCAGGGCCAGTGCGGAGCCGATCATGCCGCCACCGACGATCAGGATATCGAATTGCTGTGTTGGGGCATCAGCGGTCATGGTGTTCGGACTCCTGCAAAGACTCAGCGGCTGAAATCACCGGCTTGCGGCCACCGGTACCCATAGCCTTGCGGGCAAACCAGCGCTTGGCTCCGGGCACCAGGTCCAGCCCGACCAGGCCGGCATCCCGGGCAGCAGCCAGCGGTGGCAGGGATTGCCCGAAAACACGGATCAGGGAATCGGAGAACTGCACTGTCTGCTGCCAGTCCTGGCGATGCAGGCGCTGGTATTCACCCAGTACAGACAGGTCACCGATCGACACACCGGCATCCACCGCCTTGCGGAACTGTTCCACCAGCGTCACCAGCCCACGCAGGGCCAGGTTGAAGCCTTGCCCGGCCACCGGATGCAGGGCATGGGCGGCGTTGCCCACCAGGGCCACGCCGGGGCGCACGGCTTCGTCTACAGTCACCAGCTTCAGCGGATAATGATTGCACTGCCCGATGCGGGTAAAGCGCCCGAGACGCCAGCCGAACCGCTCCTGCAGCTGCCGGCATTTTTCATCGTCAGACAGCGACAGTATGTGTTCCAGCGCGCTGTCAGTCAGCGTCCACACCAGCGCAGACTGGTTCTCGGCCCGCACCGGCGAACCATGGGGCAACAGGGCCATGGGGCCGGAATCAGTAAAACGCTCGAACGCTGTGTACCCGTGCGAATCACTGGTCGACACGTTGGCAATCAATGCATTCTGGCCATAGTCCTCGGTTCGGGTCACAAAGCCCAACTGTTCCCGAAGTCCGGAACGGCCGCCATCAGCCACCACCAGGCACTGGCCGGTCAGGGTTTGTTCTTCACCCTCTTTACGGATGCTGACCTTCACACCACCGACAATCGGCGTCATGCCAACCACTTCCGCCGGCGCCTGCCAGCTTACCGGGGTTTCCAGCAGCGCCCGCATCAGGCAAAGCCCCATCCAGCGGTTGTCCGCCACATAACCCAGGGCAGGCTGGCCATGGTCGGCAGCATCCAGGCGGGTGGCGCCGAACCGGCCCCGGTCAGATACATGAATATTCCGGATGGGCGTCGCGTGTTCAGATAGCGCTGCCCACAAACCCAGCTCTTCGAAGATCAGCCGGGAGCCCCAGGCCAGCGCCGTGGAACGGGCGTCATAGCTGGGCTGGTAGTCGTCCGGCAGGGCATCGGGCGAGAGCGGAAAACTTTCCACCACGGTCACCCGCAATTCCGGTACCACTCGGGCCAGGGCCAGCGCCAGTGTGGCGCCGGCAAGGCCGCCACCGGCAATAATCAGGTCGGTATCCATCCGGGGTTCGGTCACAGGCTCAGTCCGCCATCAGGGCTTCAATATCGGCCACGGTTTTCGGCACCGCGTCGGTCAGCACGCGGCAGCCGTCTTTGGTTACCACCACATCGTCTTCGATGCGAATGCCGATACCGCGCCATTTTTCCTCTACGTTCTCGTTATCCGGCGCAATGTACAAGCCGGGTTCTACGGTTAACGCCATACCCGGTTCCAGCTGCCGCCAGGCATCGCCTACCTTGTAGTCGCCCACATCGTGCACATCCAGCCCCAGCCAGTGGCCGGTGCGGTGCATGAAAAACGGTTTGTAGGCCTCACTGGCAATGGCATCGTCCAGGCTGCCGGACAGCAGCCCCAGATCTATCAGGCCCTGGGTCAGCACGTTCAATGCCGCTTCGTGGGGATGATTCCAGTGGTTACCGGGGCGGACCGCATCAATGGCGGCGTACTGGGCATCCAGAACCACGTTATACAGGGCTTTCTGTTCCGGGCTGAACTTGCCGCTGACCGGGAAGGTGCGGGTAATGTCGGAGGCATAGCAGTCCAGCTCACAACCGGCATCGATCAGCACCAGGTCGCCCTCTTTCAGCGGCGCGCTGTTCTCGATGTAGTGCAGGATGCAGCCGTTGGCACCACCACCCACGATGGAAGGATAGGCCGTGGAGCGGGCACCGTGTTCCATGAAAGTGTGGATCAGCTCGGCCTCCAGGTTGTACTCATAGCCACCCTTGCGGGCCCGCTTCATAGCCCGGCAATGGGCCTCGGCGCTGATTTTCCCGGCCCTGGCCATCACTTTCACTTCGGCCGCGCTCTTGTACAGGCGCATGTCGTGCAGCAGGTGTTCAAGGGCCACCAGCTCACCCGGCGGATGGGCTCCGGCCCGCACTTTACTCCGGATGACCTTCACCCAGTCCATCACCCGGTTATCGAAGACAGGGTCTTTGCCAAGCGGGTAATACACCCGGCTGCGGCCTTCAATCATGCCGGGCAGGATGTCGTCGATATCGCCGATCGGGAAGGCATCGTCCAGGCCATAGCGCTCGATGGCCCCCTCGGGCCCCACCAGGAAACCGTCCCAGAGTTCTTTCTCCGGATTGCGCTCCTTGCAAAACAGCACGGTCTCGCCGTGTTCCCGGCCCGGAATCAATACCAGTACCGCTTCCGGCTCGCCAAACCCGGTCAGGTACTGAAAGTCGCTGTCCTGGCGGAACGGATGCAGAACGTCCCGGTTACGCACACGCTCCGGCGCTGCCGGCAGAATGGCGATGCTGTCCGGAGCCATCCGGTCCATCAGCTTTCGGCGGCGGTCGGCAAATTCTTTCATCGGAATCATTGAGGCCATGCTGTCTCCTGATCAGTGCAGGGTGGGCGTTGCGCCAGCCGGCTTCTCCGGCTCATTGAATTCGGTAAACACCGCCAGGGCACCCAAGCGGACGTATTCGGTAATTTCCAGCAGCTGCTGCTCGCTTTCGTCGTCGGACTCTTCGTCTTCCGACAGCTGGCTGATGGCAACCATGTCTTCAATCAGTTCACGGATTTCATCCGGAGCCTGCCCCAGCGAAGCGCCGGCCGCCAGGGCCATGCCCTCGAGGAAACCTCGCACCCAGGCGATCAGGGCTTCCAGGCGCTGCTCAATGGCATAGTCGTCATCCGGCAACAGGGGCTGGAAGGTCATCTCACTGGACTGCAGCTGCGCCAGGGTTTTCTCGTAGGCACCGTACATAAACGGCGCCAGGTCATCCGACTCTTCCATGGCCTGATCCGCCAGCCCCATGTGCTCGCACACCATGGCCAGCCACTGCTGTTCTTCAATACGGGTGCCGGCCGCCAGCCGACCACAGAGAACACCGTGCAGTTCGGAGGGGTGGCTGAAGGCCTTGTGGGCCGTGAAGACGTTAGCCCAACGTTCGAATTCGGCAGCGCGGGCGGCACCTGAAGTATCGCTTTCAGACATGAAAAAACCGGTTCCTGTTTCGGGGGAGACTGCCGGGGCCATTGCCCGGCCGCTCCGTCTGTTTGAGGTGTCTATCCTAGCATTACGGCGCTGTGCTGGCACGGGCCGGCCAGATCGGCACTTGCTTTTACCGGGCCAAAGTAGAAAAATGTTATAACATATCAAAACACCGGAGATCCCCCGATGCGAAAGCGCCCGCCCTTGTCCGCTTCCCCCAGACTGATCCTGGCCCTTGGCCTGGCAACCGTTACGGCACCTGCCATGGCACAGGACAACCCGGCCGCTCACCAGCATGGCCATGCCGAACTCCAGATTGCCTTTGCCGGTGAACAGATTGACCTGTTGCTGGAGTCGCCGGCCTGGAACCTGCTAGGCTTCGAACACCAGCCCCGCACAAAGGAACAGCGGCAGAAACTGGACGGTTTGCGCGAATGGGTGGCCGCGAATGCCCTGATCAACACCGAAGGAGGCAACTGCCGGGTGACCACTTCGGAACTGCATACCGGCTGGGAAGGGCACGAAGCTCACGATGACCAAGTGCATGACCACGGCCATGACCAGGACGCCCACGCAAACCATTCCGACCTGGAAATCACCCAGAGCCTGCGGTGCGCCGCCTTGCCAGATGCTTCCGCCTTTACCGCCCCCATACTGGACGCCTTCCCGGCCTTGGAGCACCTGGATGTGCAATGGGTTTCGGCACAGGGCCAGGGTGGCACCCGGCTGACCCAGTCCGACAACCGTTTCCGGCCGGGGCAGTAAACTTACTCGGTATAACGCTCTACAGACTCCGCCACCATGGAATAAGACGAAGTACCCAGGTCGTTTTCGGTACGCTCAATCACCAGCTTGCCTTCGATCCAGACCGGATCGTACAGGGCTTCCAGGGTGAAGCCTTCGCTGTACTTCACATGGATAATCTGGTTCGGCGGTGGTGGCGGTACGTGGATACAGGCGCCGTAGTAGGGCACCAGGAAGAACTCGAGAATGCGCATGTCACTGGTGGTTTTCAGGGGTACCACAAAGCCCGGAATACGGCCTTCGACATCGCCCATTTCCGGCACAACCCGGCCCGTCATGATCTCGTCGGGCAACAAAACCGGGCCGTCGCCTTCGTGCTCCACCTCAGGCATGCTTTCCAGCAATGCCAGGTCTTCGGCCGGCATCAGTTCCAGCCAGTCGATTTCCCGGAGCTCGGCCCGGGCTGACAATGACAGCAGCAACATCAGCGGCAAAAGGCAGGCAAACAATGCCCGGGACTTCGGATACACTGGCATGGACGGCATCTCCAATCGGGGTGATTCACAACACGGCCCACATCATACAACGCAACCGACCAGACCGACATGAACAGCAGTACAGCAACCGCCAGATCGGCCTGCCCGGCCATAGAGACCCGAGACCTGATGTTTCGCTGGCCAGGCCGGGAACAGCCGCTCGTTTTTCCTGACATGTCCCTGGCCGCAGGCGAACACCTGTTTCTGCACGGGCCCAGTGGCACCGGCAAAAGCACGTTGCTGGGCCTGCTGGCCGGGATGCAGACGCCGCAAACCGGTTCGGTCAGCCTGCTGGGGCAGCAAACCAGTGCCATGAGGGCCGGCGCCCGGGATCGCTTCCGGGCTGACCATATGGGCGTCATCTTCCAGCAGTTCAACCTGGTGCCTTACCTGAGTGCGCTGGCCAATGTGACCCTGCCCTGCCGGTTATCGGCGCTGCGCCGGGCCCGCGCCGACCGTCACCCGGATACCGCTGCCAGCGAACTGCTGAAGGAACTTGGCATCCCCGAGAGCCACTGGCACCACGGAGTTACCGAGCTGTCCATCGGCCAGCAGCAGCGAGTCGCCGCCGCGCGGGCGCTGATCGGCGCGCCGGAAATCATTCTGGCCGACGAGCCAACCTCCGCCCTGGACACCGACAACCGCGACCGCTTTCTGGATCTGCTGCTGACGCTGGCCAGGGAACGGCAATGCTCGGTGGTGTTTGTCAGCCACGACAGGAGCCTGGCCAGCCACTTCCACCATCAGCTGGCCCTGGGAGGTACGCCGTGAGCAAGGTTCGACTGGCACTCGCCCTGGCAACGGCCAGCCTGTGGTACCGGCGCAAGGTGTTGGCGCTGGTTTGCCTCACCCTTACCCTGAGCGTCACGCTACTGCTCGGAATCCAGTATCTTCGCACTGAAGTCCGGCAGTCATTTACCAGCACCATCAGCGGAACAGACCTGATTGTTGGTGCCCGCAGCGGCCAGCTGAACCTGCTGCTGTATTCGGTCTTCCATATTGGCGATGCCACCAACAACATCCGCTGGTCCACTTACCAGAAGCTGGCACAGGACAAGCGTATAGACTGGGTGGTTCCGGTCTCACTGGGCGACAGCTACCGGGGCTACCGGGTAGTAAGCACTAACGCACAGTTCATCGAGCGCTTCCGATATGGCAACGACCAGCCCCTGGAGCTGGCAACCGGCCACTGGTTTACTGGCCTGTTCGATGTGGTGCTGGGCGCGGGCGTGGCCCGCCAGCTCAACCACCAGACTGGCGACAGCGTTGTGCTGTCCCACGGGGGTGGGCGCACCAGCTTTGCCAACCATACCGACCTGCCGTTTACGGTGTCCGGCATTCTGGCACCTACCGGCACACCGGTAGACCAGGCGGTTTACATTAGCCTGGAAGCCATGGAAGCCATCCACGTGGGCTGGGAATCCGGCATTGCCCTGCCCGGCCGAACCCTGACAGAAGAGAAGGCAAAGACCCGCTCCTTCGAGCCAGACGCCATTACCGCAGCGTTTATCGGGCTGGACAAGCCGATACTCACCTTCCAGCTGCAACGGGAGCTGAACCAGTATCGCGAGGAGCCCTTGTCCGCCATTCTGCCGGGCGTTGCCCTGAGCGAACTGTGGCGCATGATGGGCCAGTTTGAAAAAGCCTTGCTGGGCATCAGCGCCTTTGTGGTCATTACCAGCCTGACCGGCCTGATTGCGGTTCTGCTGACCATCCAGGCCCAGCGCCAGCAGGAAGTGGCGGTGTTGCGGGCTACCGGGGCCCCGCCCATCCTGATTTCCTCGCTGTACAGCTTTGAGTGTGTGGTACTGGCCCTGGCGGCCTGTGCCCTGGCGCTGCTGCTGGGCGCCGGCGCCATTGCCGGCCTGGGCCCCTGGCTTCTGGACCAGTACGGCATACAGATCGGACTTCGCGGCCTGAACCGGGCAGAATGGCTCCTGCTGGGCTCGGTACTGGTGGCGGCATTCGTGGTTTCGTTACTCCCGGCCTTGCGCAGCTGGCAAAAGAGCCGCAAGCTGGGATTTGCCGGATCCGGCGGCAGCTGACCTGCCGCTGAAAGTGACAGTCTTCACGGCGCCGGCACCATGACAATGCGGTAAATTGACCGTTATGGTGCGGGCACTTATAGTTACCGACATCCAAATTACTCATATTGGGCACGTCATGGAACAGTCCGAAGTACAGGCATTAGCGGACAAGCTGGACACACTGATTGAACGCTGCAAAAAGCTCGAGAAGGATAACGCCCTGCTGCGCGAGCTGCAGGACGACTGGAACCGGGAACGGGCCCAGCTGATGCACAAGAACGATCTTGCCAAAAACAAGATTGAAGCCATGATCGGCCGCCTGAGAGCGCTGGAGCACCACTGATGTCACAGCAGTCAACCACCGTTGAAGTCCGGATTCTCGACAAGGAATACCTGGTGGCCTGCCCGCTGGAAGAGCAGGAGGCCCTGCTGCGCGCAGCCCGGCACCTGGACAGCAAAATGCGGGAAATCCGGGCCAGCGGCAAAGTGTTCGGCACCGAGCGCATTGCCGTCATGGCTGCCCTGAATATTACTCACGAACTGCTGGAGCGTGACACCATGTCTGACGCCACCAGCAGCCTCCTGAAAGCCATGGACAACCGCCTGGACGAAGCCCTTGGGGGCAGTTCCGGCAACTGATTCCGGAAACTTTCCGGAATGGGGTTGCAATCGGCCCCGGCCCTGCCCGTATAATGGACTCAACTTCCTGGGCTGTTCGCTGGTCGGGTACGTCCTCGAGCCGATGCGCACTACCCAGGTGGCTACTTCAGGGCATTGTGAGCATGTCCCCCACGGGGGAAAGCCTGATATGTCACAGCGGCCACCGACCTTGAACTTTGGGTTCAAGGGCTACATCCGATAACGGCAGCCCGGGAAGCTTTTCACCGTTACTCCGATTGCGACTTCCTGAATCTCAAGTGCAGCAAAGCGTCCTGAACCTCCTGGTTACCGAACCGCTCATCGAACAACAGTCCAGACCACACTGAGTCGTCCGACCTGGCCTGATCCTTTCGTTGCTGGTACAGCGAATCCCAGCGTTCCAGGTACTGATAGGCCAGCTCATCATCCGGGGCCACCTGCTCACCCCGGTAGTACATCAGCCCGAGGTACGCCAGGGCGGCCATGTTCTCCTCCTCCGCCGCCATCTCCAGAAGCTGTCGAACTTCTTCTGCATGAACCTCAGCCTGACCGGCGTAATACATTGCCTGTCTATAGCGCGCATTTGAGACAGCTTGACGCAGATTATCCGGCACATCGGCAACCGGCATAAACACAAACCGCTCGCGAGCTTTCGCAGCGCTCTCATCCCGGCCATCCTGCTGCAACTCTCGCGCCAAAAGCAGCTGTGCGGGCAGGTGGCCCTTATCAGCGGCGCGCCTCAGCCAACCTACAGCATCCACCAGACTGGGCGGAATACTGGCCAGCCCCTGACTGTAGATCGCACCAAGTTTGTAGGCCGCCTCCGCATCCCGGTAAGCCATGCTTTCCAACAGATCCAAGGCTCGGCGATGCTGTTCTTCGGCCATACCCGGCAGGCTCGAGAGATAGATATCGGCCAGCAAGTGCTTGGCCCGATCGTCTTCCCGTTCTATCTGTTCGAGACGCGCAACGGCCAGACCCACCTGCATCGAGCGCCCGTCTTCGGGATTCAGATACAGGTGAGCCAACCAGAGATTCGCCTCTTTCTCGCCCCGGTCGGCCGCACGCTCCAGCTGATCGAGCGCCTCAAGATAATCAGCCTCGGAACGCTGCTTTCCGCGAGCCAGCGCCACACCTCGGGCCAGCAGTGCTTTCGGGTAGTTCTGATCGGCAGACCGTTGCAGCCATTGCTCTGCTTCGGCAGGGTTAAACCAAGGTGAATCTGGCGCTCCGTATATTTGGGCTATCATGTACTGGGCGCGGGCGCTGCCTTTATCTCCGGCATACCGGTACCACGCTACCCGGCGTTGCGCACTGGGATCCACCAGGGCCGGATACAATGTAGCCAGGTAGCGCATGGTGCCTGCATCGGTGTCCGGACGACTTGCGCGCCATACCTCGTCTGCACTCTGGAGAATAAACTCGCCTTCCTCATCCAGACAGGCCCAGGCAGGTACCCTGTCCCGGGTGTCGGGGCCGCAGTATTCAGCCAGAGCCCGGTGATGAAACAGATTCGAAGCATTATCTAGCTCACCGATTTCGGGGATCAGTGCCACCGCCTGTTTGCGATCCTGCTCGACCAGCTCCCCGGACCAATAGATCATCGCGAGATCAATCAAGGCTCGCGGATAGTCCGCCGCACGGAGAAGCACTAACGACCTGGACACATCACGGTTCTCTGCCTGCCCTCGCCGATAGATCTCGGCCAACAAATGCCGCGCTTCGCGCTCGTAGACCGAAAACGGTTTCTGAAGCTCTCGCTCCAGCAACTCGGCAGCTGCCCGCTCATCCGCTGGCCCGCCCAGGCCAAGATACGTCAAGCGAGCCAGTTCATAGCGCGCCCGACTGCTTTCATAACTCTCGGTCTCACCGTCAAGGTAACTCTGGAGATGGTGGCGGGCACCGGAATATTCAGCAGAAGCCAACGCACGAACACCCACCTGGTAAACCTCGGGGGATCCGGTCGCGCAACCAGACAAAGCAACAATCAAAACCGCAGGAAGCAACAGGCGAGCGTATCGGGGGAAATCCATGGCAGAATACAGCCTCTGAAAAAACAACGGACTGCAGACTAGCAGAATTTTAACGGGGCGTTATTGATGTGATACAACATAGGCCGAATTCACGACGCAGCAGCAGGTAATCGCCATCTTGAATCCGCATCATCAAGCAAGGACGTTTGACTCCGGCAATGATCGGGCCTCGCGCCGCCAGCTCCGCCAAGCTCTTCGCCAGAAACGGAGAAGCCTGTCGTTTGAAGAACAGCGACAAGCTTCCGAACGTCTCGCCCTTAACCTGCTGAGGCACCCCGACCTGCACCGGGCACGCCACATTGGCATCTACCTGGCCAACGACGGCGAAATTGACCCGTCCCTGTACATTGATCTGGCTCGCAAAAAAGGCACCCGGTTCTACCTGCCCATTCTGCACCCGATCTACCCGGGCAAGCTGGTTTTCAGCCCCTATTATGATGGAGTGCAACTGACGGCAAACCGCTTCGGCATTCCAGAACCCCCGTTCCCGCGTTCAAGACGCAAGCCGGCCTGGGCACTGGATGCGGTGCTGTTTCCATTGGTAGGGTTTGACGAAACCGGAGGGCGACTGGGTATGGGCGGCGGCTTCTACGACCGAACCTTCGCGTTCAGCCGAGTCAGGCCCTGCATGGCACCAAAGCTGGTTGGCCTGGCCCACGATTTTCAGCGCGTGGAACAGTTGCCAATTGAGCCCTGGGATGTGCCTTTACACGGTGTGGTAACGGATAAGCGTCGTTACCGGTTCAAGCCCTGACTGGCTGGCTGTACGAAGCTGGTCACAGGAACGTCTCTGGCAGAGCGTTTGTCTTCTGAAGCCTGAAGTGACGTAAACCCGGTAATGACAAGGCCGACCGCAAAGATCAGTACGATGGTGCGGATGATGTCTGGCTTGCCTCTCATTTCACGTGGTCCCGTTTTTTCTTGGTTCTAATTGGCTGGAAAATCAGGTAGCTATTCTCGACTTGGAGAATTAGACGAAAGACTAACACGTAACTTCGATTTTACAATTATTGACGGATTACGATTACGTAAGGGTATGCCGGCCGAAACCGGGCGACCTGCACCGGAGCAAGACGGCCGAATCAGTTGTGGGGCACCTTTCCGGGAACCGCTACGAGCACATCCATGTGCGCTTCTCTCCGGCCATCCATGGCCTTCGAAATTCCCGGAAAGGTGCCCCACAACTGCTTCTACTTCTGCTTCTACTTCTGCTTCTGCTTCTGCTTCTGCTTCTGCTTCTGCTTCTGACCGGGCCTACTTCTGGTTTCCGTTACCCGCACCCAGGAACAACCGGTAGGCCTCGTTATCGGTCATGTTTTCGTAGCGGAAGCCCACTTTCTCCAGCATCTTCTCGAAATCCGGAATTTCCGCTTCGTTAACCTGGGCACCCAGCAAAACGCGGCTGTAGGCTGCGCCGTGGTTGCGGTAGTGGAACAGGGAGATGTTCCAGCGGGTGCCGAGGGACATGAGGAATTTCAGCAAAGCGCCCGGGCGTTCGGGGAATTCGAACTGGTAGATGACTTCGTTGCTGACCGACGGGGCGTGGCCACCGACCATGTGGCGGATGTGTTGCTTGGCCAGGTCGCTGTCGGTGAGGTCGATGACGGAGTAGCCGCTTTCGCGCAGTTCCTGCACCAGTTCTTCGCGGCCCAGGCCGCCGGCCTGGATCTGGATGCCAACGAAGATGACGGCTTCGCTGGCATCGGCGTAGCGGTAGTTGAATTCGGTGATGCTGCGTTTGTGCAGGGCGTTGATGAAGGTTTTGAACGCGCCTGGTTTTTCCGGGATGGTGACGGCCAGGATGGCTTCGCGTTTTTCGCCGATTTCGGTGCGTTCGGAGATGTAGCGCAAGCGGTCGAAGTTCATGTTGGCGCCGCTGAGCACGCCGGCCAGGTTTTCGCCTTCAAGCTGTTCCCGCTCGATGTACTTTTTCATGCCGGCCACCGACAGTGCGCCGGCTGGTTCGGCGATGGAGCGGGTGTCTTCGAATACGTCTTTGATGGCAGCGCAGATTTCGTCAGTCGAAACGGTGATGACTTCATCGACGGCGTCTTTACAGATGTTCCAGGGTTCTTCCCCGATCTGTTTAACCGCCACACCGTCTGCAAAGATGCCTACTTCGTCCAGTATCACCCGCTCACCGGCAGCCATGGCGGCTTGCAGGCAGTTGGAGTCTTCCGGTTCCACGCCGATCACTTTGATGTCCGGGCGCAGGTATTTGATGTACGCCGCCATGCCGGCGATCAGGCCGCCGCCGCCCACGGGGATGAATACCGCGTGCATGGGCTGGGAAAATTGCCACATCATTTCCATGGCTACGGTGCCCTGTCCGGCGATGACGTCCGGGTCGTCATAGGGCGGGATGTAGGTGTAGCCGTGTTTTTTGATCAGTTCCTGGGCATGGGCGGCAGCTTCGTCGAAGGCGTCGCCTTTGAGTACTACCCGGGCGCCCCGGTCCCGCACCGACTTCACTTTGATGTCAGGCGTGGTCTGGGGCATCACGATCACGGCCTTGATGCCCAGTTGCCTGGCCGACAACGCCACGCCCTGGGCATGGTTGCCGGCGGAGGCACAGATCACGCCCTTGGCTTTCTGCTCTTCGGAGAGCTGGGCAATCCGGTTGTATGCGCCACGAATCTTGAAGGAGAACACCGGCTGAAGGTCTTCACGCTTGAGCATAATATTGTTGCCAAAGCGCTTGGACAGGCTGCGGGCTTCAGTCAGCGGTGTTTCGATGGCGATGTCGTAAACCCGCGCATCGAGTATCTTCTTGATATAGCGTTGCGGCATGATGGTTCCGGTTGCTGGTGAGTGATCAGGAAAAACCCACAGTGTAGAAAGTTTGCACGCTTGCCGTCTATAAGCAGAGTTGCTGCAGGCGTATAATAGCGCCCAAATTCAACGCAAACCTCCGGGAGCCCCCCATGACCCAGGACGAACTGAAACAAGCCGTTGCCAAAGCTGCAGTGGATCACATCGCCCCTCACCTGGAACCGAGCAGCATTGTCGGGGTGGGCACCGGCAGCACCGCCAACTTTTTCATCGACTACCTGGCGGAATACCGCAACGACTTCGACGGCGCCGTCGCAAGCTCCGAGGCAACCGCCGAACGACTGAAAAAGCACGGCATCCCGGTATACGACCTCAACGCCGTTAACGAAATCGAGTTTTACGTCGACGGTGCCGACGAAACCAACGAGAGCCTGGAACTGATCAAGGGCGGCGGCGGGGCCCTGACCCGGGAAAAGATTGTGGCTGCCGTCGCCAAGACGTTTATCTGTATTGCCGACGAGTCCAAGATGGTGGGCATTCTGGGTGAATTCCCGCTGCCGGTGGAAGTGATTCCCATGGCTCGCAGCCATGTGGGCCGGGAAATCGTCAAACTCGGTGGCGACCCGGTTTACCGGGACGGTTTTGTCACTGACAACGGCAACATCATCATCGACATCCACAACATGGACATCTCCCGCCCGATCCAGGTGGAAGAGCGGCTCAACAACATTGTCGGCGTGGTTACCAACGGCCTGTTCGCGCGGCGCCCGGCGGACTTGCTGCTGCTGGGCACCAGCGAAGGCGTGAAGAGCATTGCCCGCCCCGGTGCCTGAACCAGAAGCACCAACCAAGCCGGCCAGCAGCGCCGGCTTTTTCTGGCCCATACGCACAAACCAAGCGCTTGCTTGGTGCAGAAATTTAAGAGACACTCCGGACAACGCCAACAAGAACGCAGGAAGCCCGATTGTGTCTGACTACTTCAACGAAACCCACGAACAGGTTCGTCTGACCGCCCGTAAATTTATCGAAACCCACGTACTGCCCCATATCGAAGACTGGGAAGAAGCCGGCGAATTCCCCCGGGAAATCTACCAGAAGGCAGGCGACGCAGGGCTGCTGGGCATTGGTTTCCCGGAAGCGCTTGGTGGCGTTGGTGAAGGCGATACCTTCATGAAAGTAGCCGTGTCCGAAGAGCTGATGCGCTCCACCTCCGGCGGTTTTGTCGCCAGCATCGGTTCCCTGGATATCGGCCTGCCACCGGTGGCCAAGTGGGCTAAAAAAGAAATACGCGATCAGATCGTACCGCCGGTGCTCCGGGGCGAAAAAATTGCCGCCTTGGCGGTCACCGAACCCGGCGGCGGCTCTGACGTCGCCAACCTGAAAACCCGAGCTGTAAAAGACGGCGACCATTACATCGTCAACGGCAGCAAAACCTTCATCACCAGCGGCACCCGTGCCGACCACTACACCGTGGCTGTGCGCACCGGCGGCGAAGGCCACGCCGGCATCAGCCTGCTGCTGATCGACCGCGACATGCCAGGCTTCAGCACCGGCACCAAGTTGCGCAAGATGGGCTGGTGGGCCAGCGACACCGCCGAACTCTTCTTCGAAGACTGCCGGGTACCGGCCGACCGCCTGATCGGCGCCGAAAACGCCGGCTTCATTGCCATCATGAGCAACTTCCTGGCCGAACGCCTGAGCCTGTCCATCATGGCCTACATGACCGCCCAGCTGGCCTATGAAGCCGCGATGCATTACGTCAAGGAACGCAAGGCCTTCGGCCGCCCGGTCTCCGGCTTCCAGGTAACCCGCCACAAGCTGGTGGACATGGCCACCCAGATCGACATCGCCCGGGAATACACCTATCGCTGCGCGGCGCTGATGCAGGCCGGCAAAAACCCGATCAAACAGGTGGCCATGGCCAAGAACTTCTCCGTCGACGTGTGCGAAAAAGTCACCCGCGAGGCGGTGCAGCTGTTCGGCGGCATGGGCTTCATGCGGGAATCGGTGGTGGAGCGCCTGTACCGGGATGCCAAAATCCTGTCGATCGGCGGCGGCACCACGGAAATCATGAAGGAGCTGATTGCCAAACAGATCCGGCTGTGACCAAGGTTTAGTTTCGAATGGCAGGAGACTTCCGTATAATTGCGCCCAATTTTCCACCGCAGTTAAACGAACACTAACGTAGCAGGAAGGATCGCACATGCAATTCGACAACATCCCCGCTGGCAAGAACCCGCCGGAAGACATCTACGTAGCCATCGAAATCCCGGCTAACAGCTCCCCGGTCAAGTACGAACTGGACAAAGACATGGGCGCCCTGCTGGTTGACCGTTTCATGGCTACCCCCATGTTCTACCCGGCCAACTACGGTTTCATCCCGCACACCCTGGCTGACGACGGCGACCCGCTGGACGTGCTGGTAGTAACCCCGTACCCGATCCAGGCAGGTTCCGTTATTCGCTGCCGTCCGGTAGGCGTGCTGAACATGGAAGACGAAGCCGGTGGCGACGCCAAGCTGGTTGCGGTTCCCCACGACAAGCTGACCACCACTTACCACGACGTTAAAGAAATCGACGACCTGCCCGAGCTGCTGCGCGACCAGATCCGTCACTTCTTCGAGAATTACAAGACTCTCGAGCCGGGCAAGTGGGTAAAGGTGCAGGGCTGGGACAACGCCGCCGCTGCCAAGCAAGCCATTGTTGATGCCGTGAACGCCTACAAAGGCTGATCACGCATCAGGCACAAAAAACCGGGCAGCCCTAACAGCTCCCCGGTTTTTTGTGTCTGCGTTACCCTCCCGGGTAACGCATATCCGTTGTTATCCCCGTGACAACAGGTCCCGCATGTCACTGATTGCTGCATTGGCCCGTGACAGGTAAGCGGCCATGGTCAGGGAGTGGTTAGCCAGCAGGCCAAAGCCACTGCCATTCAGGATCACCGGGCTCCACATGGATTCCTGGGTGCCTTCCAGCTCGATAATGATCTGCTTCACACTGGCCATGGCGTTCTTGTCCACAATCACCTTGCGGAAGTCCACTTCAATGGCCCGGAAGATGTGCAGCAGGGCCCAGGCACTGCCGCGGGCTTCGTAGAACACATCGTCAATCCTGGTCCAGTCGGTTTTCACATCCTCGCCGCCGATGTCTTCAGACAGCGGATCGTCCGGATCAAGGTTGGCAACCGCATCGGACACCGAGGCCTTGCCCACACTCTCGCTCAGGGTGCGGGACAGGCTGCCCAGGCGGGTTTCCAGGTCTGCCAGCCAGTTACCCAGGTTGTCCGCTCGGGCAAAGAACTGGGCATCGGCCTGGGCGGGGTCCGACAACCGGTTCAGGTAGCGCTTGAGGGCATTGATACCGCGACGGTACTCGGCCTCGGTGGAGGGTATCGCCCAGCTCTCGCTGTCGAAGTGCAACTGGGGCTCGGCAATGGTCAGGTCCGGGTCTTCAGCCGATTGGCTCTGGGAACGGCTGATGTCTTTACGCATGGCCCGGGACAGGTCCCGCAGCTGCACCAGCGCGCCGTACTCCCAGTTGGGCATGTTGTCCAGCCACAATCCCGGGGGGAAGATGTCGTTGGAGATGTATCCGCCCGGCTTGTCCAGCAGGGTTTCGGCAATCCGGATCATGGTGGCGGTGGTGGCAAACCCGGTTACCGGCTCCCGCTCCATGGTGTTGGCCAGGGTTCGGGTATGGTCACGCACAGAGAAGGTATCCGGCTCGCTGCTCCAGTACATGCCGAGCACAATCGTAACCAGCAGGTATACCACCAGCACCGCCAGTACAAATTTACCGATTACACCACTGCCTCCGGTGTAATCCTGTACGTCTTCCTTTTTGTCCCTGAAGTACTGTCTGATCTTGCCCGACATAAGTCTCCCGTTCTCCCGTTGCTTATTCGTCTGCCCCGAAGGGCCTGCCCAGATGGTATCCCATGGCGCCATCAATACCCAGCTTACAGACTACCGAGTATTCCGCTTCGGTTTCCACTCCGGTGGCGAACACCCGCACGCCGCGGCTGTGCGCAATGCCGATCACCGACTCCACCCAGAACCGGTTCTCGCTGTGGCTGTCCAGGTCGTGGATAAAGCTGTTGTCGATACGAATGCCCCGGAAAGGCAGATTTCTCAGATAGCTGAACGGCACCCCGCCAACGCCGAAACGATCCACCATCACCGGCACGCCAATTTTCGCCAGCGCCCGAACCAGCCGGCCAGCCTTTTTGCGATGATGGTTCAGGGCCAGTTCGGGAATGCCTACCCACAGCCTGGCCACCCGGTTCCCGGCCCGGATCAGCGCTTCCAGCAGGTCTTCACAGAAGCGGTCATCACCAACGGAGGAGACCCCCAGCGATATGGCCAGGGTTTGGTCCGGCGTCTGTTCCAGCATCGCCAGCACCCGGGCCAGCAACAACCGGTCAATGCCGGCAATCAGGCCCAGGCGTTCGGCCACGGGCAGAAACACCCCGGCCTTGATGTCGCCCTCCGGCGCGGGAATGCGCGAAAACGCCTGGTAATGGGCCAGGGCACCGTCTTCACAGGTCACCATTGGCTGCAGCGACAATGACAGGCTCCCGGATTCAATGGCGCCGGCCAGCAGGTCGCGCCAGGATTCCATGGTGAGATGGCTGTCCGCCCCGGCCTGCTCCAGGCAGCAACCGGATTCGCACTTCTCCTGGGCCGCCCGCAAGCCTTCATCCGCCGCCGCCAGCAGGTCACGAACCCCGGCCCCGGGCAAAGCCACCGCCAGCCCTCCGTGCACGGCCGTGTCCATGGGCGAGGCCAGGTCGCAATAGATACTGTCCAGTTCCTGGATTAACCGCTCAAGCCAGTTCCGGGCGTCGGCTGCCGGCGCTCCTGGCAGAAACACCACAAACTCCGCGCCGGTGCGCCGCCCGGCAAAGGATTGCGGGTGGCGGGCAGTAAATCCGGCCAGGCTTCCGGCCACCTGGCGCAGTAACTGGTCGCCCTCTTCACGGCCATAGGCCATGTTGTAATCGGCAAAGCCCGCCAGGCGGATCATGGCCAACACACCGGGAGCCGACTTTTCTTCCGACATGATTTCCGCTTTCAGGCGCTGGTCAAAGGAACTGCGGCTGGCCAGCCCGGTTACCGGGTCTTCACTATTCACTTTGCGCAAATGCTGGATAAGCCGGCCCTGACCGACAAACAAACGCTCCAGGTCGTCCGCCATCTGGTTCATGGCTTCGGTTACGCGGTTCAGCTCACGGGTGGAGCGGGTGCGCACCCGGTTCCGGAAATCCCGCTGGCCCCAGGCCCGGGCCTGCTGCTCCAGCGCCGACAGTGGCCGCAGTAACCGGCGCACCAACAGAAACAGGGCCACCAGACCCGCACCGCCGATCACCAGCACGCTAACCAGCAAGCCCAGGGTTATACGCCACAGATCGTCGTAGGCGCGGCCCGGATGGCTGACCACCCTGACCTTGCCCAGGCGCGACCAGCCCCGTACCACTTCCGCTTCCGCCTGCGGCAACGGCAGCTCCGCCAGGCGAATAAACCAGCCGGGAGCGGCCGCACCCTTCAACGGCATACGCCGGCCCGCAATCACCTGTCCGTCATGGCCGATGTATTCCACCGACAGGTAACGGCCGCTGTCAAAAACCGCATCCACCAGCGATGCCGAGGCCACAGGGTCTGAGCCGTCAATCGCGTTGGAGAGGGAAAGCCCGGTAGCGGTCGCTCCGTCAAGGGCGTGGTCGGTGAGCTGGTCCACCACGTAGTCCCGGAAGTACCCGAAACTGGTGATAAACGAGGCGGCAAGAATGATCACCAACAAACCGCTGGTGAACAGGATCAGCAGGCTGCTCAGGGAGATTTCACCCTGCTGGGCTGCGAACGTGTTTGTGTGCTTCCTTGCCATGATTTCCCGGCCCCGGCCATGCTGGCCTGAACGATTCCAGTGATCACCGGCCCGTGACCGGTGCCGCAGAGTTGACAAACATTTACAGTGTGCAATCTACGCCGACAACATTAAACACTATAGACTCTGAAAACCGACTAAGGTTAGAAAGTTACCCCTGCGGATCGGGTGCATCTTCATAAAAAGGACACAGGCCGGAGCCCCATGAACGACGAGAGCCAGAAAGAAAAACTCAGGCAACACTTCGCCCGCCGTGTAACCACCCAGGCCCGGGTGGTACTGGATACCTGGCAGAAGATCAGCGAGAACCCGGGCCAGGCCGAAAGCCTCCGCGAGCTGTTTGCCGCAGACACCGACAAACTGGTGCGCTACGCCCTGCGCTTCGAGATGAATGACCACGCCGTTGCCGGCAAGCGCATCCTGCAACTGCTGGCAAGCTGGGCGCCGGGCTCAGCCCTGGATGACAACCTGGCTGCGCAATTACAGGAAGCCACCGGCAGCCTGTGCCAGAGCACCCAGCGCCGCTCCGACCAGGCCACGGGTCAGGCACCGCAGCAATACCGTCGCACCCCGGTCTACATTGCCCTGGACAACAGTGAAACCGCCAACCGGCTGATCCGCCAGCTGGAATTTTTCGGGTTCCGGGCCGCCGCCTTCGCCACCGCCCGGGAGCTGGTCGAGGCCTGCAACCAGAGCAAGCCGGAAACCATCCTGATGGATGTGAACTTCGGCGGATCCGCCCTGGCGGGTATCAGCACCGTAGAGCAGTTACAGGCCCGGCACGAGACTCCCATCCCGATTATCTTCGTCAGCGAAGACGATGGCACCATTGAAACCCGGTTGCGGGCATCCCGCTGTGGCGGAGAGGAATTCTTTTACCCGGCCGTAGACCCGGGCCAGCTGATCGAGAAAATCGAAACCTACTGCAACGGCAATTCCAGCGAGCCCTACAAGGTGCTGGTACTGGACGACTCCCGGGCCCAGGCGAAATTCATGGAGACGGTGCTCAAGCGGGCCGGCATGAACGCCCATGTCATCACCGACCCGATGCAGATCATCAATGCCCTGGACGAGTTCTCTCCGGAGATCATCATTCTCGACATGTATATGCCCGGCTGCACCGGCACCGAGATCGCCCGGGTTATCCGCCAGCAGGACAAGTTCCACAGCGTGCCGATCATCTACCTGTCAGCCGAGGAAGACGTTAACAAGCAACTGCAGGCCATGAGCCTGGGCGGCGACGATTTTCTGACCAAGCCGATTGACCCGAAACACCTGGTGGCAACCATCCACAACCGGGGCCGCCGGGCCCGCTCGCTGCTGGCACTGATGATTCGCGACAGCCTGACCGGCCTGTACAACCACACCCACACCCTTTACCTGCTGGAACAGGAAATTGTCAGGGCGAGACAAAAAGACCAGCCGCTGGCCTTTGCCATGATCGATATTGACGAGTTCAAGAAGGTCAACGACACCTACGGCCACCCCATCGGCGACCGCATACTGCGCAGCCTGTCCATGTTCCTGAAACAGCGCCTGCGCAAAACCGACCACATCGGCCGCTACGGCGGTGAGGAGTTTGCGGTGATCCTGCCCAACACCTCCGCCCGGGATGCGCAGAACGTGCTCGACGAAATCCGCCAGCGCTTCTCCGAGCTGCAGCAGCAGGCCGGCGAACAGGAGTTCCGGGTGTCGTTCAGCTGCGGCGTTGCCGACTGGCAGGGCGACAGTGCCCAGACACTGTGCGAACGGGCCGACAAGGCCCTGTATCGCTCGAAAGAACACGGCCGCAACCAGATCAGCCTGGCCTCCTGAGCCCTCCCTCCAGGCTGGAGAATCGCTCCAGCCTCTGAACTTCCGGGCCGGGCGCCCTGCCCGGCCCATGAAACCAATGTCGAATAGCCGCTTTGGCAACCATGGCCGACAATTGAGGCCATCAACGAAATGTCATCGCACCGCCGGTCATTGCTGTGTAAGCTTTTTTCAGGATCAATCCGGCAGCAGGAAGATTGTCAAAAAGTGTTGATCCGAGGCTAACAAGCACGCACCATTCCGGTAACGTGCCGTTATCTTCGGCGATCCTGTTCAAATAACACCAAGGCAAAATTACCATGTCGACCATACTTGTGCTCCATGGCCCCAACCTCAACATGCTCGGCACCCGTGAGCCCGAGGTATATGGCTATGAGACCCTGGCCGATATCGATGACCGGTTGCGCGAGAAAGCGGCAGACAAGGGCCATCATCTCCTGCACCTGCAATCGAACGCGGAATATGAGCTGATCGAGCGGGTGCACGAAGCCCGGGCCGAAGGCGTGGATTTCATCATTATCAATCCGGCCGCCTTCACCCACACCAGCGTGGCGCTGCGTGACGCCATGCTGGCATCCGGGATTCCGTTTATTGAAGTGCATCTTTCCAACGTGCATGCGCGGGAGCCTTTCCGCCATCACTCGTACTTTTCGGATATCGCCGTAGGCGTTATCTGCGGGCTGGGCAGCCAGGGCTATGACCTGGCACTGCAGGCTGCCCTGCAACGAATTCACCGATAGACCAGTAAAACGGGACTGAAACAGTTATGGATATTCGCAAAATCAAGAAACTGATCGAGCTGCTCGAAGAGTCTGATGTCGAAGAGCTGGAGATTCACGAAGGCGACGACTCGGTACGCATTTCCCGCCGTCGCGAGCAGGCAGCTGCCGGTGGCCATTATGTAAGCCACTACGCCGCACCGCAGGCGCCCCAGGCACCGGCGCCCGTAGCTGAAGCAGCACCGGCTGCAGAAGCTGCTGCCCCGGCTGCACCGAGAGGCCATACCGTGAAGTCTCCGATGGTTGGCACCTTCTATCGTTCACCCTCACCCACGGCTGCTGCATTCGTTGAAGTGGGCCAGACCGTGAATGCTGGCGACGTGATTTGCATCGTTGAAGCCATGAAGATGATGAACCAGATCGAAGCCGACAAGGCCGGTACCATTACCGAAATCCTGGTCGAAAATGGCCAGCCGGTTGAGTTTGACCAGCCCCTGGTCGTCATTTCCTGAATTCGGTGATTGCTAACCATGGCCATGTTAGAAAAAGTTCTGATCGCAAACCGCGGTGAAATTGCCCTGCGCATTCTCCGCGCGTGCAAGGAGCTGGGCATCAAGACGGTTGCCGTGCACTCGCAGGTCGACCGCGACCTGATGCACGTGCGCCTTGCAGACGAATCTGTCTGCATTGGCCCGAACAGCCCCACAGAAAGCTACCTGAACATTCCCACCATCATCAGCGCTGCTGAGGTGACCGATTCCGTGGGCATCCACCCGGGCTACGGCTTTTTGGCGGAGAACGCCGACTTTGCCGAGCAGGTCGAGAAAAGCGGCTTCCGCTTCATCGGCCCCCGGGCGGAAACCATTCGCCTGATGGGTAACAAGGTCTCCGCCATCGAAGCCATGAAGAAGGCAGGCGTACCAACCGTACCCGGCTCCGACGGCCCGCTGACGGACGACGACGAGCGTACCCTCAAGCTGGCGAAGCAGATCGGCTACCCGGTGATGATCAAGGCCGCTTCCGGCGGTGGTGGTCGCGGCATGCAGGTGGTGCACTCTGAAGCCGCCCTGCTGAAAGCGGTGCAGATTACCCAGACCGAAGCCAAGAACGCCTTCGGCGATCCCACCGTCTATCTGGAGAAGTTCCTGGAAACTCCACGCCACGTGGAAGTCCAGGTACTGGCGGATATGCACGGTAACGTGATTCACCTGGGCGACCGGGACTGCTCCATGCAGCGCCGCAACCAGAAGGTGATCGAGGAAGCACCGGCTCCGAACATCAACCCGGAATCCCGGGAGCGCACCCTCAAGGCCTGCGTGGATGCCTGTAAGGAAATCGGTTACGTGGGCGCCGGCACCTTCGAGTTCCTGTACCAGGACGGCGAGTTCTATTTCATTGAAATGAACACCCGGGTACAGGTTGAGCATCCGGTTTCCGAGATGGTCACCGGCGTGGATATCGTGCGTGAGCAGCTGCGCATTGCCAGCGGCCTGCCGCTGCAGTACAGCCAGGACGAAATCCATATTTCCGGCCACGCCATCGAGTGCCGGATCAATGCCGAAGACCCGCAAACCTTCGTGCCCAGCCCGGGCAAGGTGAAACACTTCCACGCTCCCGGCGGCAACGGCATCCGTGTGGATTCGCACCTGTACAGCGGCTACACCGTACCGCCGTACTACGATTCCCTGGTGGCCAAGCTGATCACCTGGGGCGACGACCGGGAAATCGCCCGCCGGCGTATGAAGAACGCGCTGGACGAAATGCTGGTCGAGGGCATCAAGACCAATCAACCCCTGCATCGAAAACTGGTACGCGATGGTGGCTTTAAACAGGTAGACTTCACCATCCACTACCTCGAGAAACTGATGCGGGATTAACCATGCCCTGGATACAACTCCAGATTCCAGCTGATCCGGATACTGCGGATCAGCTGGAGGATCTGTTAATGGAAATGGGCGCAGACGCCGTTTCCATGGAAGACGCAGCCGACCAGCCCCTGTACGAGCCCGATCCGGGCACCACTCCCCTCTGGAGCCAGACCACCGTTACCGGCCTGTTCCAGTCTGATCGCAACATCGAACAGCTGTTAGCGGATATCCGCGACGCCTGGCACCAGCAAACCCAGCAGTCCCTGGCCGAGATTGAAGTCACACTGGTGGAAGACAAGGACTGGGAACGGGCCTGGATGGACGATTTCCACCCGCTGCAGTTCGGTGAACGCCTGTGGATTGTGCCCAGCTGGCACGAGGCGCCAGACCCCGATGCCGCCAACCTGTTGCTGGACCCCGGCCTGGCCTTCGGCACCGGCACCCACCCCACCACCGCCCTGTGCCTGGAATGGCTCGACGGCCAGGATGTTGCCGGCAAACAGGTAACCGACTACGGCTGTGGCTCCGGCATCCTGGGCCTGGCCGCCCTGCTGCTGGGTGCGGACCATGTGATTGGCGTGGATACAGACCCGCAAGCCCTGGAAGCCAGCCGCGACAACGCCCGCCGTAACGGCGTGGAAGACAACCGCCTGGACCTCTACCTGCCCGGACAGGACCCCGACACCCAGGCGGACGTAATGCTGGCCAACATCCTGGCCCAGCCGCTGATTGGCCTGGCGCCGAGGCTGGCAGAACTGACCAGGCCCGGTGGCCACCTGGTACTGTCCGGCATTCTGTTCAACCAGGCCCGGGAAGTGATGGACGCCTACGAGCCCTGGTTCATCATGGACGAGCCGGAACAGAAAGAAGACTGGATACGCCTCACAGGACGGCGCAGGGACAGATGACGGCCCAGGCGTTTATGACTAAACTGCCTGACTCGTACTGACCCAAATGCAATGACCTAGCGATCCCGCTTTCAGGACCGAAGCATGACCCAGAGCAGCCTGCAGACCCAGTGCCCCCAATGCGAAACCCGTTTCCGGGTAACCGACGAACAGCTCGGCGTAGCCGGGGGCAAGGTACGTTGCGGCAGCTGCATGAACGTGTTCAACGCCCTGGAACACCGGGTGACTGAAAGCGGGACGATTGCCACGCCCCCCGAGGAAAAGCCGCAAGAACCCGCAGATGTCGGTTTTGGCGAAGACGAGTTTGTGTTTGCCGACAACCCCGAAGAAGACGCCACTGAAGGCCGCTACGCCGGCAGCAAGCTCACCTTCGATGAGGACGAGCTCAGCGACAGCTTCCGGGATGTGGATGAACCCGATGCCCCGGGCTTCCGGGACGACTCAGACGATCACGACAACCACCAGGTAGACGAAAGCTGGGCAGAAGCCATGCTTGAAGAGGTGGAGCCCGGGCAGGAAGGCAAGCCTGAAACCGAACCGGAGCCTGAACCTGAACCTGAACCTGAACCTGAACTTCTGAAAGTTGAGCCGGAGCCCGAACCGGCGCAACCCCGGGCCGATGATGAACCGCCGCTGACTGCCGATGACGACCGGGTGGGCGATCCTGTCACCAGCCGCCCGGCCAAACCGTTCCAGCCGGACAACCTGTACCAGGACCTGCGCCGAGACCCGGTATCCGTGGGTGGTGGCCGTGGCGGCCTGCGCACAGCCCTTTGGACACTGGTGGTACTGGTGCTGATTGGCGTTCTGGTGGCCCAGGTTACCTGGTTCCAGTTTGACCGACTGTCTGCCATCCCCCAGTTGCGCCCGTTCTACGAGAAAGGCTGTGAACTTGCCGGCTGCCAGCTCAAGCCCCTGGTGGATGTGGACGCCATCCAGAGCCGGAAGCTGGTGGTACGCACCGATCCGGAAAACCGGACCCAGCTGATTGTCGATGCGGTTATCCTCAACCGGGCAGGCTTTGAACAGCCGTTCCCGGCCATCGCCCTGACCTTCTCGAACCTTAACGGCGACGTGGTGGCCCAGAGTGTGTTTTCCCCCGATGAATACCTGGCCGGCGAAGCCTCCGGGCTGAATGCCATGCCAGTGGAAACACCGGTTCGCATCGCCATCAGCATTCGCGACCCCGGCCGCGACGCGGTTAACTACAATCTGGGTTTCCGGCCGGCATCCCCCTGACAGCGCCGGACAACCGCCATGCCGACGCACAGTTGACAGCGCAAAAGTCAACCAGAAAGCACGAAAAATAATCAATTTTTTCCTGCTTTCGCCCCTTCAATCGATGTGCCCCCGGCGGTATCATTACCGCCCTTCGGAGACCGGAGCGGTCAGAAATTAACCAACCGCTCCACCGAACCTTGCTTAACCCGCTGTGACACGGACTCAGATCATGCTGCCAACGGCAAAAATCGGGCCGTACACCCTGCCCAACCCGCTTATTGTTGCGCCCATGGCCGGCGTAACGGATCGCCCTTTCCGGCAGCTTTGCCGCCGAATGGGAGCTGGTCTGGCGGTATCGGAAATGGTCATAGCAGACAGCAAGCTCTGGCATACGCGCAAATCGCGCACCCGCCTGAACCATCAGGGTGAACCGGAACCCCGCTCGGTACAGATCGCCGGCGGCGACCCTGAGATGCTGGCGGATGCCGCCCGGCAAAATGCCGAGTTTGGTGCCCAGATCATCGACATCAACATGGGCTGCCCGGCCAAAAAGGTCTGTAACAAGGCCGCCGGTTCTGCCCTGATGAAAGATGAAAAACTGGTGCGGGAAATCCTCGAGGCCGTTGTGGCCGCCGTGGATATACCGGTCACCCTGAAAATGCGCACCGGCTGGGACCGGGACAACCGCAACGCACCGGTGATCGCCCGCATGGCCGAAGACGCCGGCATCCAGGCACTGGCGGTGCATGGCCGCACCCGGGCAGACAAATACAACGGAAACGCCGAATACGACACCATCGCCGCGGTAAAAGCCAGCGTGGGTATTCCGGTGTTCGCCAACGGCGACATCACCACGCCGGAAAAAGCCCGGCAGGTGCTCGCGCACACCGGCGCAGACGGCCTGCTGATTGGCCGTGGGGCACAGGGCCGGCCATGGATCTTCCGGGAGATTCTGCACTACCTGGAAACCGGCACACACCTGGCTGAGCCACCGCTGGATGAAGTCGAGCAGATTCTGTCGGAGCACCTGGCCGAACTGCACAGCTTCTACGGCGAGAAAATGGGTGTGCGTATCGCCAGAAAGCATGTGGGCTGGTATCTGCAGTCCCACGACGAGAACAAACAGTTCCGAACACGCTTCAACGGCATCGAAGATGCGCTGGAGCAGAAAGACAGCATCGAACAGTACTTTGCAGGCTTACGAAATGGAGAGGTATTCGCAGCATGACCGCTGAGACTTTGGCAAACGACAACCTGGGCACCCCGGCCAACGATGATGTCCATCAGTTGCACACGGTAAATAATAGCGGCAACAGTGTCACCCTGCGTGACAGCGTGGAAGTGGCCCTGAAAAACTACTTCACGCAGCTGGACGGCGCACCGGTTTCTGACGTGTACCAGCTGGTGCTGTCAGAAGTGGAAGCGCCCCTGCTGGAGCAGGTAATGAAGTACACCCGCAACAACCAGACCAAGGCCTCCACCATGCTTGGCCTGAACCGCGGCACCCTGCGCAAGAAACTCAAGCAGTACGGTCTGCTTTAATCTGATAAAGGAAGGCAGTCACCATGGCAAACCAGGCAAACACCCCCGTCCGTCGCGCCCTGATCAGCGTAAGTGATAAAACCGGCATCGTCGATTTCGGCCGAGCCCTGACTGAACGCGGCGTTGAGCTGCTGTCCACCGGCGGTACCTTCCGCCTGCTTCAGGAAAACAACGTACCGGTCACCGAAGTGTCCGACTACACCGGTTTTCCCGAGATGATGGATGGCCGGGTAAAAACCCTGCACCCGAAGATTCACGGTGGCATTCTGGGCCGTCGCGGCACCGATGATGCCATCATGGGCGAACACGGCATCAACCCCATCGACATGGTGGTGGTGAACCTGTATCCGTTCGAAGAGACCGTGGCGAATCCGGACTGTGACCTGCCGACTGCCATCGAGAACATCGACATCGGCGGCCCCACCATGGTTCGCGCTGCGGCCAAGAACCACAACGATGTGGCCATCGTGGTGAACGCTTCCGACTACAGCCGGGTTCTGAAAGAACTGGACGGCAACGACGGCCAGCTGACCTACAGCACCCGCTTCGACCTGGCGGTAAAAGCCTTCGAGCACACCGCCGGTTACGACGGTGCCATCGCCAATTACCTGGGCGGCCGTACCCCGGACAACGACAACACCGACTTCCCCCGCACCTTCAACGCCCAGTTCGTGAAGGTTCAGGACATGCGTTACGGCGAGAACCCGCACCAGCGCGCCGCCTTCTACGCCGAGCGCAACCCGAAAGAAGCCTGCGTGGCCACCGCCAAGCAGTTGCAGGGCAAGGAACTGAGTTACAACAACGTGGCCGACACCGACGCCGCCCTGGAATGCGTCAAACCGTTCGCCGACCCGGCCTGTGTCATCGTCAAGCACGCCAACCCCTGTGGTGTGGCCATCGGTGCCGACATCCTGCAGGCCTACGACCTGGCCTTTGCCACCGACCCCACGTCCGCCTTTGGCGGCATCATCGCCTTTAACCGGGAACTGGATGCGGCGACTGCCAAGGCCATCGTGGATCGCCAGTTTGTGGAAGTCATCATTGCCCCGAGCGTGGCTCCGGAAGCGGTCGAGATTGTTGCTGCCAAGAAGAACGTACGCCTTCTGGCCTGCGGCGAATTCGACGGCGAACGCGCCCAGACCATGGACTACAAGCGCGTAACCGGCGGCCTGCTGGTCCAGGACCGTGACCTGGGCATGGTCGCTATGGAAGACGTGAAAGTGGTTACCGAGCGCCAGCCCACCGAAGAAGAGCTGAACGACCTGCTGTTCGCCTGGGAAGTGGCCAAGTACGTGAAATCCAACGCCATCGTCTACGCCAGGGCAGGCCGCACCATCGGCGTGGGCGCAGGCCAGATGAGTCGCGTCTACAGTGCGAAGATTGCCGGTATCAAGGCGGCGGACGAAAGCCTGGAAGTGAAGGGTTCCGTGATGGCCTCAGACGCGTTCTTCCCGTTCCGTGATGGCATTGATGCGGCAGCTGAAGCCGGTATTACTGCGGTCATCCAGCCGGGCGGTTCCATGCGCGACCAGGAAGTGATCGACGCCGCCAACGAGCATGGCATTGCCATGGTCTTCACCGGCATGCGCCATTTCCGTCACTGATCAACGTATTCAGGAGCAGCACATGAACATTCTGGTTATTGGCAGTGGCGGGCGCGAACACGCCCTGGCGTGGAAAGCAGCCCAGTCTCCGCAGGCAGACAAGGTGTTTGTTGCACCGGGTAACGCCGGTACCGCCCGGGAACCGAACCTGGAGAACGTCGACCTGGACGTGATGGACCTGGACGGCCTGGCCAACTTTGCCGAGCAAAACAACGTCGGCCTGACCATCGTCGGCCCGGAAGCGCCGCTGGTGGCAGGCGTGGTCGACAAGTTTGAAGCCCGCGGCCTGCGCATCTTCGGCCCCAGTGCCGGTGCGGCCCAGCTGGAAGGCTCCAAGGCCTTCACCAAGGACTTCCTGGCCCGCCAGAAGATCCCGACCGCCGACTACGCCAACTTCACCGATGTAGACGAAGCCCTCGCCTACGTGCGTGAAAAGGGTGCGCCAATTGTGGTCAAGGCCGACGGCCTGGCCGCCGGTAAAGGCGTGATCGTGGCCATGACCCTGGAAGAAGCCGAAGATGCTATCCGCGATATGCTCGCGGGCAATGCCTTCGGTGATGCCGGCAGCCGCGTGGTGGTGGAAGAATTCCTGGACGGCGAAGAAGCCTCGTTCATCGTGATGGTCGACGGCAAGAACGTGCTGGCCATGGCTACCTCCCAGGACCACAAGCGCGTAGGCGACGGCGACACCGGCCCCAACACCGGCGGCATGGGTGCCTACTCTCCTGCCCCGGTGGTCACGGCCGATGTGCACCAGCGCATCATGGACGAGGTGATCTACCCCACCGTCAACGGCATGGCGGCTGAAGGTCATCCCTACAAGGGCTTCCTGTATGCCGGCCTGATGATCGATGCCAACGGTGCGCCGAAGGTGATCGAGTTCAACTGCCGCTTCGGCGACCCGGAAACCCAGCCGATCATGCTGCGCATGAAGTCTGACATGGTTGAGCTGTGCCAGGCGGCCGTGGATGGCAAGCTGGATGCGTGCAATTCCGAGTGGGACGACCGCGCCTCTGTGGGCATCGTGCTGGCTGCCGGCGGCTACCCTGCCGACTACAGCAAGGGTGATGTGATCTCTGGCCTGCCGGAAAGTGAAACCGAAGGCGAGAAGGTGTTCCACGCCGGCACCAAGCTTAACGGCGACGACGTTGTCACCGCCGGCGGCCGCGTACTCTGCGCCACCGCCTTGGGCAACACTGTGACCGAAGCCCAGCAACGGGCCTATGCGCTGGCGAAGAAAATCAGCTGGAACGGCATGTTCTACCGTAACGACATTGCCTACCGGGCCATTGCCCGGGAGCAAGGCTGAGTTTCAGGCTTTGCCCGTTAAAGCTGTCAGCCCGGTCATTGACCGGGCTTTTTATGAGTTAGTGTTAGGCCATCAACCCGAAACCATGAAAAGGAGTTCACTGTGCCCCGTAACGCACTCAACCTTGTTCTGTTGCTTGCTACCACCCTTCTGATCAGCGCTTGCTCGAAACAGGGTATCTACGACAGCGCCATCGGCTGGGAGCGCTCCAGCGCCGGGCTGGAAACCGAACAGGTCGCAGTCGGGGAACTGGATATCACCTATCTGCGCAGCAAAGAGCCGGTGGACGGCGACACACTGGTCCTGATTCACGGCTTCGGCGCCAACAAGGACAACTGGACCCGGCTGGCTAAGGAATTCAAAGGCGAGTTCAACATCTACGCCTTCGACCTGCCCGGCCATGGCGACAGCAGCAAGCCCATGGACATCGGCTACCGCTTTGAAGACCAGGTGGGCTACCTGAACCAGGCGCTGGCGAAGCTGGGCGTGGAGCGGTTCCACATGATGGGCAACTCCATGGGCGGCGCCATCACCGCGCTCTATTCCGCGACTCATCCCGACCAGGTACAAACGGCGGTGCTGTTTGACCCGGCAGGCATCTTCGAATACGAGAGCGAACTGGTCGGCCTGGTACTGGAAGGCGACAACCCGCTGATCCCCAAGCAAGAAGGGGACTTCGACAAGCTGCTGGATTTCGCCCTGGAGAAGCGCCCGCTCGTTCCCTGGCCGATTTTCGACGTAATGGAAGAAAAGGCCATCGCCAACCGGGAAGTCAACGAAGTCATCTTTGCCGCCATCCGCGACACCGGCTTTGAGCCGGATTTCCGCAATGCCATCACCAACATCCAGGCGCCGGTTCTGGTGGTGTGGGGCAAGCTGGACCGGGTGATCGACTACCGCAACGCCGACGTCTTCGTTGACGCCATCCCCAATGCCCGCAAAGCCATTCTGGATGACATCGGCCACGCTCCCATGGTGGAAGCCCCGGAGCAGTCTGCAGAACTGTTCCGGCGGTTTCTTGCAGAGCAGCAGCCCTGACACCAACGGCCACTACATTTACGGTTAAAAAAACGGTAAGGTTTCGGGCCTGTTTTCCCGTCAAAAGAACGCGCCATGCCTGAAGCCATCTGGATCAGTTTCGCCTTTGTTATCGGCCTGCTTGTTAAAGGCATCGGCCTGCCGCCACTCGTCGGTTACCTGGCCGCGGGCTTTGTGCTCAGCGGCCTGGCCGCCAACACCAGCATTACCGCTGAGCCCACCGATGTGTTGGCTCACATCGCCCACCTGGGTGTTCTGCTGCTGTTGTTTACCGTTGGCCTAAAACTCAAGCTGCGCTCGATCGTCAGCCCGGAAGTGATCGGCGGCAGCCTGCTGCACTTTGCTATCACCTGCGTGGTGTTTGCCCCCGGCCTGTACCTGCTGTTTGACCTGGACTGGACCACCGCCCTGATGCTGGCCATTGCCCTGTCCTTTTCCAGCACCGTGCTGGCGGCCAAAGTACTCGAAAGCAAGCGGGAACTGCGGGCGTTCCACGGTAGGGTAGCCATCGGCATATTGATCATGCAGGACCTGATCGCCCTGGTGGTGATGAGCCTGGCCGCCGGCAAAACCCCTTCCGAGTGGGCGCTGATTGTCTTTGGCCTGCCCCTGCTGCGGCCCCTGCTCTACAAGCTGCTGGATGCCAGCGGTCACGACGAACTGCTGGTGCTGCTGGGGCTTCTACTGGCCCTGGTGGTTGGCGGCCTGGGGTTTGAGGCCGTTGGCCTGAGTTCGGAACTGGGCGCCCTGGTGTTCGGCGCCATGCTGGCCAACCACCCCCGCTCCCAGGAACTGGCCAAGTCCCTGTGGAGCGTGAAGGAAATCTTCCTGGTGGGTTTCTTCCTGCAGATCGGCATTGGCGGCCTGCCGGACCAGCAAGCCTTGATCTTTGCCATCGTAGCCGCCCTGCTGCTGCCGCTCAAAGGCATACTGTTCTACTTCCTGCTGCTGGGTTTCCGCCTGCGTGCCCGCAGCAGTTTCCTGACCTCCCTGTCGCTGACCAACTACAGCGAATTCGGCCTGATTGTCGCCAGCATCGCCCTGCCTGAATGGCTGATTCCGCTGGCCATTACCGTGTCGCTGTCCTTCGTGATCTCCGCACCCCTGAACCGGTTTGCCCACAGCCTGTTCGAAAAGCTGGCACCACGCATCGTCCGCTTCGAGAGCAAGAAACGACACCCGGACGAACAGCCGATTTCCCTGGGCGATACCCGCGTACTGGTGATGGGTATGGGCCGCACCGGCACCGCCACGTACGACTGGCTTCAACCCCACGAACCCAAAATCATGGGCCTGGACTCCGACCCGGCGAAAATGGAAAAGCACCAGCAGGAAGGCCGGAACGTAGTCTTTGCCGATGCCGAAGACAACACCTTCTGGCAGGGCCTGCATATGCCTGCGCTGCAGTCGGTGGTGCTGGCGATGAATGATATTGAAGGCAAGCTCATCGCCGCCCGGATGCTGCGCAAGCTCGGTTTTGAAGGCTATATCGTGGCCCACACCATGTACGCCGACGAAGCCGAGAAAATCCGCATCGCCGGCGCAGACGAAGCCTACCTCACCATGAGCGAGACCGGCGTAGCCCTCGCCAGCCACCTCATGGACAAATCAGGGCTTCAGACCGCGCAGGTGCGGAACCCGGTATAAACATCACCGCGGAACGGCAGGTACGCCTGCCGGTAAGTGCCACGAACCAGGTTGGATGACGTGGCACAGCTACCCCCCTTGGTCACCTTGTGAGTGGCAAACTGCAGGCTCGACATGAATGGATACATATCCACCTTGAAGCCGTCATAAGGCAGAAACTCGTTGCTGGTCCACTCCCAGACCGAGCCAATCATCTGCCGGCAGCCGAACGGACTGTCCCCTGACGGATAATCCGACACAGGATTACGCGCCATGGACCGGCCGTCCATATCCGCCCGCGAGGCATCTGGCACGTCATTGCCCCAGGGATACCGACGGAAAGGCTCACCGGGCTTGTTACCCAGCGCCGCCACCTCCCACTCATACTCCGTCGGCAACCGCCGCCCGGCCCATGTGCAGAACGCCTCCGCCTCCCAATACGTCACATGAGTGACCGGCGCATCTGGCTCCAGCGGCAGCCACTGGTCAAACACCCGCTCCTGCCAGTGCCCCTCATGCCAGCGCCAATACAGCGGATGCCGTGGCACCGCCATCCGGGGCTCCGCAACCCCGTGCACCAGCGCCACATCCACTTCAGTCTCCAGCCACTTCCGGCCCCCGAACGACCAAAGCTCAGGGCGCTTATAGCCATCGTCCTCAACAAACGCCTGAAACTCCCGGTTACTCACCAGGGTACGACTGATCGCAAACGCCGGCAGCTCCACCTCAAAACGTGGTTTTTCGGCATCAAACGCAAAGTCCTCGGTCGCATACTGTTCAGACTCACCCGGCATCCCGATCACCCAACGCCCGGCCGGAATCTGCGCATCACCGCTCACCGGCTCGCCCGGAGCCGGCCGGTCGCCCTTGTAATCCACCGGCGCCGGATAACCCACCGTCTGCCGGCACCAGATCAGCGACTCGATGTGCATGTTCTGGTGGTAAATAGCGTATCGGTAGAGATACAGCTCTTTATCGGTCAGCTCCCGACCCTTGATGCGTTCGGCAACCCGGTCGTAGATGATGTTGAAATACCTGAGAGTTTCTTCCCGGCCCGGAAACAGGTCCCGACTCCAACGATCCTTGTGATCAACATGGAAAGAGTCCCACAGGTCATCCATGGAAGGATCGTAGCTGGGCGTACCGTCCAGCAGGTTGAAGACAAAGACCTCGTAGAAGAACGCTGAGTGGCCCATTTCCCAGAGCGGTGGATTCACGCCCGGGTGATACGGAACATCCAGTTTCTCTTCGGCCAAAGTAACAATCAGCTGTTCTGTCCGGCTGCGAGCCAGCTCAAGTTCAGCCAGAAGCGCTTTCTTGTTCATGTTTAGACCTAATATCCCCTAGCCTGAAACCTCGGTGCAGGAGCAAGTTCGGAGAGGCTTTCCAAAAACCGCTCCTGGCGGCACATCCATGTGTCGCTTCTGTTCCGCCATCCCTGGCTCCACAAATTTTTGGAAAGCCTCTCCGAACTCGCTCTTCATACGCCATGAATAAACGAGAGTACCAAACAAAAAACCGCCGCCGGTAGTCACCGACGGCGGTTTTCAGATTATAACTACGATAGCCAGCGCCGATTCAGCTCACTCACAGGCGGCAATCAGCAGGCTATCGCGGCGATCAGGCAGCTTTGCGCTTACGCCGCCAATCGGCCAGATCTTCGATGAGCTTGTAGAACAAGGGCACGAAGAACAGCGCCAGGGTACTGGCCGCCAGCATACCGCCGACCACCACGGTGCCGATTTCCTGGCGGGAAACCGCACCCGCACCGGAACTGAACGCCAGCGGCAGGGAGCCCACGATGAACGTCAGCGCCGTCATCATGATCGCCCGGAAACGCTGACGGGCTGCCGCGCTGGCTGCCTCAAACGAACTCATGCCGGCTTTGCGGTTCTGGGCCGCGAACTCCACGATCAGGATCGCGTTCTTGGCCGCCAGGCCAATCAATACCAGCAGGCCCACCTGGAAGTAGATATCGTTCGGGAAACCGCGCCACAACGACGCCAGGGCTGCCCCGAACACACCAAAGGGAACAGCGGTGGCCACCGCCACCGGCAGGCCCCAGCGCTCGTACTGGGCCGCCAGGATCAGGAATACCAGCAACAGGCCCATGCCGAAGGCCAGGGTGCCGGAATCGGCGGAGTCCTGCAGCTGATAGGCTTCGCCGGTCCAGCCCAGCAGGGTGTTGCGGTCAAATTGCTCCGCCGCCACTTCCTGCAATGCCGTCAGCGCTTCACCGGTGGTGTGGCCCGGGGTCGGGTCTGCCAGCAACTTGGCCGCCGGGTACACGTTGAACCGGTTGAGGATATCCGGGCCACTGGTGCGTTCCAACTCCACCAGCGAACTCAGCGGAATCATCTCGCCATAGTTGGAGCGCACGAACACCTTGCGCAGATCATCCGGGTGGCTCCGGAACTCACCTTCGGACTGCAGGTTAACCTGCCAGTTGCGGCCCTGCAGGGTGAAGTCGTTCACGTACAGGCCACCGAAGGTGCTCTGCATGGTGGTGAAGATCTGGTCGATGGGCACGCCGGCGGCCTGGGCTTTTTCCCGGTCGACGTTGGCTCGGTACTTCGGAATACCCGTGTCCAGGGTGACCCGCACGTTGGTCAGCTCCGGCCGGGCATTGGCGGCCTGGGTGAAGCCGTCGGCCATGGCCTTGATTTCAGCCGGGGTGCGGCCGCCACGGGCCTGGATGTAACCTTCCACACCACCGGTGGTAGACAAGCCCTGAATGGGTGGCGGGGTGAAGGCAATCACGAAGGCTTCCGGCATGCCGAAGCCAATGCCCATCACCTTCTTGGCGATGTCAGCCGCCGCCTGGCCTTCGCCTTCCCGTTCCGCCCAGTCTTCCAGGGTCACAAACGCCACACCGCTGTTGGTGCGCAGGGCGCTGGAGATGATGTCAAAACCGGCAAAGGCCACCACGTCTTTCACTTCCGGCATGGCTACCATCTTCTGCACCAGCTCGTCCCGGGTCTGCTCGGTCCGGCTCAGGGAAGAGGTGGGCGGCAGTGAATAGGCGGTCAGCACAAAGCCCTGGTCTTCCTGGGGCACCAGCCCGGAGGGCATCGCCTTCATCAGGAAGACCGTACCGCCCAACATGGCGGCAAACAGCAGTACGCCGACAACCGCGTGCCGCAGCAGCCAGTCCACCACGGCAGAGAAGCCGGCGGTGAGCTTGTCGAAGCCGGCATCAAACCAGCGGAACACCGTCAGCTGCTTGCCCTCATGGCCCAGTAACAGGGCACACATGGCCGGAGTCAGGGTCAGCGCCACGATACCCGAGATCACCACCGACACCGCAATCGTTATCGCAAACTGCCGGTACAGCTCGCCACTCAGGCCACCCAGGAAGGCCACCGGCGCGAAGACCGCCACCAGCACCAGGGTAGACGACACCACCGCCCCGGAAACCTGGCCGATGGTAGCCACGGCGGCGTTGTAGGCCGACATGCCCTCTTCCTTCATCAGGCGCTCGGCGTTTTCCATGATGATGATGGCGTTATCCACCACCACCCCGATGGCCAGTATCAACCCGAACAGGGTCAGCAGGTTGACCGAGAAGCCCAGCGCCTGCATGCCCGCAAAGGTTCCGACAAGCGAGACCGGAATCGCAATCAGCGGGATCAGGGTCGCGTTGATATGCTGCAGGAACAGGAAGGTGACCAGTACCACCAGCAACACCGCCACAATGAAGGTATTGATCACTTCCTGGATGGAAATGTCGATAAAGCGGGTGGTGTCGTATGGAACGTTGTATTCCAGCCCCGCCGGGAAACGGCCAGCGATTTCCTTCATCGCTTCGTCGACCGCCTCGGCGGCATCCAGGGCGTTGGCACCGGGCTGCAGGTAAACCCCCATAGGTACGGTAGCGCCACCGTTGTAGACCGCAGCAAAGTCGTAGTTCTGGGCTCCCAGCTCAATGCGGGCAACATCCTTCAGGCGCAGGGAGGCACCCTGCTCGTCACTGCGCAGGATCACTTCGCCGAATTCTTCCGGGCTGGCCAGCCGGCCGGGCGCAGACACACTGAAGGTGAAGGCCTGGCCTTCCGGGGCCGGTTCGGCACCGATACGGCCGGCGGCAAACTGGGCGTTCTGGCCCCGCAGGGAGTTGGCCACATCACCGGGGGTCAGTTCGTACTGGGCCAGCTTGTCGGGCCGCAGCCAGATTCGCATGGAATAGTCCTGGGCACCGAACAATGAGGCATCACCAATACCCGGCAGGCGCACCAGCTCGTCCAGCACGTTGAGCAGGGCATAGTTGGAGATTTCCACCACATCCATGGAGTTGTCCGGAGACGACAGGGTAATCACCTGCAGGATGGAGGTAGAGCGGGCTTCCACCTTCAGGCCCTGGTCCCGCACCGACTGGGGCAGCCGTGCCAATGCCTGCTGCACCCGGTTGTTGACGTTGATGGTGGCCTGGTCCGGATCGGTGCCGATTTCAAACGACACGGTTACCCGGAAGCTGCCGGAGTCGGTGGCGCTGGATTCCAGGTAGATCATGTCGTCTACGCCGTTGATCTCCTGCTCCAGTGGGGCCACCACGGAATCGGCGATAACATCGGCACTGGCGCCGGGGAAGCGGCCATCGACCACCACCTGGGGTGGCACCACGTTGGGGTACTGTTCCACCGGCAGGCCAAGCAGTGCCAGGGCACCACCCAGGGTAATAATAATGGAGACGACCGTCGCGAAAATCGGGCGGTCTATGAAGGTGCGTAGCATCAGTCAGTACCCTCCCCGTCTTCGGCATTGGTCACATTCACCGGTGCGCCGTCACGGAGGTTGGTCAGCCCACTGACAATAAAGCGGTCACCGGCTTCCAGTCCTTCAAGCAGAATCTGCCGGCCCTGGGATACCGGGCCAAGTTCAACCGCCTTTGCGCGGGCCTTGCCTTCGTCGTCCACCACATACACCACCGGGCCTTGCGGGCCCTGGGCGACCGCTTTTTCCGGCACGGTGATGATGTCGTCAAACGACTGCAACTCCACCCTTACCCGGACAAACTGGCCAGGCACAACCATCTGCTCCGGGTTCGGGAACACGGCCCGGGCCGACACCGAACCGGTGCGCGGGTCGAGGGTCGAGGCGGTGAAGTCGATGCGGCCATCCAGCGGGTATTCGCTGCCGTCCGCCAGCACCAGGCGGGCGTTCACGTTCTGCTCTTCGCCGGCACTGGCCATGCCTTCACGGGCAACCCGGCGAATGGTGGCGTCGTTTTCCGGCAGCGCGAAGCGCACATGAATCGGGTCCAGCTGCACGATGGTGGTCAGCAGGGTGCCGGTATCAATCAAGCTGCCTTCCGGGAAGTCTTCCAGGCTGGTAACCCCGCTGATCGGTGCGGTCACCTCGGTATAGCCCACGTCCAGCTCGGCCTGGGTCATGCCGGCATTCGCCACGGCCATATTGGCCTGGGCCAGCTCCAGGGCAGACTGCGCCGAGTCACGGTCGCGCTCGCTAACCGCATTGCGCTCGTAAAGCGAGGAAATCCGGTTCCACTCCCGCTCGGCCTGGCGCAGGTTGGCTTCCGCTACCTGGCGCTGGGCTCGGGCACGCTGAAGCGCCGCCTCGGCCGGCTTGCGATCAATCCGGAACAGGGCATCGCCCTCACTCACCATCTGCCCTTCGTCGTACAGGCGCTGCTCCAGAATACCGCTGATCCGGGCGCGCACTTCCACTTCCCGGGCACCACGGGCACGGCCAGCGTAGTCCTGGCGAACACTGGCGTCAGTCAGTTCAGCGGTTTCCACCACCACGGCTGCCGGTGGCATGCCGCCCCCACCCTGCTGTGCTGCCTGATCGTCGTTACTGCAGCCCGCCAGCACTAACAGGGCAGACAAACCTGCAAGGATCAGCCCGTTACGGGCCAACGGTCGATGAGAGCTTTCGAAGGGCATGTGCGTTCTCCTGAACACCGGATCGGAAAAATTAAGAGCGCGATAACATACATTCATTCGTGTATGTATGTAAACTGTTCTCGTTTATACTCCTTTGCCAAACACACAGACCACCACACGAGAACCATGGCACGAAAAACAAAAGCAGAAGCGGAAGCCACCCGGGAAGCCATCATGGACTGCGCCGAGCAGGTGTTCATGGACAAGGGCGTAGCCCGCGCCTCACTGGAAGAAATCGCCCGGGCAGCCGGCGTTACCCGGGGCGCCGTTTACTGGCACTTCCGTAACAAGCAGGACATCCTTCATGCCATGCTCGAGCGGGTACGGGCACCACTGGGTGAAATGATAGACGACGCCAGCCGGGGCGGGCACAGCGTGGAGAACCTGAAAGAACTGTGTGTCGTGGCCCTGCGCAAACTGGCGGAAGATGCCCGGTACTTCCGGGTGTATTACATTCTGTTCCACCGGAATGAATCCGACCAGGCCCTGAACAAGCACCGGGAACTGGCGGATGAAGGCCTGGCCTTTGTCAGCAGCATTTTCAGTATCCCGGAAATCCGCAAACAACTGCGCCCGGGCCTCACCCCGGAGCAGGCGGCCTACCTGCTCCACACCCAGATGCTGGGCCTGTTCTTTGACTGGCTGGCGACACCGGAACGCTGGCGCCTGGCCGAAATCGCTCCGGTGCTGGTCGATAGCTTTTTCAAAGGCCTGTTACAGGACTGATCAGTTCCATACCCACAGAATCATCGGCACTGCGGTGGCCGTCACCACCGCAGAGAGTGGCAAACCCAGCCGCCAGTAATCCCCGAAACGGTAACCACCCGGCTCCATGACCAGGGCATTGGACTGATGCCCGATAGGCGTCAGGAAGGCACAGGAAGTACCCACCGCAACCGCCATCAGGGCAGCATCCGGCGACAAACCAAGCTGGGCCGAGATACCGAGGGCAATGGGCGCCACCAACACCGCTGCCGCCGCATTGTTAACCACGTTAGACAGCAGCATGGAACCCACCAGGATAATCGTGAGTGCCACCCAGGGTGCCTGCCCGGCGGCCACATCCAGGATCTGGCCGGCAATGAGCGCGGCACCTCCGGTGCTTTCCAGGGCCTGCCCCACCGGGATCATTGCCGCCAGCAACACAATCACCGACCAGTCGATGGCCCGGTAGGCTTCTGAGGTGTCCAGCAAGCGGGTAAGCACCATGGCCACGGCACAGGCCACCAGGGCCACCGGTGGTGTCAGCCAGCCGGACAGGATGACGGCAATCGCTGCCAGGAACAGCCCGCCAGCCAGCCAGAGATTGCTCTGCCGCCCCAGACTCAACTCCCTTTCCGCCAGTGGCAGGCAACCCAGCTGCTGCAGGGTGCCCATCAGGGTGTCTTGGTAGCCCTGAACCAGCAGGATGTCGCCGGAACGAAAACGGATATCGGCCAGGCGCTTTTTCAGGCGATGCCCCTGCCGGGCAACCGCCACCACGTTCAAACCGTACCGCTCCCGCAGGTTCAGCCGGTTAGTGGTGCGGCCCACCAGCTGCGACGAAGGCGTGATAATGGCCTCGGTCAGGCGAACGTCACCGGTAGCAATCTGCGTTTCCGCGGACTCGCCGGCAGGTCTCGCCTTGCGAGGGTCTTCCCCAGCCTGTTCGTCCGAATCGTCGCTTTCCTCTTCCCCGACCACATTGGCGAGGGCGAGCCCGGTGAAATCCACAAACTCCTGCAGGCTTTCCGTATCCGCCTCAACCAGCAGCAGATCCCCTTCCCGCAACACGCTGTAGGTGGACGGTGCCGGAGAGGTTTTGTCACCCCGGATCAGGGCCAGCACCACCACACTCTTGTCGCCCTCTCCGGCTGTCAGCAGGTTGTGCAAGGTACTACCGGCATAGTCGGAACCCTCAGGCACCCGCAGTTCGGTCACGTAGTCCCCCACACTGAACAGCTTGTCGCCGGCAGCAGGATCGTCCCGCTTCGGCGTCAGGCGCCAGCCTATCAGCCCGATAAACAGGATACCGGCCACAGTGATGGCCAGGCCCACCGGGGCGAAATCCACCAGGCCGAACGAACCTGCCTCCCGGTAGCTGGCAATGATGATGTTCGGCGGTGTACCGATCAGGGTGATGGTGCCACCCAGCAGTGAGCCGAACGCCAGGGGCATAAGCAGCAAGGAGGGCGACCGGCCGGATTTACGGGACATCCAGATAGCCACCGGCATCAAGAGCGCAAGGGCCCCTACGTTGTTGATAAACGCAGAGCACAGGGCCACAACCAACGTCAGGGTAATCACCTGCAACACGGCGTTACGGCCTACCTTGCCGAGCAGCCGTGCCACGGCATCGACCACCCCGCCATTGACCAGCCCCTGACTGATGACCAGCACCGCCGCCACGGTAATCACCGCCGGGTGGCCGAAGCCTGCGAACAACTGGTCAGACGGCACGAGCCCGGCCATAGCCACTGCCAGCAAGGCCAGCATGGACACCACATCAAAGCGCAGCCGGTTCCAGACAAACAGCCCGAGGGTGATGCCGAGCACCAGAAACACAATCCATTGGTCAGACAACATCAAATCACTGCTCCACTTCGATGTCCGTGTCGACAATATTTACAAACCGGACGGGCAGGTTAAGGGGCCATACCGGCAAGCCTCTGAAACACGGGAAGGTTCCAGAACTGGTTCGAAAACTGCTTGTAACCTGCTCGAGGATTCAGCCGCCCTGAACCCGGGCAGGCCACAGGGCCGTGGACGACTATAGCAGTTCCCGCAGCAGTACCCGAAAGATCCCCTGATCATAAAAGCCGTCGATTGTTCAGCCACTTTGCCGGAGCAAAGACCATGGAGCAGAAGCGACCGCTTGTCTGGCTGTCAGCGGATTCCCGTCAGGATACAACCGGCCTGCCTGTCGAAAAACACTGGCAGGCCACCTTTGTGAACGCCGCCAGCCCGCCGGTTGCCCTGCACCCCGGGTGGGTTGGCAAGCCTGTCGGCGTATGTAACCTGGCCGGGCTGTCACCGGAACAGGCAGAGGGTGTGCGGCACTGGCTGGAGCTGTTGCCGGTACGCTGCTGGCTGGCGCTGGTTCAGCCCTCCCAGAAGGAGCAACCCGAGATACAGCGGCTGATCAGGGATTATTGCCAGGACTACCACACCCTGCCCGCCGACTGGCCGCGCCTGAACAACAGCCTGGGCCATATGTGGGGTATGAGCCGGCTGAACCAGGCCGACAACAGCGCCGGACACCTCGGCTACCAGGACGTTGTGCTGGAAGGCCCGTCTGAAACCATCCGGCGCACACGAAGCCTGCTGCGCCGGTTTGCCGCCACCGGTGAGCCGGTGCTGATCTACGGCGAAAGCGGAACCGGCAAAGAAGCCGCAGCGGAATTTGTTCACCGGCATTCAGACCGCCAGCACCAGCCGCTGGTCAAGGTTAACTGCGCGGCACTCCCGCCGTCGCTGACCCAGAGTGAACTGTTCGGCCATGAGCGTGGCGCTTTCACCCACGCCCTAAAGGCCCGCAAAGGCCGGATTGAAGCCGCCGATGGTGGCACCCTGGTACTGGCCGGTGCCGACGAACTGACCCCGGAACAGCAGTCCGCCATTCTCCGTTTTCTCCAGGAAGGCCAGATTGAACCCGTAGGTTCTAACCGGGTGATCACCGTTGACACACGGGTTATTGCCATCTGCAATACGCCGCTTGACCAGCTGGTCCGGCAACACCAGTTCCGGGAAGACGTGTTCTACCGGCTGGGCAACCTGACCGTCACCCTGCCACCTTTACGGCAACGGCTGGAAGACCTGCCCTACCTGGTGGACCGAATACTGGAAACCGGGGGCGGGAAAAACTACCGGATCGGCAATGCCACGCTGATTGCCATGGCTCGGCACAGCTGGCCTGGAAACCTGCGAGAACTTCAGAACCGCCTTAGCCAGGCGATGTTGCTGGCAAGGAGCCTGCGTTTGGAGCCCGAAGACCTGGGCCTGCTGGGCGCACCGCTGACCAGCCATCCCGACCGGCTCTCGCTGGAGGCCTACCGCGCCAAGGCCGACCAGGAAGCCATCAGCACCAGTCTTTCCCTGACGCACCAGAACATCTCGGCGGCCGCCCGGCTGCTGAAGATTTCACGGGTGTCCCTGTACCGGTTGCTGGAGAAACACCAACTTCAGCATCTGTCCAACCACAGCTCCCACCAAAACCCTGACCGGGGTAACGGAGAAGGATCATGAACACAAAACTGTCCGCTCTGGCACTCGCCGCCGCACTGATACCCCTTGCTCACGCAGAACCACCAACGCCGGAATTTACCTCCGGTGGAATCAGCAGCCGAACCAGCCCGCAGCAACCGGTTGGAACAACCGTTAAAGCCGAGGCGGATGCCCGGGCCCAGGATGCGGCCACGGATATTGCCTCAATCACCGCAGACCGGGGCATTGTCACCCGGCCGGGGCGGTTTACCATCGAGCCGTCATTTTCCCACGCCCACAGCAACGCGACCCGGGTCGCCATTGAGGGCTATACCGTGATTCCTGCCTTGTTGATCGGGCTGATCAACATCTCGGAAGTGCAGCGGGATATCTTCGTGGGTGCAGTCTCCCTGAAGTACGGTTTTACCAGCCGGTTTGAGGCCGGTTTTCGGGTGCCATACCTGAGCATCAACGAAGACTTGCGGGAGCGGGAGGTTTTCGACGGGACTCCGGTCGATTTTGTCCGGGAATCCTCCGGTGACGGACTTGGAGATGTCGAGCTTTCCCTGCGTTACCAGCTGAACGATGGCCTGGATGGCTGGCCCTACCTGATCGGCACCTTCCGGGCCAAGGCCCCGACCGGGGACGGCCCTTATGATGTCGAGCAGAAAGTCCTCACCGACAACAAAGGCAACCCGATTGGTTTCGAACTGGCTGAGCGCCCAACCGGCTCCGGCTTCTGGTCCGTAGAACCCGGAATATCCTTCATCTACCCGTCAGACCCTGCCGTGCTGTTCGGCAATCTGAGCTACGTGTGGACCATCGAGGAAGACCAGGGCTTCGAGAACGGCGGCACGGTCGACCCCGGCGATGTGGTGCGCTTCGGTTTCGGCATGGGCTTCGCGTTCAACGAACGCACCTCGTTCAGCCTGGGCTATGACCACTCAGTGATCCGCAAGACCACCCTGGAGTTCGGCAACGACCTGTTTGCCGCCAACTTTGACCGCATCCAGGTGGGCTCACTGGCCTTCGGACTGTCCCACCGGGTATCAGACTCCACAACCCTGAGCCTGACCGTCGCGGTGGGGGTAACAGACAGCGCGCCGAACAGTGAAATCACCCTGAAACTGCCGATCAACCTGTAAGACAGCCTCAGGGCAACAGGGGCAAGCCGGAATCCCTCGGAAACCGGTAAGCCCCGCCCAGATTGTTCAGCTCGATATTGAGGGTGCGGATGTGCTGGATGGTGGTGCTGTCCAGGCTGTTCTGCAGCACCGTCATCCAGCCGCCATTACCCACCGGGGCCGAAGTCAGCGACATCCCGGCAGCACCCGTGGCCTGAACGTTCATAACGGTTTCCATCTGTTGCATCTGTTGGGTTAACCGGTCGCTGTTCATGGCCTGGTTCAGGTCCGGAATATTCAGCCGGTTCACCACCAGGGTTTCACCGTTCACAGCCACCAGCTGTTCCAGGCCGATAGCAATCTCCAGGCCATCCAGCACGAAACCGCCACGCAGCATCGCCAGCTCGGAATCCGGCAGGGCTTGCACGGGCAGCTTCAGCTCCGCCCCTGCTGTGCCGGCAAGTATCAAGAAGGCAACCAGAAAGCACGCTTTGCGTTTCATAGCCTCACCAATCCTGTGTACTGGGCCAGTACGGCAGGGTATGACCCAAAGCCGGGCTTCCCAGCCCCTTGAACAACGGCGCCCGGGCCAGCCCCGGCCAGTCATTTTTTGCCAGGAAGCCCGCCCGCCCCTGATCCAGGTGGCTGCGGATTACAAACGCCGAGCCATCCCAGTGTTGTTCGAACTCCGCCACGCTGTAGGCTTTCAGGCCCCGGGCCGGATCGCCCACCAACACCTCTGTATCACTGATGCCCTTGATCACCACGAAATGCCGGTAGCCACCCAGGGTTACCAACGCAATCACCGGAACCCGCACCTGGTCGCGGATACCCGCCAGCGGCATTCTGAACCCATCCGCCTGATAACCCTCAGCCTCCAGGTAACGCTTCATATCCAGCATCGAGAAGCCTTGCTGGCGCACCTTGTCCTGATCCGCCAGGGCCAGCATATTGGCAAATACTTCCTGCTCGGTAACCGGGCGGTCGTAGTGGAACGACAGTAAAGATGCCAATGCCGCCGAGCCACAACTGAAATCATATTGTTGCCGCATCACGTCCGTAAAACGCCAGTCCTGAAAACTGCTGACCGATACGGGAATATCACCACCGGTTCCCGGTACCAGAATCGTACCGGCAAAAATGGTGGACCAGAGCGCACAGCCCAAGGCACCAGCCAGCACCTTTGCCTGAATCGCCATAGCCCACCTCCGGATTACTGGTTAAGAAGAATGTTGATCTGGGTGCTGTCCTGGATCACCACCTGGTTACCGGTGTTCTGGATAACCGTGGCCACACCGCTCATGTTCTGGAACGCCTGGTCAGAAATCCGGTTATCACCTGTCAGAATATTTCCCGACAATACGTTGTCGCTAACCATGGCATTCTGCTCGGTGTCATTCAGTTGCCACTGGACGGGAATGCCCTGTCGGCCACTGGCCTCTTCCAGTTGCCCGGCGTCCATGGGCTCGAAGCCTGCCCAGTCCTGGGCGACGGCCAGGGCCGGCAATCCCGCCAGCACAGTTATCAGCATTCTGTTCATGATTCTGGCCATGACACATCTCCCGACAAGCCAGGGCTGCCCGGAAAAGGCAGCCCTGCTTTGCCTCAGTTTGTGCCACCTGCGCTCAGGTTGGACATCACGCTCACGTTGGCCTGGGTCACACTGCCAACGCCGGCGTTCTGGGCAATGGCGCCCACACCGGTGAAGTTGGCAGATCCACCGGAGATCTCGTTGGAGGTCCGGGTGTCAACGTAGGAGCCACCACCATTGGCATCGCCATAGGTGACGTTGCTGCCGGTGACCGAACCACTCAGCTCGGCGTCGTTCATGAACACTTCCATCGACAGGTTCAGCGTAGTGGTGCTGTTGTCAGAGTTGTCACTGCTGTCGCTGTTGTTGGAGTCAGTGTTGGTGGTGGAGTTGTCCGAACTGTCACTGGCGATCTTGAACGAATCATTCACGCTGGTGCTGTTGTCGGAACTATCGGAGTTGTCCGAGTTGTCAGAGTTATCTGAGTTATCAGAATTGTCTGAATTATCGGAGTTATCGGAGTTATCGGAGTTGTCTGACATATTGTTGCCGGTGTCCGCGATCTTGAACGAATCGGAGACACTGGAACTGTTGTCGGAGTTATCCGAGTTGTCCGAATTATCGGAGTTATCACTGTTATCGGAATTATCCGACATGTTGTTGCCGGTATCGGCAATCTTGAACGAGTCAGCAACACTGGAGCTGTTGTCGCTATTGTCGCTGTTATCGGAATTGTCGCTGTTATCGGAGTTATCCGAGTTGTCCGACATGTTGTTACCCGTGTCGGAAATCTTGAAGGCATCATTCAGACTGCTGCTGTTGTCTGAACTGTCGGTGTTGTCAGTGGTTGTATTGGTGGTTGAGTTGTCGTTACCGGAATTGGTATTTCCGGATCCCTCATCAGCATTCACGTTCGGGCTGCCGTCACCACCCAGATCGGCGTATGCGCCTGCGGAAAGGCCCAGGCCCAGAGCGATAGCAGCTGCCAGCAGAGTTTTTTTAGTTTTCATGATGTCATGTCCTTTTGATGGGATTGGCTTAACGGGATCCGCCCCAGTCCCTCAGGTAGTCGGGTAAGCCAAGGTCCAGATCCGTACAACGGTAAGAGCGATTACCGTGCCAACTCCAGGTCAAGTCCCATAACATACTGAATAAAAAGCCACTTTCGACACTCAGTACAATCCCCGGATTTCCAGCCGACCTCCAACCTGTTGCAGTGCTGAAACAGCCTGTCGCCTCTGTACCACTGCAGAAAGTCTCTTGGCACCAGAAATCAGTCACATAGCCCGAAACGCCGGTGTCAAAAAACAAAAACCCCGCAGGGCGCAAGCCATGCGGGGTTTTCTGTGGTCGGTGAGGGCTGCGCCCTCACCGGAACATCATGGACCGGTCGATTAACCGAACTGGTTCATGGTGTTGTCTTTACCACCGGCCTTCAGAGCCGCTTCACCAGCGAAGAACTCTTTGTGGTCATCACCGATGTTGGAACCGGCCATGTCCTGGTGCTTCACAGTAGCGATGCCCTGACGGATTTCCTGACGCTGTACACCAGCAACGTAGGCCAGCATGCCTTCGTCACCGAAGTAGCCCTTGGCCAGGTTGTCGGTAGACAGAGCCGCAGTGTGGTACGTCGGCAGAGTGATCAGGTGGTGGAATACACCTGCTTCACGGGACGCATCACGCTGGAAGTTACGGCACCACTCGTCAGCCAGCTGACCCAGCTCGGTGTTGTCGTACTCGGCGCTCATCAGCTTGGCACGGTCGTAGGCAGATACGTCCTTGCCTTCTTCCTTCCATGCGTCGAATACCTGCTGACGGAAGTTCAGAGTCCAGTTGAAGGACGGGCTGTTGTTGTAAACCAGCTTGGCGTCGGGTACCACTTCCTTGATGCGGTTAACCATGGCAGCGATCTGGCCAACGTGCGGCTTCTCGGTTTCGATCCACAGCATGTCTGCGCCGTTCTGCAGGCTGGTGATACAGTCCAGAACAACACGGTCTTCGCCAGAGCCAGCTTTGAACTGGAACAGGCCAGAGGCCAGGCGCTTCGGCTTCAGCAGCTTGCCGTTGGACTTGATCACAACGTCGCCGTTCTCGATCTGGGAAGCGTCGTCGATGTACTCACCGTCCAGGAAGCTGTTGTACTGGTCGCCCAGGTCACCCGGCTCGTTGGTTACAGCGATCTGCTTGGTCAGGCCAGCACCCAGGGAGTCAGTACGGGCAACGATAACACCGTCGTCTACACCCAGCTCCAGGAACGCCAGGCGAACCGCGTTGATCTTGGACAGGAAGTCGGCGTGCGGAACAGTTACTTTACCGTCCTGGTGGCCACACTGCTTCTCGTCAGATACCTGGTTCTCGATCTGGATACAGCAAGCACCGGCTTCGATCATCTGCTTGGCCAGCAGGTAGGTCGCTTCGGCGTTACCGAAACCAGCGTCGATGTCGGCAATGATCGGCACAACGTGGGTTTCGTGGTTGTCGATCTGCTTGATCAGCTCAGCAGCCTTGGCGCTGTCGCCAGCTTCTTCAGCTTCGTCCAGGGCGCGGAACAGGTGGTTCAGTTCCCATGCGTCAGCCTGGCGCAGGAAGGTGTACAGCTCTTCGATCAGGCCGGAAACAGCAGTCTTCTCGTGCATGGACTGGTCAGGCAGCGGACCGAACTCGGAGCGCAGGGCAGCAACCATCCAGCCAGACAGGTACAGGTAACGACGCTTGGTGGTACCAAAGTGCTTCTTGATGGAGATCATCTTCTGCTGGCCGATGAAACCGTGCCAGCAACCCAGGGACTGGGTGTACTGGGAAGAGTCAGCATCGTACGCAGCCATGTCTTCACGCATGATCTTGGCGGTGTACTTGGCGATGTCCAGACCAGTCTTGAATTTGTTCTGGGCGCGCATGCGGGCAGCGTGCTTCGGGTTGATGGCGTTCCAGGTCGGGTTCTGCTTCAGGATGGAAGCGATTTGGTCGACGTCTTGTGCGTAAGGCATGGTCTCTATCCTTTCTACGTTTGTGTTCAAAAGGTTCGGAACGCTGCTGCCTGCAGCTTCCGAGGCCAACCACCTGTCTGACAAACCCGGCAGGTGGTGACGTTGGGCGTAACTTTAGTGCTTTCGAATTTATAATTGAAATTTATATGGTGTATTTTCGGCATTTTTTCTGTGAATACCCATCAGCAGGTCTAAATGCCTGAAAAATACCCCCTGCACGCGGGCTGAACTCTTTGATTGCCCCCAGCATATCCCATGCTAGGATTAACCGGACTGACCTGGATCAGCCACAGCGTCCACCTGGCACCTACAAGGGCTCTCCGTGTTTTATATCCGGTCATTTTTGCATTCGTTGTTACACGCCCTGAAAAATCTGTCACCCATCGTCGTGGTGGTCGGTTTCTTCCAGCTGGTTATTCTGCAGCAGGTGCCGGATGACCTCGGCAGCATGGCCATCGGCCTGTTAATTGTTGCCGTGGGCGTGGCATTGTTCTTACAGGGACTGGAGCTGAGCATTTTCCCGGTGGGCAAAAGCCTGTCGAACCAGTTCGCCCGCAAGGGCTCCCTGGCCATACTGCTATCGTTCGGCTTTGCCATGGGGTTTTCAGCGGTTATTGCCGAGCCCGCGCTGATTGCAGTGGCAGAGCAGGCCCAGACCATCAGTGAGGGGCGAATTGACGGCCTCACCCTGAGGATACTGGTGGCTGTCTCTGTCGGTTTCGTCGTTGCCCTGGGGGTTTTCCGCACCATTTTCGGCTACCCGCTGCACTGGTTCATGATCACCGGCTACGTCATCGTGGTGATTGTTACCTGGTTTGCGCCGGAGGAAATTGTCGGACTGGCCTATGACTCCGGCGGGGTGACAACCAATGTGGTGACGGTGCCCCTGATTGCCGCGCTTGGCATTGGCCTGGCGGCCTCGATCCGGGGCCGGAACCCGTTGATTGACGGCTTTGGCCTGGTGGCGCTGTCCGTCATGGTGCCCATGATCACCGTACAGGTGTACGGCATGGTGGTTTACTCCGGCGGCACCGGGGCCGCAGCCATGGAGGCCATCACAGCACAGGTTACAGAAGCCCCGGCGAAGTCCGGCATAATTGCGGCCCTGCTCGACCTGGCCGGTATGTTGAGGGATGTGCTGCCGATCATCATCACCGTTCTGTTCTTCCAGTACCTGGTGTTACGCCGGAAGCTGAGCAATCCGAAAAAGATTGCCTTCGGCTTTGCGCTGGTGATCCTCGGCCTGTATGCCTTTGTTGTCGGTTTGAAACTGGGCCTGTTCCCCATCGGCACCAGCATGGCCGAGCAACTGATGGCCATGGACAGCTATGCGCCCGTGTACCTTTTCGCCCTGATGATCGGGTTTGCCACAACCATGGCAGAACCGGCACTGATCGCCATCGGCAAGCAGGCGGAAGAAGCCGCCGCGGGTGCCCTCAACGGCAATGCCATTCGCCTGTTGGTAGCTGTGGGGGTGGCCGTTGGCATCACCATTGGTGTGCACCGGATCATCACCGGAGATTCCATTCACTATTACATTATGGGCGGCTATATCCTGGTGATTCTGCTCACCCTGCTCGCCCCCCGATACATCGTGGCACTGGCCTATGACCTTGGCGGCGTGACCACCTCGGAAGTCACGGTACCGCTGGTAACGGCCCTGGGGATTGGACTGGCCAGCAGCATAGAGGGCCGTAATGTCCTGATCGACGGTTTTGGCCTGATTGCCTTTGCCTCGATCTTCCCGATCGTTACTGTGATGACCTATGCCATCGTGTCCCAATACCGATCTGAACGCAGGAAGGAAACCCAATGAAGTTCTCTGCACTGGTAGCAATTGTCCCTGAAGACCTGGAACAGGACTGCATCGATGCAGCCCGCGAACTCGGCGCCGGCGGCATTACCGTCATGACCGGCCGCGGCATCAGCAACACCGCCAAGAAGACGTTCTTCGGCCTGACCTACGACGGCAGCCAGAGCGTGCTCCTGATGGTGCTGGAAAAAGGCCTGTCGCTGGAGATTCTCAAAGCCCTGCAGAAGGTGATCATGCCGGACCCCGCAGACTCCCAGGGCCTGATCTTTACCGTTCCGCTGGAGCACCTGGGTGGCATCGACATGGCCCAGGTGGAAAAATTCGAACAACACCTGAAAGACTCAATCTGATCGGAGAGCGCTCATGAAACTGGTCAAAGATGTGATGGTCACCGACATCATCAAGATCTCGCCCTTCGCAACCCTGCGGGAGGCACTGACGCTGATGAAGCGCCACAACGTGAAATCCCTGGTGGTCGAGCGCCAGAGCGAACACGATGCCTGGGGGCTGATCACCTATACCAACGTGCTCAAATCGGTGATTGCAGAGGATGGCGATATCGACCTGCTGAATGTCTACGATGTCTGCGCCAAGCCGGTGATCAGCGTGGGCGAAAACCTCGCCTTGAAGCATGCCGCCACCCTGATGTCCGAGTATCGGGTCAAGCGACTGCTGGTACTGAAAGACAACGAGCTGTGCGGCTTTGTGGTGATGGACGACATCATGGATGCCCTGCTCGATACCATCGACTGAACCGGCCCGGCCTCAGGTCTGGCACATCACCAGCAACTGGTCTCCCTCTTGCAGGTCCAGGTACTGTTTACGGGGCGGGTTCATGACCAGGTGGCGCCCCCGCTCATCGGCCCGGGCCCTGAATACACCCAGCGCAATCTCGCCCCGGGCCGCGACTGTTTTCTCCAGTAACTGGAAGGTCGCGCTGGCCGGCAGCGGGTAGTCGTGGGGATCACGGAACTGGATCTCGGCGCCGCCGGCCGTGAACAGCTCGTCGAGCACCACCCGCAATTCCCTTCGTAAAGCCACCTGGGCCAGGACGTGGCTCAGAATCATCGGGCTGATCAGCATTTCACTTTGATGGCCATACAACAGGTGGCGGTTGTCCGGATCACTCAGCTCCATAATAACCTGGGGCCGGCGGGTGGATTCCGACAGAATATCTTCCAGCTGCAGGTAACCCACCATGGCACGGGCATCGGCCTCTTCCCCGGAGCCTATCCGGTCGCTGCTCAGCAACATCACGGTGTCGTAACTGGCCGGCGCCAGCTTGCGCAGGTCTTCTTCCACCATGTAATCGGCTTCCAGCAGGCGGCCATTGATCCGTTCAAGGTCCACGCCATAGCGGGACATCTCACGCTGACGCTCTTCCAGCGGGGTTGCCGATACCATGTCCAGCTGGAACTGTCGCCCCGCGTAGCTGCCAAACTCCGCCGCCAGGCTCGGCACCCGTCGGTTCCAGCCGAGAACCAGCACCCGGTGAGGCCCCTGCTGGCGGCTCGGCTGCACAGAGCCGCTGATGCGTTCCACTGCAGCCAGGGGGTCCACCTTGGTATCCGGCCCCGTGTGTTCATAGTCGCTGGCCATCAGCACTACCCGGTCTTCGTTACGGATCACCGTGTCTGACGGCGCCAGCAGGTTAACCTGCCAGCCTTTGGCTGCCGGCTGCAACAAGCCCAGCACGACGGCATGGGGCCGCTGCGTTGCCAGCTCGCTCAGGGTCAGGCCCTCGGCGGTTTCGCCACCCCGCACAAAGATCTCGTTGCCTTCACCGGCGGTCAGCAATTCGTTGTAAACCTCGGACAGGTTCGGGTTCAGCACGTTCTGCACCACCAGGCGGCTAATGGTGGCATCACCGGCCACCACCTCGACCGAGCCGGGATAGGCCCGCTCGACCACCGGGAGCTTTCGCATGTCCTGGATTTCTGCCACCACAAACGGCAACGGAGAACTGAAATGGCGGGCCTGGGCGGCGATAGACAACAGGGCTTTGACGGTTTCGATATCGGAGGTCACCAGGCTGCCGGCATCATGGCCCTGGCTGGGCACAATCACTGCCGCAGCGTCCAGGCAGGCGACCCGGTGCAGGGCTTCGGGCTGAATAGCCGAACCGCTTCGCAGGATCACTTCCCGGGCCCGGCGGCCCACGCCCGGCTCGTTGATCAGCTCGTGCAGCTGTTCGCCACTGGCTTCTTCCGCCAGTACAACCAGCCGCAGTTTCTGGGTATCGTGCTTTTCCAGAAAGCGCTGCATCCGGCCGGATGAACCAAACAACTCGGCCACCAGCGGCGGGGTCTGGGCTGTCCAGCCCAGCACCACCACATGGTTTTTCAGGGTAACCGGGGTCAGGCCCCGCTCCAGGTCTTCCATCTTGGCAATCAGCCAGCGGGTGAGGATGGCCACCAGGGTGCCCATAAACACCACATAGCCGGAGATGGTCAGCAGGGTAGACACAATGCGCTGCCAGGTGCCGACATCGTCCCCCAGGTAGCCGGGGTCGGTCAGGCGAAGGAAGGCCCACCAGATAGCGGAGCCGGCATCCTTGAACTCACCGGCCGGCGGCAACACCACCAGCAGGCCGCCAATCAGCGAAATCAGGCCAATAAAACCGCCCACCACCAGTAACTGGAAGCCGGCACCTTTGACCAGCTGGCGCTCAACAACAAACTTGATTCGATCAACAATCCGGAACGGAAGCATGCCTGCCCCTTGCATCAACTATGCGGGGCAGTTTATCGCAGTTTTCAGGCTTCGCCAGAAACAACGCCATTCAGGGCCGCTTCCAGTGTGGGATAAAAGCGGCTGATACCGGGCTCCGGCTTTACGCCAGCCCTCGCCAGCGTGCGCAAAGGCTGGAACTGCAAGTCCGCAATCACTATTTCCGTGCCGGTATTCCGGCAGCTGGAAATCAGCTTGTTCAGGGCCGACAAACCGCCCGCATCCAGTATGGTGACACCGTCCATATACAGCACCAGGCCCCTGGCCTGCCGGGACAGGCCTGCCAGCTCGCCAAACACCCGGTCTGCCGCCGCAAAGAACAGCGGACCGTTGATCTTGAATACCTGCCAGCCCTCGGGCAGCTCCGCCTGTACGATGCGCTTGTTACCGGTAATATCGGTCACCTTGGTCATCTGCGCCATCTCCCGCATGAACAGCACCGCCGCCAGCAAAACGCCGGTCGTGATAGCAATCACCATATCCAGCGCCACGGTCAGGCCAAAGCAGGTCAGGAACACCAGGATATCGCTGCGGGGCGCGGTTTTCAGAAGGTGAACCGCCTTCGGTGCTTCACTCATGTTCCAGGCCACCATCACCAGCAACGCAGCCATGGCGGGCATGGGCAGGTAGGCCAGGATGCCGGCCAGCGACACCAGCGCCAGCAACACCACCAGGGCATGGATCATCGCCGACACCGGTGATTCGGCGCCGGCCCGGTAGTTGGCTGCCGAACGGGCAATGGCGGCGGTGGCGGTAATGCCACCAAAGAACGGCACCAGAATGTTACCGATGCCCTGCCCCATTAATTCGCTGTTGGCGCTGTGGCGCTTGCCGGTCATGCCATCGAGCACCACGGCGCACAGCAGGGATTCGATGGCGCCCAGCATGGCAATGGCAAAGGCCGCCGGAATCAGCTCCCGGAACAGTTCCCAACTGAGGCCAAGCGGTTGCCCGTCGGCACCCGCCTGCTGCCAGGGCCAGGCAAAGTCCGGCAGGAACGGCGGAATACCGGTACCGGTGCTGCCATCCGGCAGCAGATAGCTGAAACGGGAGCCGATGGTTTCAACGGCAGCCCCCTGGCTGTTCATCCACAACGCCAGCAGGCTACCCACCACCACCGCCGGCAGGTGCGGCGGCACCGGGGTTTTCAGGCGGGGCCAGAGCAGCATGACCGCCAGCGTAGCCAGAGCCACCAGGGTGCTCATGGCATCCAGCGCCGGTAATTGCTGGCCCAGCACCGCCAGTTTGTCCCAGTAATGCTCCGGCATGGTCTCGACTGGCAAACCGAAAAAGTCCTTCACCTGCAGGGTGGCAATCACCACGGCAATACCCGCGGTAAAGCCCAAAGTGACGGACTCGGGTATATACTCGATAAAGCGCCCGAGACGCATCAGCGCCATAATCACCAGCAACACCCCGGACATCAGGGTGGCCAACAACAAGCCACCCAGGCCATAGCTCTGTGCAATCGGGTAGAGAATAACCACAAAGGCCGCGGTCGGGCCGGAGATACTGAACCGGCTGCCGCCGAACAGGGCGATCACAAAGCCGGCAATAAAGGCCGTGTACAGCCCGTACTGGGGCGCAACGCCACTGGCAATCGCCAGCGCCATGGCCAGGGGAATGGCGATAATGCCGACCGTGATGCCGGCCATCGCATCTTTCAGGAAACGGCCACCGGTGTAGCGCTCGTCAATACAGGCCTCACGGACAGCGTGGGCGAATCTGAGCGAAAAAAGATGAGCACGGTGGGACATCGCTGGCGGCTCCTGGTTGCGAACGAGACGTTATCATTATATGCTCATTACGATTACATTCAATGTTAACCTGATTAACATAGCATGAGCGTTGATACCTATGCCCAAGGAAAACCGAACCGCACGCCTCACCCTGCTGATTGACCCGGAAAAGAAAAAGGTCTTTGAAGCCCTGTGCAAAGAGGAAGATGTAACGCCGTCCCAGAAGGTCCGGCAGTTTATCCGGGAATATGTGGAAGCCCGGCTGGGCCCGGACTGGCGCGAAGACTCCCGCCAGAAAACCGACTGACCGGCAAAGCGTATAAGCCCCTATGAAACCTTTATTCGCCAGCCTCCTGTTAACACTCGCCACCGTCACCGGGTGCGCCGCTGTGCCGGCGGACAACATTCCGGCACGGCCCGGCAGCCAGTACGATGCGGTGGTTGTGGCAGCGAAGAACGGCACTCCGGTTACCGTTGAAGAGCTGGCCCGCCAGCTGGCCGATACCGATATCTTAGTGATCGGCGAGTACCACGGCCACCACGCTTCCCACCTGCTCCAGGCCCGGCTGCAACAAGCCCTGCACCGGCAAAACCCCGCCCAGATCCTGAGCATGGAACAGTTCAACCTGGACCACCAGGCTGCCGTGGATGCCTACCTGGCCGGCACAACCGGCGAAACCGAAATGCTGGAAGACGCCAACGCCTGGGACAACTACAAGGCCTCCTACCGGCCGCTGGTGGAATTTGCACGCCAGCATCAGTTACCGGTGATCGCCGCCAACGCACCGGCGGATACGGTTCGCTGTGTCGGCCGGGAGGGTAAGGCTTACCTGGACAGGTTGCCGGAAGCGCAGCGCTCAGCCCTGCCGCAGCAGGCCTTCCTGGACACCCCGGAATATCGGGACAAGTTCATAGACGCCATCAGCGGCAGCCATGGTACGGAACAGGCTGAACTCTCCGGGCGCATGCTCAACACCTACCAGGCCCAACTGCTCCGGGATAACACCATGGCGCACCGGATGGTGGAAGCGCTCCGCAACCGGCCCGGGCATCAACTGGTGCATACCACCGGCACCTTCCACAGCGAGCAGCGCCTTGGTACCGTGGCGGTGCTGGAACAACGTGCACCGGAACTGGATATCACGGTAATCTCGCCTGTCGAATGGCCGGCCAACGAAGCAGACATGCCGCTGGCAAAGCACCGCCACAAAGGCGACTATCTGTACTTTATCCAGCCCATGCCCCGGGAATTCCGAGACCCGGAACGGGAGCGAGAGGCCATGCAGGCCCGGTTCGGCCAGCGCACCACGACCAACTGTGATTAATCACAAGGAGTAAGCATGAAAGTTGTCTCTGCCCTGATCATCGGCCTGTGTGCCATTTTTGCCGCGTCTCTGCTCAGCGAAGGACTGATGGGGCTGCGCACGGCCGACCGCTACGTGACGGTCAAGGGCGTGGCGGAACGGGAGGTGCAGGCAGACCTTGCATTGTGGCCAATCCGCTTTGTCGCCACCGGCAGCACGCTGGACGAAGCCCAGAACAAAACCCGCAGCAGTCGCGAAGCCATCATGGCCTTTCTGAAACTGCAGGCGATTGAGGAGTCGTCGGTTGAACTGCAGCGGCTGGATGTTACCGATACCCGCGCCAATCCATACTCCAGCAACAACAACGAGCAGCAGTACATCATCAACCAGACCCTGATGGTGCGCAGCACCGACATAGACCGTATCCGCCAGGCGGCACAGAACGTGAGCGAACTGGTGGATTCCGGTGTGGTGCTGTCGTCGGACTACGGCCCCGGCGGCCCCACCTATTTGTTCAGTGGCCTGAACGCTATCAAGCCGCAAATGATCGCCGAAGCCACCGCTGCCGCCCGGGAATCTGCCCAGCAATTTGCCCGGGATGCCGATGCCGAGCTCGGCGGCCTGCGACGGGCCAATCAGGGGATTTTCCAGATCCTCGCCCGGGACCAGGCCCCGGGGGTTTCTGAACAACAGCAGCCGTTAAAAACCGTGCGTGTAGTCTCTACCTTCGACTACTACCTGGAGTAACCGGGTTACTGGGTGGCCACCATTTCGTCGGTAACCTGGTAATCCCCGGCCAGCCAACGCAGAATTTCGTGGGCAGCCGGGTGATCAAAGGCATCGTAGGTGTGCATCAGCGCCTGTTTTTTCTCATCGCTGATACGCCCCAGACCGGTGTCCTGCAGCACCAGCAAGTCTTTGTGCAGCTGCTCCGCCAGCTCCAGCCCCAACACCTCCCTTGCTGCGTGCAAAAACGCCTGGCCATACTGGTAGTCCGGCCCCTGACGATAGGATTCCGCCAGCGTGATGGCCGGAATACTGGTGAGCACCGGTTGCAGGGCCGGGTTGATGGCGTGGCCTGAAAGATAGGCGGCATTGCCCGCAGGGCGACCGGTAAATCCGCGCAGGTGCAGGTGCCGGGACATGCGGTCGCCGTCGTTGACCGGATAGTTGTCCCAGAGCAGCGGCTTGCGGCCCAGCAACTGGCTGATACGTTTGAGGTGGCCCGGTGAAATCTCCCGGGAGCAGACTTCCTCCCCGGTCCAGAAAATCCGCACATCGCGGTCCAGCTCCGCACCCAGGGTTTCCAGGTAATCTGCCGGCCGCTGGCCAAACACACGGTCCAGCACCGGGTCATCGGAATAGTAGGTGGGGCACACGCTGATTTTTGCAGCCGCGGTATGCTCCTGCACCCACCGGATAATTCCGGCCTGGGTTCGGGCCAGTTCCGGGGTATCCGGGTGCATATCGTCGAACAGGATGGCCAGCTCCTGAATACCCAGGCGATCCAGCATTTTCAGCTTTTTCGCCAGGGCATCCCGGGCTACGTCATCGAAGTTGTTGAAAACCTCGAACGGGCTCAGCCCCACGCCGAAACGCACCCCTTCGCGCCGGCAGAATCCGGCAAAATCCGCCAACGCCTCGGCCTGTTCCGGCGGATGCGGCTCCTGCCAGCGCCGGCGCAAGTATGGATCGGCCTTGGGCGCGTACAGGTAGAAACCATAGCCATGGGTGGTCAGGGCATTAACCAGCTGGCGCCGCTCGCCCCAGCTCCACACCGGGCCATAAAATCCTTCGATAATACCCAGCTCTACCGTCATCTCACTCGCTCCCTGACCAAGGTTTCTTATCATCATATACCCTACCCGGGCACAGGTCAGGCCCGGCGAACCAGGAAGAAACAGAAGGGATTGCTACGACTCATCAGGCTTATGATCCCGATCAACAGGCAAAGGGCATGGCAGGCAAAGAATATTGTCTAGACTTACAGACAAACCGACATTTCAACAGCCATTCTGACCGGAGATATGCCGTATGGAAATCAAAACCTTCGCAGACCTGATCGACTGGACCCGGCAACTGCACGCCCACCTGGCGCGTTGCCTGCACGAATCGGCCGGATGAACGATTTGTGAAAACCGTTCGTATAGCTCCGAGGCCTTAGACATATGTCTTAATTCGAGCAACTGCATAGCACAACCATTGTGTTTGTGAACTAGACTGCAAGAACAAGCCGGTCACCCAAAAAGCGGCTGGCTCTGAGCCAAAGACAATTACAACAACATCAGAGGTTAGAAGAGCAATGAAGATCCGTTCTGTTCTATCCGCGGCTGTACTGGCTGTGGCAACGACATTTGCCGCCACACAGGCGCTGGCACAAGACAAATTCACCCTGAAACTGGCCGAAACCTGGGGCCCCAACTTTCCCATTTTCGGTGACACAACCAAGCGTTTTGCCGAAACCGTCGAGAAAATGTCTGACGGCCGGCTGACCATCCGCATCGACTCCGCCAACAAGCACAAAGCGCCGCTGGGCGTGTTCGATATGGTCAAGGCAGGCCAGTACGACATGGGCCACTCTGCCTCCTACTACTGGAAAGGCAAGGTTCCGGAAACCCTGTTCTTCACCAGCATGCCGTTCGGCATGAACGCCATGGAACAGTACGCCTGGTTCTACCACGGCGGCGGCATGGAGCTGATGCAGGAAGTGTATGAGCCCCACAACATGCTGTCGTTCCCCGGCGGCAACACCGGTGTGCAGATGGGCGGCTGGTTCCGCAAGGAAATCAAGTCGCTGGAAGACCTGCAAGGTCTGAAAATGCGCATCCCGGGCTTTGCTGGCGAAGTCTTCGCCGAGGTGGGTGTTAACCCCACCAACATCGCCCCGGGCGAGCTGTATACAGCCCTTGAGCGCAACACCATTGATGCCGTTGAGTGGGTAGGTCCGGCCCTGGATCTGCGTCTTGGCTTCCAGCAGATCGCCGATTACTACTACACCGGTTGGCACGAGCCGGCCACCGAGCTGCAGTTCCTGGTCAATAAGCGTGTATGGGAACGCCTGCCGGCAGACCTGCAGGAAATCATGCGGGTAGCCATGCGCACCGCCTCCTACGACATGCTGGTACATTCCCAGCATGAAAACGCCAAGGCCTGGGCCAACATCAAGCAAGACTACCCGAACGTACAGATCAAACAGTTCCCGGAAGACATCTTCCAGGCCATGTACGATGCCAACAAAAAACTGCTGACAGAAGCGGCGGAAGACAGTGCAATCGCCAAGAAGATCATTGATTCCCAGCTGAGCTACCAGGAGCAGAGCCGGGCTTACACGGATATTTCCGAAAGGGCCTATCTCAACACCATGGCGGAAGTCGAGTAAACTGGGCGCCATGCAGCAACAGAGCCGGGATCGCTCTTGGAGAGGTCCCGGCTTTTTGCTTTCTAATCAGAACAGAAAATCCGCTCTGCGGAGGACGATGTACAGATGCGCTGGATAATAAAACTGGACGAGGGCCTGGCCTGGGTCTCGAAAGTGTGTGGCTGGGTGGCGTGCATTGCCATGATCCTGATGGCCGCCAACGTGTTCTACGACGTGCTCACAAGGTATGTGTTTAACGACGTCTCCATCGCCATGCAGGAAATGGAATGGCACCTGTATTCGGTGGTGTTCCTGCTGGGCATTCCCTATGCCCTGCGCACAGACAGCCACGTTCGGGTAGACGTGTTCTACACCAACTGGAGCCAGAAGCGCAAAGCCTGGGTTAACCTGGTTGGCGCCCTGATTTTTGTAATCCCCTTCGCCTACCTGATCGGCTTCTACGGTTATAGCTTTGCCCAGGACGCCTACCAGATGGGTGAAGGCAGCGGCGACCCGGGCGGCTTGCCACACCGCTGGATTATCAAGGCCGTGATTCCTTTCTCTGCCGTGTTTATGGCGACCGCCGGCCTGAACATGGCCACCTACGCCCTGAGGGTGATGGCAGGTGATAAAGAATACGAAGGCGAGCACAGTGCGGGAGGTCTGGCATGATCGGCATGATTATGTTCGGCGTGGCACTGGTCATGCTGATGCTGGGTTTCCCGGTGGCCTTCACTTTCGGTGGCGTGGCGCTGTTCTTTGGCATCTTCGCTGAAGGCATGGATCTGTTCGCGTTCATGCCCTACCGCATCATGAGTGTAATGCAGAACACCGTCTTGATGGCCGTGCCGCTGTTTATCTTCATGGGCGTGGTGCTGCAGCGCACCAGGCTGGCCGAGCAGCTGCTCACGTCCATGGGCCGGCTGTTTGGCGGCCTGCCGGGCGGCCTGGCTATCTCCACCATCCTGGTGGGAGCACTGCTGGCTGCGTCCACCGGTGTGGTCGGCGCCAGTGTGGTGGCCATGGGCCTGATCTCCCTGCCGGTGATGCTGGCCCATAACTACGACAAGCGCCTGGCCACCGGTACTATCTGTGCGTCCGGCACCCTGGGCCAGATTGTGCCGCCGTCCATTATCCTGATCATTCTGGGGGATGTGCTGGGCCTGCCGGTGGGCGACCTGTTCAAGGCCGCAGTGATGCCCGGCATCGTTCTGATCGGCCTGTACATTATCTACATCCTGGTGATCACCCGCCTCAAGCCCCAGACAGCTCCGGCCATGCCGCCGGATGACAGCATCAGCCGTGGCAAGGAAATACGCGATGCGTTGCTCGCGATTATCCCGCCGCTGGCACTGATTGTGGTGGTGCTTGGCTCGATCTTTACCGGCATTGCCACCCCCACCGAATCGTCCGCACTGGGTGGTGTGGGTGCGGTGGTCCTGGCCATCATCTATCGCCAGTTCTCGTTCAAGATGGTGTGGGATGCGGCCAGGGATACCGTCAGCGTAACCGCCATGGTGTTCGCCATCCTGATCGGTGCTACCGCCTTCTCCATGGTGTTCAGCTACACCGGCGGCGACTACCTTCTGGAAGAATGGCTGCTGATGCTGCCGGGCGAACAGTGGGGCTTCATCATCCTGGCCATGCTGGTGATCCTGGTTCTGGGCTTCTTTATCGACTTCGTGGAGATTTCGTTTATCATCGTGCCGATCCTGGCGCCGGTGGCCGAAGCCCTGGGCATCAACATGCTCTGGTTCGCCATCCTGGTGGCCATGAACCTGCAAACCAGCTTCCTGACGCCACCGTTCGGGTTCGCCCTGTTCTACCTGAAAGGGGTGGCGCCACCGAACGTCAAAACCACCGATATCTACAAGGGCATACTGCCGTTCATCCTGCTCCAGATCCTGGTGCTGGCGATGATCATCATATTCCCTGAATGGTTTGGCATGAGTGCTACTTACTAAGACTTGTACCTTCCGGGATCGGGCACCCGCCCGATCCCGCTTTTCTCCCCGCTTTGCCCTCCGTTTTCGCCAATACCTGACAAATCCTGATCATTTTCTATACTGAGTCAGAAACGCGACTCTCAGCCTGATTTCGGGACCGCACAGGAGCACAGAGAACAAAGGGAGAGCCTGCCGTGACACAGAACACCGCCCGCAAACCGGAATATAGCGGAAGCGACCCAAGAGCCCAGGGCCATGTGCTGACCCTGCCCCTCGAAAACAGCCAGACCGACCGGGAACCCCACAGCTACGAGCGCTGGCTGGTGGCCAAGCTGATGCGTATGGCCGGTTCGCCACCGGTGCGCTTCCGCCTGTGGAACGGCGAGACCATCGAACCGGAGCAGCAGCCCGCCCGGTTCACCCTGAGCCTGGCCGATCCCAAAGCCCTGTATTCACTGGTGGCCAATCCCAACCTGGCGTTCGGAGACCTGTACAGCGCCGGCCGGCTGGAAGTAGACGGCGACCTGCCGGATCTTATGGAAGCCATGTACCGGGCGGTTCATGCGGCCCGGCAGAAGTGGCCGAAATGGCTGGATGCACTGTGGCGCAACCACAACCCCCGGCCTACCGGGATTTCCGAAGCCAGGGAAAACATCCACCACCACTACGACCTGGGCAACGAGTTCTACCGGCTCTGGCTGGATACGGCGGAAATGCAGTACACCTGCGCCTATTACGAACAGGCAGACAACACCCTGGAACAGGCCCAGCTGGCCAAACTGGAACATGTGTGCCGCAAACTGCGCCTGAAACCGGGCATGACCGTGGTAGAAGCCGGTTGCGGCTGGGGCGGCCTGGCACGGTACATGGCCCGCAATTACGGGGTAACCGTGCATGCCTACAACATATCCCGGGAACAGCTGGCCTATGCCCGGGCCGAAGCAGAGCGGCAGGGTCTGGATAACCTGGTCACCTATGTGGAAGACGACTACCGCAACATTGAAGGCCAGTACGATGCCTTCGTCTCCATCGGCATGCTGGAGCATGTGGGCAAGGACAACTACCCCGCCCTGTCGGAACTGATCAAACGCTCCCTCAAACCCGATGGCATTGCCCTGCTGCACAGTATCGGGCGCAACCGGCCGATGCTGATGAACGCCTGGATCGAGAAACGGATTTTCCCCGGCGCCTACCCCCCCAGCATTGGCGAGTTTATGGAACTCTGCGAACACGGCGATTTCTCGGTGCTGGATGTGGAAAACCTGCGCCTGCACTACGCCCAGACCCTGAGCCACTGGATGGACAATTTCACCGCCAGCCAGGACAAGGTAACGGAGATGTACGACGAGCACTTTACCCGGGCATGGCGGCTGTACCTGGCCGGCTCCATTGCCGCCTTCCGGGCCGGCTCATTGCAGCTGTTCCAGGTGGTGTTCACCCACGGCGATAACAATCAGCTGCCCCGGAGCCGGCAGGATCTTTATACCTTCCCAGCCACACCGGAGGGCATTTGATGGATTACTACGATGTGATCATTGTCGGTGCCGGCCCCGCCGGCGCTACCCTGGCCCGGGCGCTGGAGGGCGCCGGCAAGCAGGTGCTGATTATCGACAAGGCCAAATTCCCCCGGGATAAAACCTGCGCAGGCTGGGTGACCCCCGCAGTACTGGCAAGCCTGGATATTGATACCACCGGGTATGGCAATGGCCGCACCCTGCAACCCATTCGCCGCTTCCGCATCGGCATGATGGGCCAGGACGCGGTGGAGAACGACCACGGTGAAGTGGTCAGTTACGGCATCCGCCGCTGCGAGTTTGATGACTACCTGCTTGGCCGGGTGTCCTGCACCAAACAGCTGGGTACGCCGGTAAAATCCATTACCCGTGACAACGGCAACTGGGTAATCAACGAACAATGGCAGGCGCCGTTACTGGTGGGCGCCGGCGGTCACTTCTGCCCGGTGGCCCGGCAGCTGGGCAACGGCCCCGGCAAGCATGAAACCGTGGTTGCGGCCAAGGAAGTAGAGTTCGAGATGACACCGGAACAGGCCCGCGCCTGCGAAGCCCGGGGCGACACGCCGGAGCTCTGGTTCTGCCGGGATCTCAAAGGCTATGCCTGGGTATTCCGCAAAGGCAGCTACCTGAACATTGGCCTGGGCCGGGAAGACAATCACCGACTGACGGATCACCTGGAAGCCTTTGTAGAAGATATGAAGCAAGCCGGCCGCATTCCCGCCGACCTGCCCGGCCGGTTCAAGGGCCACGCCTATCTGCTGTATGCCCACGCCGACCGGCCATTGGTGGACGATGGCGTGCTGCTGATCGGCGATGCCGCAGGGCTGGCCTACACCCAGAGCGGCGAAGGCATCCGCCCGGCCATCGAATCTGCCCTGATGGCTGCGAAAGTGATACAGGAAGCCCCGGATTATTCTGCAGTTTCCCTGCAGTCCTACGGCGAACAGATCGCGGCCCGCTTTGGCAATCGGGCGTCTGAGCAGGAACATGGTTTTGACTTGCCGGAATGGCTCAAGCAACCCATTGCCAGCACGCTGATGCGCTCACACTGGTTTACACGGAAGGTGGTGACAGAGAAATGGTTTTTACACCAGCAGGTGCCGCCACTGGATATGGCGGTGTGAGAAGCACAAAGGCCGGGCAATGATGCCCGGCCTTTGTTTTTCCATGCGCCAACCGTGGGTATGACTGTGGTTGGTGCTTTGGAGGTAGTGCTTAGAACTTCACGCGCATGCCGGCCAGGAAGCCCATGTCGGTGTCGTCTTCATCAGTGTCAGCAATTTCAGCAAACACGCTTACGTTCTTGGCTTCCGGGAACTTATAAGTCACGTTAGCGTACCAGCCAGTTACGTCTTCTTCGTTGTCCTCTTCCTGGTTCTGCATACCGATTGCAACGCCGGTAGTGCTGGTGACGTCGATGGTAGCAGCAACGTTATACAGGGTGGTTTCGCGATCTGTGTTGCTGTCGTCGGTGACACTGTAGTCAGCGGCCAGGCCAAACATGCCAAAGTCGTAACCGGCGCTCAGACCCCAGGTGTCCAGGGAATCACCACCAATCGGAGTGTGCTGCTGGAAAGCGGCAGCCAGTTCCAGACCAGCGATTTCGGTAGCAGCGAACAGATCGAAGAATTCACCGGTGATGCCATCTTTGTCTTCGGCTTCCAGCTCGTAGCTTGCAACCAGGTATACCTGATCCAGTTCTACGTCTACGCGGAAGGTGTCATCGCCGTCTGTGTCTACCGCATCAAACTGATCTTCGTCCAGCGGTGCTTCATAGGCTTCTTCGATGCCGAATTCGTCAGAAGCGAAGTTCTGCTTACCGAAGGAGAAAGAGGTTACGCCGTACTGGATACCAACATATGCCTCTTCAATCGGCTCATCTGTTGACGCGTAATTGTCACCGGCAATTTCTTCTTCATTACCATTGGCGTGATCTTTAAAGTCAAGATCCAGACGGCCAAAGGCTTTCATGTTATTGCCGAGCTCATAGCTTACGTAGTTTTTGATTTCCAGGTCGTCGAAATCAACATATTCATTTTTGTTGTCACCAATTTTCTTACGCAGCTGAATCTGGAAATCACCGTTGAGCTTGTAGGTGAATCCGTCCTTTTCGTAGATGGTCGCAGCGTTTACAGAACCTGCGGCAACAGTAGACACAGCAACAGCCAGAAGAAGCTTCTTCATTTCTTATAACTCCACTTTCAGTTTGGTTTGGTGTTTATCGGTTGCTGGAATCGACCCAGCTGTCCCACTCTTTTCGAGTTTGTTCGTCAGCTTTCAGATACCAGTAGCGCAGCATCCTGCTGACCATTTCCTGATCCGGATCGACGTGCGAATCCAGCAACAACCCTTCCTGGTTGGTTAACGGTGCCGGGCCTGCGGTGGCTGCCGGTGCAGTCACTGCGGCTGCGGCGCCGGAACGGTTATAGGCCGCCAGCTCACGGGCATAGTCCCGCACCAGCTGGAAACCTTCTTTCTTGAGCACATCGGCGGTGAAGGCCACCTGTTCGCCCTGGCTGTCTGTCAGCTGCCAGTCGCCCTGCTGATTGAAACTGTCCATCTCGTTCCGGGAGTCAATGTCAGGTGCGCTCAGAGTCAGCTCGCTGTCAGCAGCGTCAAAACGCACAACAAAGGCGTCGCTGGTTTCCAGCACTTCTTCCCGGCTGATTTCGGTGGTGCACTCCACCACCAGTTGCGCGGTGCCATCGGCCAAGGTCATGACCTGGCCAGCCGAAGCCGTTTGTTCACTGCCCTGAACCGCCTGTACGTTCACGCAGGGCCCCAGAGTCAGCTGTACCTCTGCCAAAACCGGCAGCGGCATCAGGGCCATCATCAAACTGGTAATGCGGGTAAATCTCGTCACGTTCTGAATCCGATGACTAAGGTGTTAACTCAACTGAGACGACACTATGGAGGGGGGTTATGACAGAGCTATTACAAAACGTTATGGGAAAGCTTTTTTTAAGACTCAATGCCCGAAAAAACAAAACCGCACCCGAAGGCGCGGTTTTGATGGGCAATAAAGGCTTCAGTATCAGTTGGCTGAGGCGCCCACCACATCGATGCCATAGAGCGTGGTGGTGCCGCTCACCTCGTTTCCGACTGCCAGGATCGGCTGGCCATTGGGGCTGTTTTCTGCGGTGATAAACGCCAGGCCTTCCGGGCCCAGGTCACCGGCCTGGCCAGCTTCTACCGCCGCCTTGTCGGCAGAGAAATCCCGGTTGTTCAGGTACTGCACAAACTGCGGGTTCTGGGGATTGGTCACGTTGTACACCATGATGCCACCCACCCGCTCCAGGCCGATAAAGGCATAGTTCTGGCCGTTGATCTCGCCAATGGTGACCGCTTCCGGCTCCGGACCTTTGTCGTCTGAACGGTCGTCGACGCCGTTTTCATCGTTAGTCGCATTAAAGCCTTCAGGGATCAGGTTAGCGGTAATGCGCTCGAAGTCGTTGCCGGAATCAAACATCCGCTGGCCCTGCTCGTTCCAGATAGAGAAAGAACGGGCGCCGTAGCTGTAGAGTTCACCGAACACACAGTCTTTCTCTACATCAGTGGCGCTGCTGGACGGATCGCAATCATTAGCCATGCCCAGGATGCCGGTCACTTTCAGACGGCCCAGGTTGGCGCTGTCCTGCAGTTCCTTGCGCTGGGCCTCGGTGCCGAAAGCCTCGCTCAGCTGCAGGTCTTTAACCCGGTATTCTTCACTAAAGCCATCGTAATCCCGAGAGTCACCCTCGTTGGCAGTCACGTAGTAGGTCTTGCCGTTGTAGCCATAGCTGGCCATGGCGTCCGGCATGTACATGCCTTTGATGGGCCAGTTGCGCAGGTTGATGCCGCCATCCTTGTTGCTGGCATCCAGCTCGTTACCCAGCATGCGGTGGTCTTTGAAGCCCAGCGGCAGCACGTCCAGAATGCGTGCGTTTTCGATGTCCAGAACCGCGACGGCATTGTTTTCCTGCATGGCTACCCAGGCGCGGGTGTTATCAACCGAAACCGCAATGTATTCCGGCTCGAAATCCTGGGCGGCAGAGGCACCCGGGCCAAAGATACGGATACCGGATTCGCGCAGGGCCTGTTCGCGACCGTTGAAGGCGCGGAAGTCGGCGGTTTTCACTGTCGCTTTGTCCACACCGTTAGCCAGGTCGATCACGCTTACGGAACCTTCGGGGTCTCGGGTGTAGTCGTCATTCGGTTCACCTTCGTTGGCAACCAGCACTTTTTGACCGTCACGGGTGAAAGTCACCATGTCTGGCAATGCGCCCACGGTCACTTCACCGGCCTTGGACAGGTCAGATGCGTTGTAGAACACAACCTTGCCGTTGTCCTGCTTCACATTGGCTTCGATGGCGACGGCGACCAGGTCACCATACACCGCCACACTGTTAGCGGAGGCGCCTTCGCGGCTGGCGTCGATGGTGTTTACCAGCACCGGTGCAGACGGGTTGCGGATATCCAGTACGTCCACGGTGGCCGCATTGGCATTCACCACAAACAGGCGCTGGTTGGCAGCATCATGAGCGACGATTTCGGCGGCGCTTTCATCGAACACATTGCCCGGAGCCTTGTAGCTTCCCAGTACATTGAGTTCGATCAGACCCGGCAAGGAAGCCTTGGGCTGGGTGTCAGAACCGCTGCCGGTAGCGCAGGCAGCAAGGCCAACGGTGGCGGCCAGAATGGCGGAGGTCAGAAGGGTTCGCTGGAAAATCATGTTTACCTCGGGTTGTGTCGTCGGTGTGTAAATGACGGCCCAAGCTATGGCAAACAGATGACAAAACCGCGTCAGAAAAAAGACAAGTCGATGACGCACATACGAAAATGGCGGCTCCGGGGAGCCGCCATTTCAGGTTACCGTTCTGCCTGGCTTACTGGCCCAGGTAGCTCCGGTACATCCACACGTCTTTCTCCTGCCCGGAGATGTAATCACTCATCAGGGCGGAGGTGCCTTCGTCACCGGCTTCACCGGCCAGCTCCAGCAGTTCGCGCTGCTTGGCAATCAGCTTGCCGAAACTTTCAACAATGTTCTCAACCGCTTCTTTGCCGTTGGATACGTCTTTGCGCTCCGGCACTTCGGCGGTTTCGATGTAGGTGCTGAACGCGTGAGCCGGGCGGTGGCCCAGGGTCAGTACACGCTCGGCAATTTCATCCACTTTCAGCAGAAGGTCGTTGTACAGCTCTTCGAATTTCTCGTGCAGCAGGAAGAAGTTCTCACCCTTGATGTTCCAGTGGTAACCACGCACGTTCATGTAAAAGATCTGGTAGTTGGCCAGCAGATCATTCAGTGAGCTAGCCAGTGCGGCGGTTTTTTCGGTATCCAGACCAATAAAGTTCTTACCCATTTGAACCTCCTGATTCGTCGTCGGGTTATCTCTGGTTACTACTCTAAGTCAGTTCCGGGCCCTGAGCCCAGTTCCATTACTTAATGTCATTAATAGTAAAAGCTTATTCGATAGCCTGAAACCTTATAGCTCGAACCTATCGCAGGATATCGCATAATCTATTTGAAAATAATTCTCGTTTGTCCTTAAATTAAATCATAGACCTGATAAACGCGGAGTTGATCATGAGCACACTGAAACTGTTTGTCCACGAGCACAGCACGAAAGGTGATCAGTCGGTTTTGAAAACGATTACCTTCGCCATCACCCACTTTACCGTGGCCTTCACAGTGGCCTACCTGCTGACCGGTGACATCCTGATCGGCAGCCTGATTGCCATGGTGGAACCGGCCATCAACACCGTGGCCTACTTCTTCCATGAGAAGATATGGGCACGGCACCAGCAAAATGCAAGGGACGCTGCCGCCGCACCGGTAAGCTTGCAACATCACACGTCATAGTGAACTGACACAGGTCAGCTCCCACTGCGGCCCGGGTTAAACACCCGGGCCGCAGTCCATGCAGCCTTCCGCGGGCTCCGGGCCCAGTTTCAGGTTTCTGTTCAGGTCTTTCAGGGCTGATCGCAAGCCCTCTTCAATCACCGGATGGTAGAACGGCATTTCCAGCATGTCGCTCACGGTCATCCGCTTCTGGGCGCACCACGCCAACAGGTGGGCAATGTGCTCGGCCGCAGGGCCGAACATTTCCGCGCCCATGAACAATCCGCTGCCATGCTCGCCATACACCCGCAGCAGGCCCCGGTTCTTGCCGATTACCTTGCTGCGGCCCTGGTTCTCGAAACTTACTTCACCGACGGCAAAGCAGCCCCGACACTTTTCATCCACCTGGTGAATGGTCAGGCCCACCGAGGCAATCTGGGGGTCGCTGAACACCACCGCCAGTGGGGTTTTGCGCAATCCGGTCTGCACCTCCGGATATGCCGCCGCGTTGTCTCCGGCGATGCGGCCTTCATCGGCGGCCTCATGCAGCAACGGCCGATGATTATTCACATCCCCGACGATAAAAATATGGCTGTCGCCACAGCGCAGGGTGTAAGGATCAAACTCCGGCATGCCCCGGTCGTCCAGCTCGATGCCGGCGTTCTGGATGTCCAGGTTGTCGATATTCGGCCGGCGCCCGGTGGCCGCCAGCAGATAGTCGAAGGTTTCCTGATGCTCTTTGCCGTCTTCCAGCCAGGTAATCTGCACACCACCGTCTGTCCGTTCCACCCGGCGGGTTTCGGTTTTCGGGCTGAAGGCAAACTCTTCGCTGAAGGTTTTCAGCGCGTAGTCACGGATTTTCTCATCCCGCAGGCCGCCGATGCCGCCGCTGACGCCGAACAGGTGCACCTTAACCCCCAGCCGGCTTAATGCCTGCCCCAGCTCCAGGCCGATGACCCCGGGGCCGAAGACCGCGACAGAGCCTGGAAGGTCCTGCCAGTCGAAGATGTCGTCATTCACAACCAGCCGGTCCCGGGCTTCCTTGAAGATACCCGGTATGTTGGGGCGGGAGCCGGTGGCGATGATGATACGACCGGCGCGAACCTCGGTATGGTCGCCGACTTCCAGCCGGTGGGCATCCAGAAAGCGGGCATGGCCCATCAGGCGATGTTCTTCCGGCAGTTTCTCCATGGAGCGGACCACTGGCGCCACAAACTTGTCCCGCTCGGCACGTACCCGCTGCATTACCAGCCGGCCATCAATGCGGACATCGCCAACCAGCACACCGAAGTCGCCGGCGGATTTAAGGTCGTGGGCCCGCTCGGCAGCGGCAATCAGCAGTTTGCTGGGCATGCAGCCCACCCGGGCACAGGTTGTGCCGTACTGTTCGCCCTCGATCAACACCACACGGTCGGTTTTCTTTGCCACCCGCTGATAAGCCACCATGCCGGCAGTGCCGGCGCCGATGATCGCTACATCCACGTCACGCTTGTTCATCTGGCCTCCTATGAAAACCGGAAATTCCCGTCTTTTCTGCAGGTTAAGTTATAAGTATAGAAAGCTTACGGAATCCTGACAGGTGAAACCGGAAAAAAATCCTTCTATGCTTGCCGGCAACCACCTTCACAGGTTTACGACCATAACGCTCAACAGGTCACTACGTTAACAGGAGCAAACAGGTGCAGAATTACTGGCTGGAGTTTCTGACGGTCGCACTGGTGCACTTACTGGCGGTTGCCAGCCCGGGGCCCGATTTTGCAGTGATGCTGCGCCAGGCCCTCACTCAGTCACGGCGCAACGCCTTGCTGACCGCCATCGGTATTGGCCTGGGGATTCTGCTGCATGTGGGCTATTCGCTGCTGGGTATCGGACTGATCATCCAGCAGTCGGTGATGCTGTTCACCGTGTTGAAGGTGGTTGGCGCGGTTTATCTGCTGTACATCGCCTGGCACTGCCTGCGGGCCAGGCCGGGCGGAGTGCATGTGGATGCGGCTAAAAAGACCCAACAGACAGGAATGGCAGCCTTCCGGCTCGGGTTTCTGACCAACGCCCTGAACCCCAAGGCAACGCTGTTCTTTGTGTCCCTGTTTTCCGTGGTGATCAACCCGGGCACACCCATTCTGCTGCAGGCAGGCTATGGCCTGTACATGGCACTGGCCACGGGCCTGTGGTTTGCCATGGTGGCGGTGTTCTTTACCCACCCCCGTGTCCGCCGGGGTTTCAACCGGTTCGGACACTGGCTTGATCGGGCCATGGGGGGCATTCTGGTGCTGCTGGCCGGGCAGCTGTTGTTGTCTACAGTGAGCGGATCAGAGCCTCCGTCTGTTCCCAGCCCAGGCACGGATCGGTAATCGAGCAGCCGTAGACCAGCTCTTTACCGTCATCCTGGCGACCGAATTCCAGGAAGCTTTCCAGCATCAGGCCCTTGATGTGCCGGTTGCCATTGCGCTTCTGGGCCATCACATCCCGGGCAATGTCCACTTGCCGCTCGGCCTGTTTGCAGGCGTTGTCATGGCTGCAGTCCACCATCACGGCCGTTGATACCCCGGCTTTTTCCAGCTCTGCCACTGCCTTGGCGATGCTCAGCTCATCGTAGTTGGTCACGCCCCGGCCGCCGCGCAGCACCAGGTGGGTGTCCGGATTGCCAGCGGTGGAAATCATCACCGGCGCGCCACTGTGGGAAATGCCCATGTGGTGGTGAGGGTGCGAGGCAGACTTCATGGCATGGCTGGCCACGGTAATACCGCCGTCGGTGCCATTTTTGAACCCGGTGGGCATGGGCAGGCCGCTGACCATTTCCCGGTGGATCTGGGATTCGGTGGTGCGGGCGCCAATGGCGGTCCAGCTCACCAGGTCACCCAGGTAATCCATCATGAATGGACTCAGGGCTTCAGTGGCCAGCGGCAAACCAAGCTCGGATAAAGCCAGCAATAACTTGCGGGAACGCTCCAGCCCCAGTTTCAGGTCACCGCGGCCAGTACGCTCAGGATCGTACAACAGGCCTTTCCAGCCCACGGTGGTGCGGGGTTTTTCCAGGTAGGCGCGCATCACAATCAGGAACCGGTCACTGACGTCGTCTGACAGCGCTTTCAGGCGGGTGGCGTAGTCCAGGGCAGCCTGTTCGTCGTGAATGGAGCAGGGCCCCATAACAATCAGGGTGCGGTCGTCCTGACCGTGCAGTACAGCGCGGATCTGTTCACGGTAACCGGCAATGGCCCGACCCCGTTGCTCATCGGCAGGAAACTGCTGGCGCAACTCGGCGGCGGTAGGCAACCTGGCTTCCTGGCGGTGCTGGCAGGCGCTGGAGGATTGCGCGTCCAGTGTTTCAGATTTCAGCGGCATGTTCATGTCTGTGTTCCCGTTTCCCTGTGTCAGAATCAAAAAAGCCCCGGCTGGGCTACCAGTCGGGGCTTTTCGGAGTCCGGTGGCAGCCTGGGTTGCTTGCCGGGCTGCCTTCCTCGTAGTGTTCGGTCGATGAAGATCTTACGGGCGGCCCGGGCTCTGGCTAAAATAAAAGCCATAACCAAACCACCAAAAATACACAGCAGAACCTGCGGCCTTCAGTTTTTCACCGAAAGCTTTCAGAACGTTCAATTGACAGGCTGCGTGTAGAGTCTTCATGCTTTTCACTATATACCCGCGGTTTTCAGATTGGCAACCCGCAATCCGGATTATTTTCCGGTGGGTGTCGTTAACGTGGCTTCGGAGGCCCAGATGCACAATCCTTTCGCCCGGTTTTCCACTCTGGCCCTGCTGGCCGTTCTGATACTTGGCCTGGCGGCTCCGGCGGCGGCCCGGGCAGAACAGGAAACCCGCATTTACCAGCTGCAGAACCGCACCGCCGAAGACATGGCGCAGCAGGTACGCACCCTGTACCAGCAAGCTCCGGTGTCGGTAACGGCCCGTGGAACACAACTGGTTGTAAGGGGAGAGCCTGTGTTGCTGGATGAAATCGGCACCCTGGTCGGCTCGCTGGATGTACCTCCGGTACAGATGCGCATTACCGTGCGCTACCAGCAGAGTTCAGACAGCTCGGGTTCCGGTGCTGGTGTCAGCGTAAACCGCAACCGGGTATCCGCCGGGGTCGAGCAAAGCAGCCGTTCCAGCAACTCAAGCTCCCAGCGCCATCTGGTAGTTCAGGACGGGCAATCGGCCCACATTACCTCCGGCAGCGTGCGCACCCTGCCCTTCGCCGTTCAGGGTGGCCGCAACCCGGCGGTGATCCTGGAACAGGTGGAAACCCGCAGCGGGTTTGTGGTCAGCCCCCAGTCAATTTCCGACCAGGCAGTGGAGCTGAACATTGTATCGTTCGAGGAAGACCCGGCAGCACTGCCCGGCTATGAAACCGAGGCGCTGGTGACCATCCGCCGGGTGGAGCCGGGGCAATGGGTGTCTCTGGGCGGGGTCAGCACATCGGAAAGCCGCCAGCAGGGCGGCCTGGTCTATCAGCGCAACAGCAGCCTGGCGGAACAGCTGGCCATCGATGTGAAAGTGGATATCCTGCCCTGATCAGGCGCCGCGTTTGCCGATCAGCAGGTCCCGGGCTTCGTTGAGCTTGGCGGCCAGGTAATCGTTACCACCGCGATCCGGATGCACCTTCTGCATCAGCTTGCGGTGGGCAGCCACCACCTCTTCACGGGTGCAACCCGGCGTCACTCCCAGAATATCGCAGGCTTCCCGCTCGGTCATAGCGCCGGCAACCGGTGCACGCTGGTCACCCGTACCGGCCTGTCCCGAAGCTTCCGGCCCGGAGGAATCGTCCATGGCCTTGCGGAACATCGGCGCGTAGCGCATCAGCGCCGGCAGTTTTCTCAGCAGCGGAATCAGTGCCGCAATACCGGCAGTGATCACGTGCACCCGGCCGGTCAGCACCATAAACAGCAACAGGGCACCGCCGGCCACCAGCACCACTTTCCAGATGGCCGCTTTCTGGCCTTCCGGCGACAGCGCACCCCATTTTTTCAGGATGACAAACACGGTGGCCGCCAGGGCCAGGCCGAGAATCAACTGCATGCTTAACTCTCCCCGATTCGGGCTTCAACCTTCGCCTTGAAGGTTTTCAGGGGTTCAAGGTATTTATCGCGGTGCGTCCTTGCCCGACTCACGGGCACAATTGCTGCCACTGCAAAACGACCAAGGTAAGTGTCCATCGCCACTGAGAATGCCGCAATATCCGGCATGTATTCTTCGAAATCTTCTGCCACGCCGGTCTGGCGGATTTTTTCAAGGTCTGCCAGCAACTGGCGCTTTACTGCCACGCCTTCGCTACCCGACGGCAAAGTATCCCGCAGAATCTTTTCAACCTTGCTGTCTTCCATGCTGGCCAACAGGGCCTTGCCTACCGCAGTGGTATGGAAAGGCACGTGAATCACCCCCATAGCCGGCACCACCCGCAGCTCCCGCTCCGCCACAATGCGCTCGATCACAAGCACCTGGTTGGCTTCCACGCCACAGAACACCAGGGTTTCACCAATCTGGTGGCTGAGTTCTTCCAGCAGGGGACGAGCCACGGAAATCACGTCAATCCGGGTGTGGTAAAGCAGGCGCCCGAGCTCCGGCCCCAGCCGGTAACCGCCTTCAGCCCGCACCATTTCGACAAAACCTTCAGTTTCCAGCGCACCGATAATGCGCTGAATGGTAGAGCGGGGCAAGGCCACGGCCCGGGCGATTTCCGCCAGGCTCAGGCCGTCGGGATACTCTCCGAGTTCGCGCATAATCGCCGCTGCCCGGGCAATCACCTGAATGCCACCCTGGCGACGATCTTCGTGCCCTGTGTCTTCTGTTTGCTGCATGGATTCCTGACTCGTGGGTTTGCGATCACCCGGTATTACGAGCGCGCAGACAGGCTATGTCAAGCAAGGCTCCCGACCCCGGCGCAGTAGAATCCGAAGTTACCCTTGTATCACAATACGGTTACAATCCCGCAATACAATACAATACAATGAACCCATTACCTCCGAACCAACCACAGACGGGGACAACGTTGTGATTTCAAACAAACACCTGCCCGACAGCCGCCTGCTGGCGCTGCTGCTGACCAGTATTTTTGTACTTTCCGGATGCAGCGATCCGGCACCGCAACAACAAAACCAGCGCCCGGCGCCTCAGGTGGGGGTGTATGAAGTGGAAGAACAACCACTGGCCCTGTCTTCCGCCCTGCCTGGCCGCACCCGCGCCTGGCGGACTGCCGAGGTTCGCCCACAGGTGAATGGCATTATTGAAGAGCGACTGTTCGTTGAAGGCAGCGTAGTGGATGAGGGGTCAGTGCTGTACCAGATCGATGACGCTCCCTACCGGGCCGCCCTGGCCCGGGCCAATGCCAGCCTGACCAATGCCCGCAACCTGGCCAAGCGCTACGAAAACCTGGTGGGCACCCGTTCCATCAGCCAGCAGCAGTATGACGACGCCCTGGCTGCCCTGCGCAGCGCCGAGGCGGAATACGAAGCCGCCAGCATCAACATGAACTACACCCGGGTGAAAGCCCCGATCACCGGCAAGATCAGCCGTTCGCGAGTCAGCGAAGGCGCCCTGGTGACCAGCGGCCAGCAGCAGGAAATGGCCACCATCACCCAACTGGACCCGATCTACGTGGACATCGTGCAACCGGTCACCCGCCTCCTGGACCTGCAGAGCGCTATCGAAGCCGGGCTGATTGAAGCCGATGAGAACGACGTGGTTGAAGTCTCGCTGGTGCTGGAGAACGGCCAGGACTATCCGCACACCGGTTTGCTGAAGTTCTCCGAAGTGGTGGTCGATGAGGGCACCGGCTCGGTCACCCTGCGGGCTGAGTTCCCGAATCCGGATGGCAAGCTGCTGCCGGGTATGTTTGTGCGCGCGCTGGTGGAAGAAGGCACCCGCCCGAACGCCATCCTGGTGCCCCAGCAAGCGGTGTCACGCGATACCCGCGGCGTACCAACCGTCTGGGTGCTGGCCGAGGACAACACGGTAAGCGTCCGCCAGATTGAAACCGAGCGCACCGTGGGCAACGCCTGGCTGGTGCAAAAGGGGCTGCAGGCCGGTGAACAGGTGGTGACCGAGGGCGTTCAGCGCCTGGCGCCGGGCATTCCCGTGCAGCCGGCACCGGCAGCCAATGTCGACCTGAAAACCGAATTCGCAACCCAGGCCGAATAAGGAGCTCCGGACATGCCCCGATTTTTTATCGAACGCCCCATATTTGCCTGGGTCGTCGCCCTGATGCTGATGCTCGGCGGCGGACTGGCAGTAAAGAACCTCGCCGTTAACCAGTTTCCGGATGTCGCCCCGCCGGCGATTGCCTTGTCGGTGAATTACCCCGGCGCTTCCGCCCAGACCGTGCAGGACACGGTGGTCCAGGTGATCGAGCAACAGCTCAACGGCCTGGACGGCTTGCGCTACATCTCCTCCGAGAGCAACTCGGATGGCAGCATGACCATCATTGCCACCTTCGAACAGGGCACCGACCCAGACATCGCCCAGGTGCAGGTGCAAAACAAACTGCAGCTGGCCAACCCGCTGCTGCCCGAAGAAGTGCAGCGTCAAGGCATCCGGGTATCCAAGTACAAGGTGAACTTCTTCACCGTCTTTGCGCTGACCAGCCCTGATGGCAAGTACACCCAGGGCGACCTGGCCGATTACATCGTATCCAACATCCAGGACCCGGTTGCGCGAACCCAGGGCGTCGGTGACTTTCTGCTGTTCGGCTCCCAGTACGCCATGCGCCTGTGGCTCGACCCGGAAAAACTCAACAGCTACCAGCTGACCCCGCAGGACGTGATCAATTCGGTGCGCGCCCAGAACGTGCAGGTCTCTGCCGGCCAGCTCGGTGGCCTGCCCACCGCAGAAGGCGTGCAGCTGCAGGCCACCGTTATCGGCAAGCAGCGCATGAAGACCGCCGAAGAATTCGAAAACATCCTGCTGAAAGTGAACCCGGACGGCTCCCAGGTGCGCCTGGCCGAGGTCGCCGAGGTGAATCTGGGCAACGAGAACTACGCCATCACCGGTAAATACAACGGCGCGCCGGCAGCCGGTATGGCCCTGCGCCTGGCCACCGGCGCCAACCAGCTGGAAACCGCTGGCCGGGTAAAAGAAACCCTGGCAGAACTGGAACGCTTTCTGCCTGAAGGCGTAGAGATCGTCTTCCCCTACGACACCACACCGGTCGTGTCGGCGTCTATCGAGACCGTCGCCATGACGCTGATCGAAGCCGTGGTGCTGGTGTTCCTGGTGATGTTCCTGTTCCTGCAAAGCTGGCGCGCCACCATCATTCCCACACTGGCGGTGCCGGTGGTTCTGCTGGCTACCTTTGGCGTACTGTACGCCTTTGGCTTCACCGTCAACGTGATGACCATGTTTGCCATGGTCCTGGCCATCGGTTTGCTGGTGGACGACGCCATCGTAGTAGTGGAAAACGTCGAGCGACTGATGGAAGAAGAGGGGCTGTCGCCCAAGGAAGCCGCCAAGAAATCCATGGACCAGATCTCCGGCGCACTGCTGGGCATCGGCCTGGTGATTTCGGCGGTGTTCCTGCCCATGGCCTTTTTTGGCGGCGCCACCGGGGTGATCTACCGGCAGTTCTCGGTCACCATCATCTCGGCAATGTCGTTCTCTGTGCTGGTGGCATTTATTTTCACCCCGGCCCTGTGCGCCACCTTGCTGAAACCCGGCGACCAGCACGTCAGGAAAGGCTTTTTCGGCTGGTTTAACCGCACCTTTGACCGCAGCGCAGACCGCTACAAATCAGGCGTCAGTTACCTGATCAAACGTAAGGGCCGCTTCATGGGCGTGTACCTGTTGCTGGTCGTGGCTGTGGGCTTCCTGTTCAAGGGCCTGCCCACCGCGTTCCTGCCGGACGAAGATCAGGGCGTGATGATTGTGATGGTGCAGCTGCCCACCAATGCCACGGGCGAGCGCACCGAAGCCGTACTGGCAGAAGCTGGAAATTATTTGCTGGAAGAAGAGTCCGAGGTGGTCAAGAGCGTGATGTCTGTGCGGGGCTTCAACTTCGCCGGCCGTGGCCAGAACTCCGGTATTCTGTTCGTGGACCTGAAGCCCTTTGCTGACCGGGAAAGCTTTGCCCAGAGCGTGTTCGCCCTCGCGGGTCGCTCCGGGGCAAGGTTCGCCCAGATCAAAGACGCCATCGTGTTCCCGATTGTGCCACCGGCCATTCTGGAGCTCGGCAACGCCACCGGCTTTGACCTCTACCTGAAAGACAACGGAGCTATCGGCCACCACGCCCTGATGGCCGCCACCAATGAGTTTATCAGCAGAGCCAATGCCGCGCCGGAGCTGAACATGGTGCGCCACAACGGCCTGCCGGACGAGCCCCAATACCAGGTGATCATCGATGACGAAAAAGCCCGGCTGTTGCAGGTGTCCATTGCCGACATCAATGCCACCATGTCTGCCGCCTGGGGTTCAAGCTATGTGAACGACTTCCTGCACAACGGCCGGGTGAAGAAAGTCTATGTGCAGGGCAAACCGGATTCACGACTGGCACCGGAAGACTTCGACAAATGGTTTGTGCGCAACGCCCAGGGTGAGATGGTGCCCTTTGCCGCCTTTGCCACTGGCGAGTGGGTGTTCGGTTCGCCGCGCCTGCAGCGGTATCAGGGCGTACCCGCTACGCAAATCCAGGGTGCTCCGGCTAACGGTTACAGTACCGGTGATGCCATGGCCGCACTGGAACGCATTGCCGCCGACCTGCCCCAGGGCCTGGGCCTGGAATACACCGGCCTGTCGTTCGAGGAAAAACAGGCCGGCAACCAGGCGATGATGCTGTATCTGCTGTCGATCCTGGTGGTGTTCCTGTGCCTGGCAGCCCTGTATGAAAGCTGGTCGATTCCGTTTGCGGTGATCATGCTGGTGCCACTGGGTGTGCTTGGCGCGGTCCTGGCCACCATGGCCAGAGGGCTGTCCAACGATGTGTTCTTCCAGGTGGGTATGCTGACCACCATGGGACTGGCCGCCAAGAACGCCATTCTGATCGTGGAATTTGCCCGACAGCTTTATGAGCAGGAAGGCAAGCCGCTGCTGCAGGCCACCGCCGAGGCCGCCCGCCTGCGCCTGCGTCCTATCATCATGACCTCGCTGGCGTTCATCTTCGGGGTACTGCCCATGGCCATCGCCAGTGGTGCCTCCAGCGCCAGCCAGCATGCCATCGGCACCGCGGTGGTCGGTGGCACACTGGCCGCGACCATCCTGGCGATCTTCTTTGTACCGCTGTTCTACGTGTTTGTGGTGGGCCTGACCGGAAAGCGGAAATCCGCTGACGATTAACCGCCCAGCCGCTCAGAGTGATGCCGGGCCAGGAGGGCCCGGTCATCCAGCGATGAAAACACCACCCATAGCCGCCCAACCTGCATGGCTGGCACCGAAACCATAGGCGGCATAGGCCGCAATACCCGCACACATCAACCACGGTAATCTAACCCACACCACCTGGCGTAATTGCAATAGTGACAATGTCCTGTCGCTTTTGTAGCATGCTAATCCAAAACGCCTATTGACTTTAACGAACCCCCCCGGCAGGCGTCCGAAACTACAGGAATCCACTCTAGGAACAGACCTATGCGCACCGCATCCCGTTTTGTCATCGTCATCATTTTCCTTGGTGTCGTCCTTGGCGGCATCTTTGGCTACAAATTCATGCAGTTTGGCCAGATGAAGGAAATGCTGTCACAGCCTCAGCCGCCGGCGATCATTTCCGTGACCAAGGCAACCACCGAAAACTGGCAGCCGGCCATCAAGGCGGTGGGCAGCGTAGAAGCCATTAACGGTATTGAGGTGGCCAACGAGGTGCCGGGAGTGATTCAAAGCATCAGCTTTGAATCCGGCGACACCGTTAAACAGGGAGACGTCCTGGTTCGCCTGGATGCCGCTATCGACGAAGCCGCCCTGCGCACCCGTCGGGCCGAGGCTCAACTGGCGCAGCAGGAGTTCAAGCGGATTTCCGACCTACTGCCGCGGCGCGCCGTGTCCCAGTCCCAGTACGACGAAGCCAAGGCCAACTACGATGCCGCCCGGGCACGGGTGAACGAGGCCGAGGCCCAGCTGAACAAAAAGGTGATCAAGGCCCCGTTCGACGGCAAGCTGGGTATCCGGATGGTGGATCAGGGCCAGTACATTGGCACCGGCACTCCGATCGTCGAGATCAACATGCTGCATCCGATCTACGTGGACTACACCCTGTCCGAGAAATACCTGCCGGATGTCGACCAGGGCTATCCGGTGTCTGTCACTGTAGCCGCAGTGCCTGACCGCACCTTTGAGGGTGACGTCAGCGCCATTAACACCTCGGTGAACCCGGAAACCCGCACCGTGCGCATACGCGCCATCCTGAACAACGAAGATAACCTGCTGCGCCCGGGTATGTTTGCCACTGTCCAGACCGGCCAGCCCCGGGATAACGAAGTGGTCACCCTGCCCCGCGAGGCTATTTCCTATAACACTTACGGCAACTTCGTGTTCGTAGTGGAAGAAAACGATGAAGGCCAGCTGGTGGTCAGCCGCCGCAGCGTCACCACTGGCGAAGTCCGTGAGGGCAGGGCCTCCGTAACGTCCGGCCTCGAATCCGGTGAAACCGTGGTTGCCAAGGGCCTGCTCAGGCTCCGGGCCGGCCAGCGGGTTGAGATTCAGGACGAATCCGGCCAGGAGGCGTCTGAGTAATGAAATTCACCGATATATTTGTCCACCGGCCAGTCCTGGCCACGGTGGTCAGCCTGCTGATCCTGCTGCTCGGTGCCCGGGCCGCCATGGAAATGGAAATCCGCCAGTACCCGAAACTGGAGAGCACCACGGTGACGGTCACCACCGCCTACCCCGGTGCCAGCTCGGACCTGATCAAGGGCTTTATCACCACGCCCCTGCAACAGGCCATTGCCGAAGCCAGCGGTATTGATTACCTGACCTCCACCAGCTCCCAGAGCGTGTCCACCATCCAGGCCAAGATGGTGCTGAACTACGATGCCAACGATGCCCTGGCGGAAATCCAGGCCAAGGTGGCCAGCCAGCGCAACGTGCTGCCGGCAGAAGCCGAAGACCCGGTGATCACCTCCACCACCGGTGACGACACCGCATTGATGTACATCGCCTTCTACAGCACCGAGCTGGATGTACCCCAGATTACCGATTACCTGACCCGTGTTGTTCAGCCCAAGCTGCAGGCACTGTCTGGCGTGGGTAAGGCCCAGCTGCTGGGCCGTACCTTCGCCTTGCGGGTATGGCTGGACCCTGAGCGACTGGCTGCGGTCGATATGACGCCGGTAGAGGTGGCCGCCAAGCTGCGCGCCAACAACTACCAGGCCGCTGTGGGCCAGACCCGGGGCAAGTACACCGAAGTAAGCCTGACAACCGATACCGACATCGCCGATCCTGATGCCTTCCGCAACCTGGTGGTGAAACAGTCCGGCGGCACCCTGATCCGCCTGCAGGACATCGCGCGGGTTGAGCTGGGCTCCCAGAGCTACGACCAACTGGCGCTGTACAAGGGCCAGCCGGCCACCTACGTGGCGATCGAAATGGCGCCCGGAGCCAACCCGCTGACGGTAGCCGGACTGGTGAAAGACGAACTGCCCGACATCGAAAGCCAGCTGCCCAGCGGCCTGAATGTACGCCTGGCCTACGATGCCTCGGACTTTATCGACGACTCCATCAACGAAGTTATCCGTACCCTGATCGAAGCCATGATCATCGTACTGGTGGTGGTGTTCCTGTGCCTGGGCTCAGTACGTGCCTCCGTGGTGCCGTCGGTTGCCGTGCCGCTGTCGCTGATCGGCGGTGCCTTTGTCATGCTGATGTTCGGCTTCTCCCTGAACCTGCTGACCCTGCTGTCCATGGTGCTGGCCATCGGCCTGGTGGTGGATGACGCCATCATCATGGTGGAGAACGTGCACCGGCATATCGAGCAGGGCGAGTCCAGGTTCGAGGCCGCCATTAACGGTGCCCGGGAGATGGCCACCCCCATCATCGCCATGACCACCACCCTGGTGGCGGTGTACGCCCCCATCGGCTTTATGGGTGGCCTGGTTGGCTCACTGTTTACCGAGTTTGCCTTCACCCTGGCCGGCACCGTGGTCATCTCCGGCATCGTGGCCTTGACCCTATCGCCCATGTTGTCCGGCAAGGTGCTCAAGCCACACGGCAACCCGGGCAAGTTCGAGCAACTGGTCGAGAAAACCTTCAACGGCCTGGCCAATGCCTATAAAGCAGCACTGACCTCGCTGATGCAGACCAAGTCTGTGGTGGTGTTCTTCGCTGTGGTGGTGCTGGGTTCCATTTACTTCATGGTGATGATGAGCCAGAACGAACTGGCCCCCACCGAAGACCAGGGCATCCTGTTCTATCAGGGTCTGGGGCCGGAAACGTCCACCCTGGACTACCTCTATGAGCACGGCCAGGAAGTGCAGGACCGCATGGCCACCGTGCCCGGCTACAACGAAGACTTCATGATCCTGGGTGTCACCAGCCCGAACGCCGTGTTTGGCGGCTTCAAGATGTCGCCCTGGAGCGAGCGGGAAATCAGCCAGTTCGAGGCCCAGCCGCTGCTGGATGCCGAGCTGAAGAATGTCACCGGCCTGCAAACCGCGGTGTTTCCGCTGCCGGCCCTGCCGGGCTCCGGCGGTGGCCTGCCGTTCCAGTTTGTGATCACCACCGGCGGCAGCTACGAGCAGCTCGACCAGGTGGCCGATGAACTGCTGGGCAAGGCCATGCAGAGCGGCAACTTCATGTTCCTGAAGAAATCCATCAACTTCGACAAGCCGAGCACCCGCATTAACGTGGACCGTGACCGGGTGGCAGACCTGGGCCTGTCGATGCAGGATGTTGGCCAGTCGCTGGCCAGCATGCTCAGTGGTGGTTACATCAACCGCTTCAACATGGAAGGCCGCTCCTACCAGGTGATTCCACAGGTGGACGACCAGTTCCGCGCCAGCCGTGAAGCACTGGATGACTACTACATCCGCGCCGGCAACGGCGAGCTGGTACCGCTCTCCAGTGTGGTCAGCTTTACCGAGGAAGTGGAACCATCCAACCGCTCCCAGTTCAACCAGCTGAACTCGCTCACGCTCGAAGGGGTGGTCATGCCCGGCGTGGCAGCCGGTACCGCCATGGAGTTCATGGAGCAGACTGCTGGAGAAGTGTTCCCGCAGGGCTTCAGCTTCGACTACACCGGCGAATCACGGCAGCTGGCGACCCAGGGCAGCGCCCTGGTGGTGACCTTCTTCCTGTCCTTGCTGGTGATCTACCTGGTACTGGCGGCGCAGTTCGAAAGCTGGCGCGACCCGATCATCATCCTGGTGTCGGTGCCCATGTCCGTTGCCGGCGCCATGGCGTTCATCGTGCTGGGCTTCGCCAGCATGAACATCTACACCCAGGTGGGCCTGATCACCCTGATTGGTGTGGTGTCGAAGAACGGCATCTTGATTGTGGAATTCGCCAACCAGCTACAGAAAGAGCAAGGCCTGAACAAGGTAGAGGCGGTGATTGAGGCTGCAGCTATTCGCCTGCGGCCGATCATCATGACCTCACTGGCACTGATCTTCGCCATGGTGCCGCTGCTGATCGCGGTGGGCCCCGGCGCCGAAAGCCGGTTTGCCATCGGCCTGACCATCAGTGCCGGCCTGGGCATTGGCACCCTGTTCACCGTGTTCGTATTGCCGGCGTTCTACATCCTGCTCGCCCGTGATCATCACGGCTCCGCCGCTGATGAGCACGAAGATCAGGAAAGTGCCGGCGCCAGCAGCTCCTGAGCCTGCAAACGCCGGCGCCACTGAACCGTTTCGCTGGGCAGCTCTCCGAAGTGTTCCCGGTAGAGCGCCGCGAAACGGCCAAAGTGGCTGAAGCCTTCATCACCTGCGTAGCGGGAGATATGGGGCACTGCGCACTGGCAATCCACCAGCCGCCGGCGCACGCGAATCAGCCGGCAGCGCTGGTAATAGCGGTAGGGTGTCATGCCGGTCTGCCGTTTCATCAGGTAGTAGAGATTACGCTCGCTCACTCCGGCGTGGCTGGATAACTCCTGCAGGTCAAAGGGCCAGTCCGGCTCTGTCCGTATCTTGCTGATGGCCTTGAGTAACCGGCGGTCGGGCTCCGGAATGGCTGTCGTTGCTGAGGCAGCAGCGGTGTTTCCGCAAAGTATCCCGTTGATCTCCTGCAACAGGGTTTCCGCCGCCCGGCATCCGTGATCGTGGTCTTGCAGAAATCCGACCTGGAACAGGAACCCGTGGATACAACGGGTGATCGCATCACCAATGGCCGGGCCTGTATGCGGCGCATCGGGCTGGTCTGCCAGCCGGAGCAGGAGCACACGGCTGTCTGCCGCCACCCTCAGGCTGAAGGTTTGATCAGGCGGAATTACCTGAAACGGAAAGACCGTGGTCGCTGCCTTACCGGCTAACACAACCTCACACCGCCCCTGAACCCGGAACACCAGCAAGGGCGAATCCAGGCAGCAGTGTTTCAGGATGAGGTTCTGGCTGACCGACAAAGCGGCAACCATGCCCGCTCCGACTTCCAGCGCCGACAACGAGCCGGCTTCGGCTTTCGGCCGGGACAAATCGCAAACCAGCCCGGCGCAGCCCAGCAAATCCTGCAGGGCCAGCGTCCACTCCCCGCAGGCGGCGCGGTTCAGGCGAAGGTAAGATTCCAGCTCGGAATTGACGATAAAGTTCTGCATACTACTCAGACAGGTAAAAGGTGAGACTGCTGTTGTAAGCAACATTCCCACAAATCCCTAGCCAGATCTTGCAAAACCCCTGCATTCTTTGTGGTTAATAGGGATTTATTGATGCTTATCAAACTCTCACACAGGCAACATAACAGGACACACCCTTGACCCTCGGAACCCTTTTCTGGCTTTTCGTTGCCGGCTTTCTGGTCTGGTACTGGTGGCAGGCCAAGGCCATCAAAGACTCGGTACTGCAAGCCGCTCACCGTTATTGCAAAAGCATGGACGTGCTTCTGCTCGACGATGCCGTGTACCTGCGGGGCCTGTGGTTCAAGCGGGACTCACAAGGTAGCCTGAGGGTATGGCGCCGGTTCCTGTTCGACTTCGCCACCACCGGTGAGGAACGCTATACCGGCCGGGTGATCATGCTAGGCCGCAAGATCGTGCACATGGAGCTGGACCCACACCGGTTCTGACCGAAGACTGCTTACAATTCGCTACCTGAGAATTCCGAATCCAGGCCCTGTCCGACCGGCCTGAAACATAACTGTCATATTTATGTAGCATCCTTGCGCCAGCACAACTTCTTGTCCTGAATAGGTTTTCTGGCGATGTCTTATTCCGTTTCTGCAGCTTTCAAAGCCGGCGCACTGGCGCTGTTGACTGCCCTGCCCCTGTCTTCCACCCTGGCCCATAACCTGGAAATTCACGGCTCCAACACCGTGGGCGCCACCCTGGCACCCATGCTGGTGACCGGTCACCTGGAACACATCGGTAACGGCACCGTTAAGGCCGAACCCACCGGCGTGGAAAACGAAAAGATTCTGAGCATTGCCAGCGAAGGCGGCACCGTGAGCGTGCTGGTGGCTGCCCACGGTTCCAGCACCGGTTTTCGCACCCTGGCCAGCGGCCAGGCCGGCATCTGGGCGTCCTCGCGGCCGGTGAAACCGGGGGAAGCGCAGCAGGTCAGTGCACAGGCCGACCTGACCGCACTGGAAAGCGAGCACGTAATTGCCATAGATGGCCTGGCCATCCTCGTGCACCCGTCCAACCCCGTCAGCAAGATGAGCATACAAACGCTGGGGCAGATCTTTGCCGGCGAAATCCGCAACTGGTCAGAACTTGGCGGCCCGGACCGCGCCATCAGCCTGTACGCCCGGGACGACCGTTCCGGCACCTGGGATACTTTCAAATCCCTGGTCCTCGGTAAAACCTACACGCTGGACAGCAGCGCAATGCGCTATGAATCCAACGACCAGCTTTCCGACGACGTGTCCCGGGACCCGGGCGGCATCGGTTTCTCCGGCCTGGCCTCGGTGCGCAACAGCAAGCTGCTGGCCATTTCCGACGGCAATGCCCCGGCCCTGAAACCGAACCAGCTCACCGTGGCCAGCGAAGACTACCCGCTGTCACGCCGGCTGTTCATGTACACCATGGGCAACCAGACCCCGGAATTCGCCCGCGGACTGATTGAGTTCGCCCTCGGCAATGAAGGGCAGGCGCTGGTGGCCGAATCCGGCTTTATTTCCCAGAACCCGATTGCGGTAAAGCCGGAGCTTGATAGCTCGGTGCCGGACACCTTCAAACGCCTGACCGCCGAGTATCAGCGCCTGACTGTGAACTTCCGGTTCTCGGAAGGCCGCACCAAGCTGGATAACAAAGCCCAGCGTGACCTGCTGCGGGTGATCGATTACCTGGAACAGCATGGCCGCTCCGCGGACGACCTGTTGCTGATCGGCTTTGCCGACGCCCAGAGCCACGAACTGCGGGCCCAGATGATTTCCGAACTGCGCGCGCTGTCCGTTCGCAAGGCCCTGCACCAGACAGGACTGCCCCGGGTGGCCTACACTGGTTACGGACAATACATGCCTGTCGGTGGCAGCGGTAACCAGAGAAACGGCCGGGTGGAAGTGTGGATCAGGGCGCGATAATTTTCCTATACTGCCATTGTCACCACCAACCAACAGACCGGGACAATGGACATCAAAAACGACCACCGCTTCGCCATCAACCTGAACGTTCGGGGCATCCAGCCCTCCTCTACCCTGCGCATCAACGAGCTGAGCAACCAGCTGCGATCGGAAGGTAAGGACATTATCAAGCTGGGACTGGGCCAGTCTCCGTTCCCGGTGCCGGAACGTGTGGTTAACGCCCTCAAAGAACACGCCCACGAGAAAGACTACCTGCCGGTGAAGGGCCTGAAAGGCCTGCGCCAGGCCATTGCCGGTTACATCAACCGGGCCGAGCGTATGCGTTGTACCTGGGAAGACGTACTAATCGGCCCGGGCTCCAAGGAACTGCTGTTCATCCTGCAGCTGGCCTACTACGGCGACCTGCTGATTCCGCGCCCGAGCTGGGTGTCCTACGCCCCCCAGGCCCGCATCATCGGTCGCTCGGTACACTGGCTGCCCACCCACGCAGAGAACAACTGGCAGCTGACGGCGGAAGAGCTGGACATTATCTGCCGGGACGATCCATCTCGTCCGCGCATCCTGATTCTCAACTACCCGTCCAACCCCACCGGCTGCACCTACACCGACGACCAGTTGCTGGCCATCGCCAACGTGGCCCGCAAGTACAACCTGATCCTGTTGTCGGATGAAATCTACGGTGAAGTGCACTTCGAGGGCCGGCACAAGTCCATTGCGCGCTACTACCCGGAAGGTACCATCATCAGCACCGGCATGAGCAAGTGGCTCGGCGCCGGTGGCTGGCGCCTGGGCACCTTCATCTTCCCGCCGGAACTGCGCCCGTTGCAGGACGCCATGGCGATCATTGCCAGCGAGACCTTCACCTCCACCAGTGCGCCCATCCAGCATGCGGCAATCACGGCATTCGACGGCGGTGAAGACATCGACGAGTACCTGAAACAGTCCCGCCGGGTGCTGAAAGTGGTGGGCGAGTACATGTACTCCCGCCTGAGCGCCATGGGCGCCGTGGTTCGTAAGCCCGAGGGAGCTTTCTACCTGTTCCCGGACTTCTCCGCCTTCAGTGAAAAGCTGGCCCGCAAGGACATCAAAACCTCCCAGGCCTTCTGCACCGCCCTGCTGGAAGACACCGGCGTGGCCATCCTGCCCTCCAGTGATTTCGGCTTTGTGCCCGACCACATGGGCGCACGCCTGGCGTTCGTGGATTTCGACGGCACCCAGGCACTGGAACTGGCCGGCGGAAGCTATGCAGACCAGGAGCTGGGGGAGGACTTCGTCCAGGAAGCCGGCCCGCGCCTGGTACTGGCCATGGACAAGATGGAGAAGTGGCTGAACAGCCTCTGATTCTGTCGTGCTAGACTGGCACCCTCATGTTTTCTGACCGGGGGTGCCATGTCTGACTCTGTTTCTCTGCGCGAAATCACCGATTTTGCCGAAGCCCTGGCTGTTGAAGCCGGCGAACTGATCCGCCACGAGCGTGACCAGAACACCCTTCGCACCGACTACAAACACCAGACCGAGCTGGTCACCCATGCCGATGTGATGGCCGATGAGTTCATCACCAACGCCATCCGCGAGCGCTTCCCGGATCATCGCATCCTGTCTGAAGAAACCATGCCGGACCTGTCCCAGGCCGAGTCCCTGGACACCCCGCTGTGGGTCATCGATCCCATCGACGGCACGGTAAACTACGCTTACGGCCACCCCCAGGTGGCGGTGTCCATTGCCTATGCGGAGCGCGGGCAGGTGCAGGTAGGTGTGGTACACGCGCCCTTCCCCGGCGAAACCTTCCGGGCCACCAAGGGCGAAGGCGCTACCCTGAATGGCCAGCCGATCCGCCACAGCGGCGCCACCGAGCCCCGGCAATCCCTGTTCGCCACCGGTTTTCCCTACACCAAGGACAACCTGGAACCGCTGGTACGCCGGCTGGATGCGATGATCCACCAATGCCGCGACCTGCGCCGCATCGGTTCAGCGGCACTGGATATCTGCTGGGTGGCCTGTGGCCGCCTGGATATCTACTACGAAAACGTCAGCCCCTGGGACTTCGCCGCCGCCCGCCTGATCGCCTGGGAAGCCGGCGCCACGGTGGGCCACTTCGGCGATGTACCCGATGACTACCCGGCCGACCTCTGGGGGCGCGACATCCTCATCTCCGCCCCGGCAATATGGGAGCCGGTTCGCGCCATACTCCGTTCGGCGTCTGGTTACGACTGAGCTTCGGGGCTTGGGAGTTGGGGGCGCCTAGCCTTCGAGTTTGGGGGCATAGTCTTGGTAGCCTTCAGGTTGGGCGGTAGGGCGCTGGCTGGATACCCTTTCCCGAAACCGCTACAAGCACATCCATGTGCGCTTCTCTCCGGCCATCCATGGCCTCCGAAATTTCGGGAAAGGGTATCCAGCCAGCGCCTATCTGACTTCACAGGAATCGCGCCGGAAACACCATCTTCGCTTTATGAGAACGCGAACTTCTGACGTAGCGCAGACTTCGCGCAGTTGGGATCGGCCTCCTGCCGGAGTTAGACCGTTGTGGGTGGGGGTTGCCCTTCGCAGAATTTCGTAGGCCATGGATGGCCGAAGACAAGCGCCACATGGATGTGCCGAAGGAGCGCTTCTGCGAAGGGCAACCCCCACCCACAACACCCCCGACCTCGCAGGCTACCAAGACTATGCCCCCGAAACCTGCAGGCTAGGCGTACCAGAACTCAGCCCCAGACGGCCTCGGCAACCAGGCTCCAGGCCTCGTCGAAGTCGGTGGAGGGCAAACGGGAGAACGAGGAGCGGACGAAGCGCTGGATGCGCCCTTCGAGGAACACCATCACGAAATCGGCACCCCGGGCAGCGCTGGTGCGGGGCCGCAGGCCCTGGCGGATTTCGCCTTCTTTCAGAGCCTGGCGGAATTGGGTTTCCAGGCGTTCGAAAAACTGGGACGCTCGCTTGCGCAGCGACTCGTCTTCGCCCATCAGGGCATCGCCGGTCAGCACGCAGCACAGGCCCGGGTTGCGCTCGGCGAACACCAGTACCAGGTGCACCAGCTGCTGCAAACGCACACGAACGTCTTCCTGCTCCTGCAACACCACCTGGCAACGGGAGAAAACTGCTTCCTCGGCAAACTCGATCAGGGCTTCGAACATTTTGCGTTTGCTGGGGAAGTGCCGATACAGGGCGGCTTCGGTTACACCCACGGTTTTGGCCAGGCCAGCGGTGGTGATCCGGGCCCCGGGGTCTTTTTGCAGCAATTCAACAAGGGCCTGCAGGATGGTGTCCCGCCGGCTGGGTTTTTGAGTGGTCATAATCAGGACTACAGCGCTCTGTTTTTTTTGCCACGGAATCCACGGAAAAACACGGAAAAAACGAAAAGATTTTTTTGCCACGAAATCCACTAAAAAACACGAACAAAGATGACTGATTAGAAAACCAAAAGGCCTTTGGCTTTTATTTCGTGTTCTTTAGTGGATTTCGTGGCAAAACAGTCCTTATCCTTTCATTTTTCCGTGTCCTTCCGTGGATTCCGTGGCTAATTATTAAATCAAAAAAAGGTGCCGTCGATCGGCGACGACGCACTGGCGTACAGCTTCTTCGGCATACGTCCAGCAAGGTAGGCCTCGCGGCCGGCTTCGATGGCCAGGCGCATGGCGTTGGCCATTTTGATCGGGTCTTTGGCCTGGGCGATGGCGGTGTTCATCAGTACGCCGTCGCAGCCCAGTTCCATGGCGATGGTGGCGTCTGAGGCGGTGCCTACGCCCGCATCCACCAGTACCGGCACCTTCGCATTCTCGACAATCAACCGGATGTTGTAGCGGTTCTGGATACCCAGGCCGGAGCCAATGGGAGCACCCAGAGGCATGATGGCAACACAGCCCATTTCTTCCAGGCGCATGGCCAGCAGCGGGTCGTCGGAGCAGTACACCATCACCTTGAAGCCGTCTTTGATCAGCTCTTCGGCGGCCGCCAGGGTTTCCGGCATGTTGGGGTACAGGGTTTTGTGCTCGCCCAGCACTTCCAGCTTCACCAGGTCGTGGCCATCGAGCAGTTCCCGGGCCAGTTTGCAGGTGCGTACCGCGTCTTTGGCGGTGTAGCAGCCGGCCGTGTTCGGCAGAATGGTATAGGCATCCGGGGAAACCACGTCCAGCAGGTTGGGCTCGTCCGGATTCTGGCCGATGTTGGTTCGGCGTACTGCTACAGTCACAATCTCGGCACCGCTGGCTTCAATGGCGTGGCCGGTTTCCATCAGGTCGTGGTATTTGCCGGTGCCTACTAGCAAGCGGGACTGGTACACCTTGCCGGCAATTTCCAGGGGTTTGTCTTCGGGGAGCTGAATCTCTGGTGTGTCTGTCATAACCTGCCTGATTTCTGTCGAAATGAGAGTCGGGAGTGGTCGTTCGCAGCAAGGAGGATTAACCGCCTCCGATGGCGTGTACCACTTCCACACGATCACCTTCGCTGAGGGAAAAGTCCGGGTGCTGGCTGCGGGGTACGATGTCTTCGTTCACTTCCACCGCCACGCGTTTGCCGGCCAGTGCGAGTTGCTCAATCAAGGCGGCAATGGTGGCTCCGCTCGGGAGTTCCATGGCTTCGCCATTAACCTTTACCTGCATGGTTGTGATCACCTTTGTTATTTCTTCAGGGCTGCGATGGCCAACAGTGCCCAGCCCACCATGAAACACAGCCCGCCTGCCGGAGTGACCGGCCCAAGCCAGTGGGCTCCTGTCAGCACCAGCAGGTACAGGCTGCCGCTGAACAGCAGGATGCCCACCAGCCAGAAGCCGCAAGCCACAGCCAGGAGTTTCCGGGGCAGGCCGAGTACCGGCATCAGACTGGCCACGACGAGGATCAGGGCGTGGTACATCTGGTAGCTGACCGCGGTCTGGAACACTTCAAGGCCCCGTTCGCTCACCAGGTTACGCAAGCCGTGGGCACCGAAAGCGCCGGCCATGACCGCCAGCAAACCGGCAACGGCGCCGGCTACCAGTGCCCAGCGTACAATCCGGGTGTTGCTGTCAGCTGCAGTCACAGTGAATTTTCTCTCCGGTATCCAGGTTCATCATGGTCAGGGCACCGCCCCATACGCAGCCGGTGTCCAGGCCGATAAACCGTTCGCTGCCGGTTTTACCTTCCAGGGCCGCCCAGTGGCCGAACACCACGGTTACGTCGTCTTTGCGCGGGTAGGTAAACCAGGGTGCGAAACCTTCCGGGGCGTTGGCAGCCGCTTCCTTGGTGGCCAGTTCCAGGCTGCCATCCTGTGCAATAAAGCGCATACGGGTGAAGTAATTGGTGATCACCCGCCAGCGATCCATGCCGGTGAGGGTATCACACCAGCATTCCGGCTGATTGCCATACATTTGGCTGAAGTATTCGCCAGCATTGTCGCCGCAGATCACCGTTTCCACTTCCCGGGCACAGGCCACGGCCTGTTCCACGTTCCAGATATGAGGCAGGCCGGCGTGGGCCATCAGCAGGTTGCGATCGGCATCGTGCACACACAGGTGTTGCTGGCGCAGCCAGTGAATCAGCCGCTCTTGGTCCGGGGCTTCCAGAATGTCGTGCAGGGTATCTTTCTTCTTCGGGCTGTGGCCACCGAGCGCTACCGCCAGCAGGTGCAGGTCATGGTTACCCAGCACCACCACCGCGGAACTGCCCAGGCTTTCGATGTAGCGCAGGGTTTCCAGCGAGGATGGCCCCCGGTTGATCAGGTCACCGGCCACCCAGAGCCGGTCCCGGGACGGTGAAAAATCCACCTTGGCCAACACATCCCGCAGGCGATCATAGCAACCCTGAATATCGCCGATGGCGTAGTCAGTCATTACTTACCTCGTTGTTCCCCGCCGGCGCAGCTCCGCTGTCCACCAGCAAATCCGCAATCTTTACATAGTCCGCCAGGCTCAGGTTTTCCGGGCGTAGTCCGTCGTTGATGCCGAGGGATTGCAACTGCTCCACCGTTACCATCGCCCCCAACGCCTTGCGCAGCGTTTTGCGGCGGGCATTGAAGGCGGTACGTACCACGGCCTGCAGGGTTTTCAGGTCTTTCGCCGGGTGTGGCAGTTCTTTGTGGGGCACCAGGCGGACAATGGCGGAATCCACCTTCGGGGCCGGGCGGAAGGCGCCGGGGCCGACTTCAAACAGCGGCTGCACCTTGCAGAAATACTGGGCCATGATGCCCAGCCGGCCATAGTTGTTGTCGCCGGGTACCGCCGCCAGCCGCTGGACCACTTCTTTCTGCAGCATGAAGTGCATGTCCTGCACCACGCCACTCTGCTCCAGCAGGTGGAAAATCAGCGGGGTGGAAATGTTGTACGGCAGGTTGCCGACAATGCGCAGGGGGCGGTCGGTCATCAGCTCACGAAAATCGAAGCTCAGGGCGTCGGCCTCGTGAATCTGAAATTCCGGGTAGTTGAAAAACTTGGTGCGCAGCACCGGGATCAGGTCCCGGTCCAGCTCCACTACCTGCAGGCGCGGATTGATCGCCAGGATCTCTTCGGTGATGGCGCCCAGGCCCGGGCCGATCTCGACAATGGCATCGTCCGGCTTGGGGTTGATGGAACGGACAATGCGTTCGATCACGCCCGGATCGTGCAGAAAGTTCTGGCCGAAGCGCTTGCGGGCCTGGTGGCCGTGTTTGTTACTCATGATGATTCTCCGGCCTGTGCGGCCTTGCGGCAGCGGGCCATATGCTCGCCCACCCGAATGGCGGTATGCAGGCTGCCTGCGTCGGCTTTGCCGGTGCCGGCCAGGTCGAGCGCCGTTCCGTGGTCGACCGAGGTGCGGACAATAGGCAACCCGAGGGTGATGTTTACGGCACGGCCAAAGCCCTGGAATTTCAGCACCGGCAGGCCCTGGTCGTGGTACATGGCCAAGACGGCATCGGCATTGTCCAGCCAGTGCGGAGTAAACAGGGTATCCGCCGGCAGCGGCCCGGTCAGCCGTATGCCTTCGGCCCGCAATTGTTCCAGGGTTGGCTCGATCACTTCGATTTCTTCCCGGCCCAGGTGGCCGCCTTCACCGGCGTGGGGGTTCAAGCCCGCCACCAGGATGCGCGGCTGCTCAATGCCGAAGAAGGTTTGCAGGTCGGCATTGAGAATACGGGTTACCTGGGTCAGGCGCTGCGGCGTGATGGCCGCCGATACGTCTTTCAGGGGTAAGTGGGTGGTTACCAACGCTACCCGGAGTTCTTCCGTGGCCAGCATCATCACCACCCGTTCAACGCCACACAGCTCCTGCAGGAATTCGGTGTGGCCGCTGAAGGCAATGCCGGCTTCGTTGATCACGCCCTTGTGCACCGGCGCGGTAACCATGCCGTCAAAGTCGCCGTTCAGGCAGCCACTTGCCGCAACTGTCAAGGTATCCAGCACATACTGGCTGTTGGCGGCATCCAGCTGCCCGGCGACCGTTGACTGGCAACCACCCACATGCCGAACCGACAGGTGTCCGGCCCGGGTTTCCGGCACCATGCCCGGTTGCCAGTCATGAAGCTGGACCTCCAGGCCAAGCGCGCTGGCCCGGGCCTGTAACAACTCGCGGCTGGCAATTACCACCAGCCCAGCGTCCCGGGCTTCGGTGGCCAGCTGCAGGCACAGTTCCGGGCCGATGCCGGCCGGCTCGCCCGCTGTCAGCGCCAGGATGACCGGTGTGCTCATGACGGATCTGCTTCCTCGCTTTGCGGGTTCATATCGGCGAACTCGCCCTTGAACTCCACGAAGGCTTCATCACGGACTTCCCGCAGCCAGTTCTGCAGTTCCTGCTCGAACTTGCGCTGATAGATGGCCTGGCGGGCCTGGGATTCGCGGGCCTCGGCGGTGACATCCTGCTTGCGACGTTCCTGAACCTGCAGAATATGCCAGCCGAACTGGGAGCGCACGGGGCCGTAGATTTCACCTACATCGGCGTCCAGCATGGCCTGCTCAAACTCGGGGACCATCTGGCCCGGGCTCACCCAGTCCAGGTTGCCGCCATCGGAGCCGGATACCGGGTCGTCTGACAGCTCACGGGCCAGTTCCGCAAAGTCGGCACCGTCCTGCAACTGGCGGTAGATATCGCGGATCCGCTGCTCGGCCTGGGCCTCGGTCACCGCTGCGGACGGGCGAACCAGTATGTGGCGAACCTTGTGCTGTTCAATAATCTGCTGCTGCTCACCACCACGCTTGTCCATTACCATCACCAGGTGGAAGCCGCTGTTGTTCTCCAGCACGGCAGACGGCACACCCGGCTCCAGGTCCGGCACCACCGGCGCCACCAGCGACGGCAGCTGGCTTTCAGAGCGCCAGCCCATATCACCACCCTCAAGGGCGTTGCTGGCGTCGGATTCGGCAACAGCCACTTCCCGGAAATCCCGGCCATCCAGGATCTGCTGGCGCAGGTTATCCGCCAGGTTACGGGCCTGGCGCACAGACGCCTCGTTACCCGGCTCGTCTACCTGGATAAAGATATAGGCCAGGCGGTATTCAGCACCATCGCTGCCGGCGCCGGCCTGGGCTTGCAGGTAGTTTTCCACTTCGTTGTCGGTAATGCGCACCCGGTTGCCCACCTGGCGCTGCTGCACCCGGCTGGTGAGCATCTCGTTGCGGATCTGCTCCCGGGCCTGCTGGTAGGTCACACCTTCTTCCGCCAGCTGGCTTTCGAACTGGGCCATGGTCATGCCATTGCTGCGGGCGATATTGGCCAGGGTTTCGTTCAGCTCGTTATCGCTGATGCGCATGCCCATTTTGTCCGCCATCTGCAGCTGGACGGATTCAGCAATCAGCTGTTCCAGTACCCGCTGCTCCAGCATCTGGCGTGGTGGCAGGCCGGTACCCTGGGCACTCAGCCGGCCCACAATGGTGTTCACCCGGGCTTCCAGCTGGGTCTGCAGGATGACATCGTCGTCGACAATGGCGACCACCCTGTCCAGCAGCTTGCGTTCAGCCTGTACCGCCAACGACATGGTCATCATGGCCATGGTCAGCAGCAGGGTCAGTCCGTGGCGTACAGTCGCCTTCATAGTCACCTCTTGGTTTGTGCATTCCGGGTCGTCAGCCAGGCAAGGCCCGGCTAACGGTATTGGTTCGTTTTAGCGGCGCTGAGTTCCGAAACGGCGGCGCTCGCGCTCGTCATAGCCGTAGATGGCATCGGCAATGTTGTCAGATGCTCCGCCACTGCCGCCCAGGCCTTTCAGCTCGATCCGGAACAGCAGTCGGGTATCCAGTTCTTCATCGTCGGTCAGGTAATTCTGGTGCACTACCTGCACACTCCAGCAGCAGTTGTTGTATTCCAAGCCGGCCAGGGTACCCACGGTACGGTCCAGTTCCGAATCCCACACCCAGCGGCCGATAGCACTGACCCGGTTGGTGACCGGCAACACGGCACCTACATCGGTCTGTTCAATGTCATCGGGCCGGCTGTAGGTATGGCCCAGCGTTGCCAGGTACCGATAATCCTCGGAATGGAAAATCAGCTGGCTGCGGCCTTCCTCGGTTCTCTGGGTGTCATGGTCCCACAGGCCGGAGCTGCGGATTTCCAGGTTATCAACCGGGTTCAGCACCAGCTCACCGGCCAGCGGCGAGTTACTTCGGTCGGAGGCACCCTGCCCGAACAGGCTCACTTCCCGGTCATCAAAATAGCGCACCTGGCCAATACTGACCCGGGCCCGCTCGGCGCCGGTCAGCAGGTCGTTGAAGCGACTGGTCAGGGCCACGGTCAGCTGGTTGGCATCCCCCACCCGGTCACCGCCGGTGAAGCGATCACGCTGGAACAACTGGTCGAATCGGAAGCTTCTCAGGCCGGTGTCAAAATCCGGGATGTCGTTCTGGTCGGCCTCGGCATCGGCCCAGGCGTAATAAAGCCGGGGCTCCAGGGTCTGGTTATAGGGAATATCGAACAGGCTGGAGCGGCGGTCAAAGTACAGGCCGTTGTCCCACTCGAACACCGGCACCGTGCGATCAAAACTGCTGTTGCCGAGTGTGTAGTCTTCCAGGTCGTAGCGGGTGTAATCCAGGCTCACCGACGGCCGGCTGAAACCCCAGAGCGCGCGCATGGGCAGCGCCAGTTCAGGGATCGCCCGCACCCGCTGGCCATTGGCCCGGTTCAGGCCGGTCAGGTTTTCGTTATCCCGATAGAACCAGGAGTACTGGCTTTCGATGCCCGCCTCGAAGGCCCCCACTTCAGTGGTTCCGGCATACAGCACTTCCGGCAACAGGTTATAGGGTTTGTTGACGTCGGCAATACGTTCGGCAATGGTCTGGTAGCCATTCAGGTAGGCATCAAAATACTGGTTCTGGTCGGAATAACGTACACCACCGCGACGCTGCAGATGAGTCGCCTGGTCAATTTCCAGGGAGCGGTTCAGGTCGCTCAGGTAGTCTTCGTCAGACACCACCGAGTAGTCGCCGTAACCGGTCCAGCCACCGCCGAAGGCTGCCCGGGTCGACAGATCCAGGGCCCAGCGCTGGCCGTCCGCGCCCGGATTCTCGTCTTTGTAGTAGGAATCGTCATCGATGTAGCCCAGCTGCAGCACCGACTCCCCGAACCGGCTCAGATACCGGCCTTCCACTTCGGTAAACAGGCCCCGGCCGTGAATGTACTGGGGCGTGAGTGTGGCGTCGTAGTGGGGCGCCAAGTTCAAGTAATAGGGCAAGGCCAGGAAGGCGCCGCTGCCGGCACTGGACGAGCCGAACTGGGGATACAGAAAACCGGTCTTGCGACGGTCATCAATGGGGAAACTGATGTAAGGCCAGTAGAACACCGGGGCATCCAGCACCTCAAGGCGCACATGCCTGGCGGTACCGAAGCCTTCAGCCTGGTCCAGCTCGATATCCGAGGCAACGATGGCCCAGTCGTTCTGGCCCGGGCCGCAGGTGGTCAGCAGGCCATCGGTAATCAGCACCTGGCTTTCACCAACGCGCGACAGGGACGATGCCTCGCCGCGCATCTCGGATTCGTGCAGCAGGAAGGTAGCCGTGTTGATATCCAGCTGACCGCTTTCGGTGGAGTAGCGAGCGTCTTTACCGGTCAGCAGGAAGCCTTCGCCCCGGCTGACCAGCGGCCCCTGCAGGTTCAGGCTGCCGGAGCGGGTGTCGTATCGTGCCTCGGAGCCGGAGGCCTGGAAGCTGCCCTGGCGCAGCCGCACATCCCCCTGCAGGTACAGCTCCGCATCCAGCTCGTAGCGGGCACTGAGCGCACTGGCCTCCAACGGTGCTTCGGTCTCACCAGCCGGCAGCACTGGCATGGCGCCGCCGGCAGTGCCGGAAGGCAGGTAGCCGCCATCGCAGAAGACCGGCAAAGCAGCCTGTACTTCCGCCGGTAATTGGCTGCGGGGCCGCCAGTCGATCTCGGCCGCACTCGGTGCCTGCTTGCCGACATCCTGGGCCAGGCCAGCTGCCGGTGCCAGGGCCATCGCCAGCAAAAGCCCGCCGCAGAGGGGCTTGAACCATAACAGGTGACGGTAACGGCTGGGCACGACGGCAATATTCCTGTTCCGGATAAATGGCGACTGACACTAAAAACAGCTGCCTAGTTTACACGCGCCCCCCGGGGTTGTTAACGGAAACCCCGCTGCAAATCCGTTTTACCCTCTTTATACTCCTCTGCTAACGTTCCCGGACACCAAAGACAACTCAGGACGCACCCGACAACCATGGATACCCGCCTGCAACTGCTGACCGACTGGGTCAGGCAAATTCCCGGTTTCAACAGCGCCAGCCCGGAACCGGTTTCCGGTGACGCCAGTTTCCGCCGTTACTTCCGGGTTTGGCGGGAAACGCCGGGCCAGCCCCGAACACCGTTTATTGTCATGGATGCTCCGCCGGCACATGAAGACTGCCGGCCCTTCGTCGCCATCGCCGAGCACTGGCACGGCCACGGCGTGCATGTACCGGCCATCGAGGCGCTGGATCTGCAGCAGGGGCTGTTGCTGCTGGAAGATTTCGGTGATCGGCTGATGCTGGCAGAACTGGACGGCGACAGCGCCGACACCCTGTACCGCCAGGCACTGGACGAGCTGGTGCGAATCGGGCAAATGCCACCGCCCGCGAATTATCCGTTGCCAGCCTATGATGACGCCCTGCTGGACCGGGAGATGGCCCTGTTTCCGGACTGGCTGCTGGAACAGCACCTGGAGCTGAAGCTGGACAACCAGGACCGGGCGTTGCTGGAAACCGCCTTCGGCCTGCTGAAAGAAAGCGCCCTGGCCCAGCCGGAAGTGACCGTGCACCGCGACTACCACTCCCGCAACCTGCTGATCCGCCCGGGCCAGGCCGCCCCCGGGGTGATCGACTTCCAGGATGCCGTGACCGGCCCGGTAACCTACGATGCGGTCTCCTTGCTGAAAGACTGCTACGTGCGTTGGCCGGAAGCCGATATCGCTAACTGGCTGGAACATTATCGCCAGGCAAGCCTGGACGCCGGTCTGCACCGGGCCGATGCCGACACCTTCCGGCAGTGGTTTGAGCTGATGGGCATGCAACGGCACCTGAAAGCCGCCGGCATCTTTGCCCGGCTGGCCATCCGGGACGGAAAGGCCGGCTACCTGGCCGACATTCCCAGAACCGTCAGCTACATCCGCGACGCCAGCGCCCGCCAGCCAGCCTTCCGGCACTTCCACGAATGGCTGTGCGAGGTGGTGATTCCCGCCATCGAAGAACGCATTGGCCCGTTGCCGGCTGCGGAGGCCCGCCAGCCGTGAAAGCGATGATCCTGGCGGCAGGCAAAGGCGAGCGCATGCGCCCGCTGACCCTCACCACCCCGAAACCCCTGCTTGAAGCCGGCGGCAAACCGCTGATTGCCTACCACCTGGAAAACCTGCACCGGGCCGGCTTTCGCGACGTGGTCATCAACCACGCCTGGCTCGGGCAACAGATCGAACAGGCCCTGGACACCGGCGAGGCATTCGGCCTCACGATCCGTTATTCACCGGAAGGCGAACCACTGGAAACCGCCGGCGGCATTGTCCGCGCCCTGCCCCTGCTGACCGGCGGCGGGGAAGACTGGTTCCTGGTGATCAACGGCGACATCTGGACAGACTTCCCACTGGCCGAACTGCAACCGCCCGCCACTCCGGATTGCGATGCGCTGCTGGTCGTCACCGACAACCCGGCTCACCATCCTGACGGCGACTTCGCCCTGCAACAGGACGGCACCCTGGCCAGCGAAGGCACGGACAAACTTACCTTCACCGGCATCAGCCTGCTGCACCGGCGGCTGTTTACCGGACTGGACGACAACGCCGGCAAACTGGGGCCTGTGCTTCGCCGCGCCATGGTGGCCGGGCGGGTGCGGGGCCTGCACCATCGCGGCCAGTGGATGGACATAGGTACTCCGGAGCGATTAGCAGAACTGGATCGCAAATTGCGCTGATATCCGTAGCACCCGCGCTGCGAAAAGCCGCGCCAAGCTGGTAGACTTGCCCCATTCCATTCAGCCGACGAATCACCTGATCGAGAGAGCCACGATGAACCCCTATCTGATTGCGCCGTCCATCCTCTCCGCCAACTTTGCCCGGCTGGGCGAAGAAGTTGATAACGTACTTGCCGCCGGCGCCGATGTGGTGCACTTCGATGTCATGGACAACCACTACGTGCCCAACCTGACCATCGGCCCCATGGTGTGCGAAGCCCTGCGCAAGCACGGCGTAACCGCCCCCATCGATGTGCACCTGATGGTATCGCCGGTAGACGACCTGATCCGCATGTTCATCGACGCCGGCGCCAGCTACATCACCTTTCACCCGGAGGCGAGCAAGCACATTGACCGCTCCCTGCAACTGATCCGCGACGGCGGCTGCAAGGCCGGCCTGGTGTTCAACCCAGCCACGCCCCTGAGCTACATGGATTACGTGATGGACAAGCTCGACATGGTGCTGCTGATGTCGGTGAACCCGGGCTTTGGTGGCCAGAAGTTCATCCCCGGCACCCTGGATAAACTCCGGGAAGCCCGCAAGAAAATTGATGCCAGCAACTACAACATCCGGCTGGAAATCGACGGCGGCGTGAAGACCGACAACATCCGGGAAATCGCCGAAGCCGGCGCCGACACCTTCGTGGCCGGTTCCGCCATTTTCAACACGCCGGATTACAAAGCCACCATCGATGCCATGCGCGCCGAGCTGGAACAGGCCCGCAAGGTGATTGGCGGATGAGCCTGAAAGGTCTGTTCAACCCCCGCTGGCCCGGCGTTGCCCTGTTCGACCTGGACGGCACCCTGGTAGACAGCGCGCCAGACCTGGCCGCGGCGGTCGACCAGATGCTGGAACACCTGGGCCGCAAGCCCGCCGGTCTGGAGAAAGTGCGCAACTGGGTCGGCAACGGTGCCGGCATCCTGGTGCGCCGGGCCCTGGCTGACAAAACCGACTGGGAACCCGCGGCACTGAAAGACGAAATCCTTTACAACGACGCGCTTGAAATCTTCTACCACGCCTACGGCCAGATTAACGGCCGCAATGCCGTCGTGTTCGACGGCGTAACCGAGTGCCTGAACCACCTGCGCTGCAAAATGGCCGTGGTGACCAACAAGCCGGACCGATTCGTGGCCCCGCTGCTGAACAAGACCGGGCTGGACCAGTACTTCCGGATCTGGGTGGGCGGCGATACCCTGGAAGTGAAGAAACCGGACCCGGCACCGCTGCTCTACGCCATGGAACAACTGGGCGGCACCCGGGGCACCACCGTGATGGTGGGTGACTCCGCCGCAGACGTTAACGCCGCCCAGGCCGCCGGCATTCCCTGCGTGGCCGTGCGCTATGGTTACAACTTCGGGGGCTCGGTAAACAGCCTCGGTGCCGACGCGGTTGTTGATTCGCTGGCCCAGCTTTTGTAATCTCGCAAGGACGTTTTACTTTGAACACATCATTTCGGGAGATTCCTGCCGTGCAGGGACTGAATCTGACTGCAGCGCGAGGCATCCTGACAACCCGCGCAACACGATGGTGGCGATGGCGCACCGGCTGAGCAAGCCACGGGGCTGATGGCACACGCCTGCATGCCCGCACCACCTGTCACAACGGTGTAACACCGTTCTGACAAAACGCAGATCAGATTTCAGGAAACCGAACCATGACACCCGAGCAATTCCGCGAGCTCGCTGAAGCCGGCTATAACCGCATCCCTGTGTACCGCGAAGTACTGGCGGACCTGGACACTCCCCTCAGCACCTATCTGAAACTGGCCAGCGGGCCCTATTCCTACCTGTTCGAATCGGTACAGGGCGGCGAAAAATGGGGCCGCTACTCCATCATTGGCCTGCCCAGCCAGGAAGTGCTGAAAGTCTTTGACCACCGCATTGAAGTGAGCCGTAACGGCGAAGTGGTCGAGCAGGCGGACGTGGACGACCCGCTGGCATTCGTCGATGAATACCAGCAGCGCTTCAACGCCCCGGACCTGCCGGAACTGCCCCGCTTCAACGGCGGCCTGGTGGGCTACTTCGGCTACGACACCGTGCGCTACATCGAGAAGCGCCTGCGCCACAGCTGCCCGCCCGACAAGATCGGCACGCCGGATATCCTGCTGATGGTGTCCAAGGAACTCGTGGTGTTTGATAACCTGCGCGGCAAGTTGCACCTGATTGTCCACGCAGAGCCATCCGCGAACGGCGCCTACGAACAGGCCCAGGCCCGCCTCGACGAACTTGAAAACCAGCTGCACCGGCAGACTGCCAACGCGCCCCGCACCCCGGAGCACCTGCATGGCAAGCTGATCGATGAAAGCGATTTCTTGTCCGGCTTCAGCCAGGAAAAGTTCGAAGCGGCGGTGAACAAGATCAAGGGCTATGTGCTGGACGGCGACGTGATGCAGACTGTCATCTCCCAGCGCATGTCGATCCCGTTCGAGGCACCGCCCCTGAACCTGTACCGTTCGCTGCGGGTACTGAACCCGTCGCCGTACATGTATTTCCTCGACCTGGGCGACTTCCACATTGTTGGCTCGTCTCCGGAAATCCTGGCCCGGGTAGAAGACGAAGAAGTGACGGTGCGCCCCATCGCCGGCACCCGCAAGCGCGGCGCTACCGAGGCCGAAGACAAGGCGCTGGAAAACGAACTGCTGGCCGACCCGAAAGAAATCGCCGAGCACCTGATGCTGATCGACCTGGGCCGCAACGACGCCGGCCGCGTCTCGGAAACCGGCACGGTAAAGCTCACCGACAAGATGATTGTCGAGCGCTATTCCCACGTGATGCACATTGTCTCCAACGTGACCGGTCGCCTGAAACAGGGCACCAGCTGCCTGGACGTGCTGCGCGCGACCCTGCCCGCCGGCACCCTCAGTGGCGCCCCGAAAATCCGGGCCATGGAAATCATCGACGAGCTGGAGCCGGTGAAGCGCGGCGTTTACGGCGGCGCCGTGGGCTACCTGTCGTTTAACGGCAACATGGACACCGCCATCGCCATCCGCACTGCCGTGATCAAGGACAATACCCTGCACATCCAGGCCGGCGCCGGCGTGGTGGCAGACTCCATTCCCCGCCTCGAATGGAAAGAAACCATGAACAAGGGCCGGGCCATCTTCAAGGCTGTGGCCATGACCTACAACGACTACGACCACTGAGGCGGAGGAACAGATTATGTTGCTGATGATCGATAACTACGATTCCTTCACCTACAACGTGGTGCAGTACCTGGCCGAGCTGGGTGCCGATGTGCAGGTGTACCGCAACGATGAAATCACCATCGAGCAGATCGAGGCCCTGAAGCCCGAGCGGCTGGTAATTTCTCCGGGCCCCTGCACGCCGAATGAAGCCGGCATTTCCATGGAGGCGATCCGCCACTTTGCCGGCAAGCTGCCGATCCTGGGCATTTGCCTGGGCCACCAGTCCATCGGCCAGGTGTTCGGGGGCGACATCATTCGCGCCGGCCAGGTCATGCACGGCAAGGTTTCCCCGGTATATCACAAAGACACCGGCGTGTTCCGGGGCCTGAACAACCCGCTGCAGGCAACCCGTTACCACAGCCTGGTAATCGACAAGGACACCCTTCCCGAGTGTCTGGAAATTACCGCCTGGACCCGCAACGACGACGGTTCCGTTGAAGAAATCATGGGCGTGCGCCACAAGACCCTGCCCATTGAAGGTGTGCAGTTCCACCCCGAGTCGATCATGACCGAACAGGGTCATGAACTGCTGCGCAACTTCCTGAGAACATAATAAAGAGGCCCTCCACATGGATATGAAACAAGCCCTCAGCCGCATCGCCTCCAACCTGGACCTGTCCCGGGAAGAGATGAAGGATGTGATGCGCATCGTGATGAACGGCGAAGCCACCGACGCCCAGATCGGCGCCTTCCTGATGGGCCTGCGCCTTAAGAGCGAAACCATCGACGAAATCACCGGCGCCACCGAAGTGATGCGCGAACTGGCTACCAAGGTGGCAATCAACGCCAGCCCGCTGGTGGACATCGTGGGTACCGGTGGCGATGGTGCCAACCTGTTCAACGTCTCCTCGGCATCCGCCTTTGTAGTGGCCGCCGCCGGCGGTTATGTGGCCAAGCACGGTAACCGCGGCGTGTCCTCCAAGAGCGGCAGCGCCGACCTGATCGAAAAGGCCGGCATCAACCTGGACATGAAACCGGAAGAAGTGGCCCGCTGCGTCGAACAGATCGGCGTCGGCTTCATGTTCGCCCCGGCCCACCACGGTGCCATGAAACACGCCATCGGCCCGCGCCGGGAGCTGGGCTGCCGGACCATCTTCAACATCCTCGGCCCCATGACCAACCCGGCCGGCGTCACCCGCCAGCTGATCGGTGTGTTCACCAGGGAACTGTGCCGCCCGATGGCGGAAGTGATGCAACGTCTGGGCGCGGAACACATCATGGTGGTCTGCTCCAAAGATGGCCTGGATGAAATCAGCCTGGCGACAGTGACTCACGTTGCTGAACTGAAAGACGGCGAAATCACCGAATACGACCTGACCCCGGAAGACCTGGGCATCAAGAGCCAGTCGCTGGTGGGTCTGACGGTAAACGGTGCTGACGAGTCACTGGCGCTGATCAAAGCCGCCTTCGGCCGCAGCCACGACGAAACTACCGAGAAAGCCCGCGACATGATCGCCCTGAACGCCGGCGCGGCTATCTATGTTGCCGGCTTGGCCAAGACCACCAAAGAAGGCGTGGATATGGCGCTGGACGCGATGGGTTCTGGCCTGGCGGCCGGCAAGATGTCTGAGCTGGCTGACTTTTCTCAGTGCTTTTAATCCCGGCCTGTTGAATTCGGTGCCGGACGACCGGCTGGGGAGGGGCGTTCCAAAACACGCCCACAAGTACGTCCCTGTAGGGCTTGACTGCAGCCATCCCTGGCTGCAGACAGTTTTGGAACGCCCCTCCCCAGCCGCTCTCGCAAACTATTTACGGGCCTGCTATGACTGACAGACATTTGGATAAGACTCCCACTATTCTTCGGAAAATCGTTGACCGGAAATGGGAGGAAATTGACGAACGGAAGCCGAAGGTTTCCATTGCTGACCTGAAGGCTATCGCGGGTGACCAAGCCCCGGCACGTGGGTTCGCGAACGCACTGCGGACTCGCATTGAAGCGCAGAAGCCTGCCGTGATCGCCGAGATCAAAAAAGCCTCTCCGAGCAAAGGCATCCTGCGCGATCCGTTTGAACCGGAACGTATTGCCGAGAGCTACGAGAAAGGCGGCGCAGCCTGCTTGTCAGTGCTTACCGACCACGATTTCTTCCAGGGCCATGAAGACTACCTGAAAGCCGCCCGAGCGGCCTGCAGCCTGCCGGTGATCCGCAAGGACTTCATGGTGGCGCCCTACCAGGTGTATGAAAGCCGGGCCATTGGTGCCGACTGCATCCTGCTGATTGCCGCGTGCCTGACCAAGGACCAGATGCAGGAACTGGAAGGCATTGCCAATGAGATCGGGCTGGATGTGCTGGTGGAAGTGCATGATGGCGAGGAGCTGGACGATGCGCTAACCCTGAGCACGCCGTTGGTGGGTATCAACAACCGGAACCTGCACAACTTTGAGGTCTCTCTGGAAACCACCTTTGAACTGCACCACCGTATTGCCAATGACCGACTGACGATTACCGAAAGCGGCATCATGACCCGCGCCGATGTGGAAGCCATGACCAGCCGGGGCATTTACGGGTTCCTGGTGGGGGAATCCTTTATGCGGGCGCCGGAACCCGGGGAGAAATTGCAGGAGCTTTTCTTCCCGGAGGGCTAACCTCACAGTCAGAACAGGCTGGCGGGTACCTTCTGCCAAAATCGTGCGTAGCCAGGGATGGCGGAGCCGAGCGTACAGGGAGGTATTTACAGCGTATTTTGGCAGAAGGTACCCGCCAGCCTGTGCACCCGGATCAACTCTCCGGCTCAGCCAGGGCCTCCTGTAGCAATTCCAGCAGATGCGCGGGCATGCCTTCCGCCAGTTTAAGCGCGGCTTCGTGGGCCCGGGGGCTCATTTTGTCCCAGGTGCGGCGCACGATGCGCAGCCACTTTTCCTTGTCGAAATCCGGATTGTCTTCAAAGAACCCGGCAAAGTACCGTTCCAGAAACACCATGCAGGCCACATCTTCCAGCAGCTGGGTGTCTTCGTCTTCCCGAAGCTTGCGCTTGGTGATGATCGTCTCTACCCGCTCGCATTCTTCCTGCGGGTAGCCGCTTTCCGCCATAATCTCCGCCGCCCGGCGGCCATGCATCCGGCCACAGGCCAGGCGCCATTGATAGTAATTCTTGCGGCCCTCACCATAGTCACTCCGGGGCATGGTCCAGCGCTCCAGGTGCTGGGCCCGGCAGGCAATCTGCATGCGCTCTGAAGGTTCCGGTTCCAGCGCGAACAGCCAGCGGGTCATGTGCAGGCTGTAGGCGTATTCCCTGGGCAGTTGCTGGCCGTCTACCTGCTCAGTATTCGGGTCTGCCTGATTGGCCCGGTCGATGGCTTCCAGTGTGTTCATCAAGGTTTGTTGCGTCATACCATGTCCTGTTGCTGATCCTGACCGGGTTGTGGCTTTGTTGGGCAATCCTGGCTGCTGGCATCAAGCCTGGGCCGAAGGCCGGGCCTTGATGCGGTCGAACCAGGCCTGCAGGTTGGTCTGCTCCGGCTTGATACGGATATTCACCACCCGGGCGAAGGCTACGGTGGTGAAGGCATTGATGTCGGCCGCGGTAAAGCGGTCGCAGCAGATGTAATCCTTGCCTTCCAGGTGCTTGTTCAGGAAGTGCATGAACTTTTCCACGCCCTGCCCGCATTCTTCGCCCCATTCCTTGATGGGGTTCATCCGGTCCTTGAAGTAGCCGGTGGTGTGCTGGAAACACATGCCGGTGGGCATGAAGAAATAGAACTCCAGCCAGCGCAGCCACTGCTCTACCTGAGCTTTCTCGGCGGCAGTCTCGCCCATCAGTTTCGGGGTATCCGGGTAGGCTTCCTCAAAATAGCGGCAGATGGCCATGGTTTCGGCAATGCAGGTGCCGTCGTCCAGTTCCATCACCGGGACTTTCTTCATGGGGTTTCGGGCCACGAATTCCGGCGTCAGGTTTTCGCCTTTCTGGATATCTATCTCAATAAATTCCGCCTTGTCCAGCAGGCCTTTCTCGGCCATGAACATACGCACGCGGCGGGGGTTGGGTGCAGTCCGGGTTTCGAAAATCTTCATCTTGTTATTGGCTCCCTGGCAGAAAAACGGGCTTTGAATACAGCAGGTTGACCGGAAAAAACGGTTGCGTCAAGAAACTATCGGGTGCCGGGTATCCAGTCACCCATTTGCCGGATTACCCACTCCGGCTCATCCAGCGGCAGGTCGTGGCCGGCATCCGGGTGCAGCTTCAGGGTCCAGCACCAGCGCCGTTCCAGTTCGGCACTGCAGTACCAGCTGGCAATCCGGTCGCCCTTGCTGGCCAGTATCAGGGCATCGGCCATCGGGCGCTTTTCCAGGGGTTTGAAACGGGCAGCCGCCAGCAACTGGTTGCGGGCGTTGGTGAACGAGACCGGGCGCTGGCGCTGGATGCTGCACCAGGCCTTGCACAGGCTCAGGGGAATATCCCGGTTGGAGGTCAGGCGCAGGATGTCCCGTTCCCGATGGAACAGTTCACGGCGAACCAGTAAACGCAGGATCTTCGGCCAGGCCGCCGGCTGCATTCGCTGCCAGGGCCGGCTGAAACCGGAACTGGTGTTGATCAGCACCAGGCGCTGTAATTCCCCGGGCTCGGCATGCTGGGCCCAGTCCAGGGCCACCATGCCGCCCATAGACAACGCCAGGATGCTGAACGGCCGGGGAATATGGCTCAGCTGCCGGCACACCTGCTCGCGAATAGCGCGCACTGTGGCCGGGCTGGCTTCCCGGTAATGGATGCCCGTGCCGGGCAGGTCCACCAGGTGGAAATGCTGGCCCGGAAAGGCCGCACGCAAACGCTCGGGAAAGTCGCCCCAGTGTGCCCGTTCCCGGGTAAGACCCCGCAGGAGGATCCAGTGCATGTTATCGGTTATCCCTGTACCAGTGCATGATGGCGGCTTCCCTGAGCATGGACTCTTCATCGCCCTCCGGCAACCAGTTCCGGTAACTGGCGGCCGCATTCACCAGGAAGTCCATCCAGCTCAGATGGCTGCGCAATACCCGCTGATGGCGGTGAGGCACCAGAGGGTTGAATAACCCGTCCAGCCGCAGCAGCTGGCGCGGGCGCTTGCGCACCCATTTCCAGGAGCCCATTTCCAGGGTCAGGGGCAGGAACACCCCGTCACTGCTGCGGTTGACCTGCTTGTAGAAGTAATCCCACAGGTCACCGTGAGTCAGGTAATGCGCCGACTGGGGTTCGAAACGATAGTGGTGATTGGGGTAAGCCTGTTCCCAGATCAGCTTGAGGGCCATCACCGACCCGATGCGGCGCATGGGCCGGCGGCGATAGGCATAGGGAAACCAGATCTGGTCCTGCCAGCCGAAACCGGAGTGGCAGTCCAGCGCCACGCTGAAGGGCCGGCCCGGCAGCAGGTCCTGAATCACCGCTTCCAGTGCAAGGTTCTCCGGCTCCATGCCCTGCTCCGGATCGCCGGTGTACCAGGGCATTCGCGGCGACAGGCGCTGGCCACCCAGCAGGAAGGCGCTCTGGTCCTGGGCGGTAATCGGCGCGTTGCGCATCAGGTCGACACCGTTGGGATTGCCCCGCTGGTTCAGGTACATACCGCCGGGGTTCAGGATCGGCAGCAGGGTGATGCGGACTTTCTCCAGCAAGGCGTTCAGGTGGTCATCCCAACCGAGCCGGGCCAGGAAGGAATCGAGCCAGGCCATCACCACCTGGCTACCAATGCGCTCTAAGCCGTGAACTCCGCCGACAATCAGCACCGCCGGCACATCGTCCCGGGTGGAACCAAGGTCCACCCGGTAGATGGGCAAGTGCAGATCCCGCACGGCAACCTCGCCGGCGACGGTGGTGGCGACCTGTTCGGGGGCTTCGGCCAGCTGTCGCTCCAGCTGCACCAGTTCCGGCAGGAAGCTGCGCAACAGGCGCTTCTGGTTGCGGTCGCGGCCGGCCTGTTGTTCGGGAATGGCACTGTGGGGGGTGAGGGCCCGCAATTCGGTCATGGCTGGTCTCTCTGCAGCATCGACCTGTCAGGGTAGACGGCAAATGCTGCAGAAATTTGACCGGACGGGCCGGGGAAGAGAGTTACAGGTTGTCGGTCGTCGCCGGGAACGCCTTGATCACCTCACCGTTGCCGGTTTCCAGCAGCAATTCACCCTGGCGACCGATGCGGCCATCCACCACCTGCCCCAGCAATTCCAGGTACTTGCGCTCCTGGTTCATCAGCGACGGCGCGCAGGCCATCATGGTGCTGCCCAGGGTACTGAACGACAATCCATCATCACTCAAACGGTAGTTGCCCATAAACCGGTTGCAGGATGCACGCCCGGCGACCCGGCCATTGCCCAGGAACTGCAAGGTAACCATGGAGCGGTCGATCAGCCCGGCACCGGCCAGGTCTTCTACCACCCACTGCACACCCCGGAACAGCCGCTCCCGGTCGCCGCCACAGCCTTCAAAGCTGTTGCCGTCCAGGGTCAGCCGGATCTGGGACGGATACTGGCGTTTGTCCAGGCCCACTTCACACAGCTGGTGTGCCACCCGCACTTCCAGCGACTGCGCTTCGGTTTTCGCTTCAAACGTCCGGCCGTGTCGATTGGCCAGGGTTTCGGTCAGCCAGATCTCGTTCAGCGCTTGCTGCTGGTACGGCGGGGTCAGGGTCATCCGGTTGTTCTCGATCAGCGCCGACCAGTCCGGGTCGGCACCGATGGCCTCAAACCGGGATTCTATCGCGCCCGGTTCCAGGCATTCCGGCAGCAGATCACCCTTGAGTGTCAGCGTTGCCCGCTTGCCTTCGGCCAGGAAGCGGGTGGAGGTATCGCCCGGAGCCACGTAGAGGGCACCGGTGTCGGTGGGGGACGGTTTCAGCAATACGCGGCGGTCCAGATAATCAAGGCCCAGAAGCTGGCCATCTTCAGCCGGGGCAACCCGGATATCCAGCTGGCCGCAGCGATAACTGCCATAGTCCGACAGGGCCAGGGTTTTGGGTTGGGAAGCGCAGGCTGCCAGTACAAGGCTGCAGCCGGCAAGAATGGTCAGCGAAAAAATTCGTCCCTTAAACATCACAACATCCTATTTTGGTCCAGACTCCGGGGCGCTAGTCTAAAGATTCCGGGCCATTTTCACCATGCCCAGTCACACGGAACCGGCCTGTTGTGGTACCGGGGCCGCACAGGGTAACCTTGCGCCATCTATTTCAGGGGAATCATCACCATGGCCGTGAAACTCTACCAATTCTGCATCTCCCACTATTCCGAAAAGGTTCGCTGGGCCCTGGATTACAAGGACATCAAGTACCAGCCGGTCAACCTGCTACCCGGGCAGCACAGCAGAACCATCAAGAAGCTTACCCGGGCCGGGTCCTCGGTGCCGGTGCTGGACCACGATGGCCAGATTATCCAGGGCTCTTCAGAGATCCTGGACTACCTGGATAAAACTTTCCCGGAACCCGCCCTGATGCCCGAAGACCCGGCCCTGCAGGAACAGGTTCGCAGCTGGGAGACAAAGCTGGACGAACTGGCTGGCGCGGCCATCCGCACCTGGGTCTACCACTACTTCCTGCAACGGCCGAAGGTAGTGGTGCCGCTGCTGGCTGCCGGCACACCGTTCTACAACCGCATCCTGCTCAGCCTGGCCTTCAGCCGGGTGGACGAGATCATGCGCAACTGGATGAAGATTAACCAGAAGACCGCCGATGCCGCGCAGGAAACCCTGGAGCAACTGATTACCGAACTGGCAGAGGTGTACGAGCAGCAGCCGTACCTGGTGGGTGACCGGTTCACCCGGGCTGACCTGACCGCTGCAGCGCTGCTGGCCCCGCTGTTCCAGCCCGAACAATATCCCGTGCCCTGGCCCAGGCCGGCAAAGATCCCGAAACCGGTGCAGGCCTGGCTGGCAGACTGGCGCCCGAAACTGGAGCCGGTGGTGCAGGTGTACCACAAGCACCGCTAACCCCGGGGCGATTGGCCGAAAAGGCCACCTCCGCTGTCGCAACAGGACAGTGCATTTATTGTTGGTTATGCCAAGATAAAACCTGAATAAAAACAAAACAGGTTTCCCATGGCATTACTCGACATGATGCGGGCCGTACTGGAAGACAGCGGCCTGCTGGCACTCTGGCACACACTGGCCCCGTGGCTGGCCCTGGATGAGCGGCAGCTGATTTTCATGGTGGCCACCCCCATCTTTATCGGTATTACCTTCTGGGAGTACCGGAAAATCCGTCACGATCCGAAACTGATGGATACCATGGCCGCAATCCGGAATACATTGACCGCAACTACGGCGGCACCCTGATCATCTGGGACCGGCTGTTCGGCACCTTTGCCCCGGAAAACGATGCCAATCCACCGGAGTACGGCATCACCCGGCAAATCCATTCCACCAACCTGATTGTGCTCTGGACCCACGAATATGTGGACATGTTCCGCGACATGAGCCGCCCGGGCGGTCTACTCTCCCGTCTCGGACATTTGTGGCGACCACCGGAGTGGCAGCGCCCGACCATCAGCAACAGCGAACAACCGGGCACCCTGCATGAGCGAAACCACCCTGAACCTGACCGCCACTGACGGACACCGGATAACCGGCACCCTTTTTTGCCCGGACACCCCCTGCGCGGCTTTAGTGATCAGCCACGGCATGGCCGAGCACGGCAACCGCTATGCCGGCCTGGCCCGCTGGCTGGGTACTCAGGGCGTGGCGGTGGTCACCTACCACCACCGGGGCCATGGCCCGGACTGCCGTCCGGAAGACCTGGGCCACTACGCAGACCACCAGGGCTGGCAGAAAGTGGTGGACGATCTCGGCCTGGTGGTGGATCACATCCGCCAGCAGTTCCCGCAGCGGCCGGTCACCCTGCTGGGCCACAGCATGGGGTCGTTCATCGCCCAGAGCTATGCTGCGCAGCACGGTGACAAGCTCGACACACTGGCGCTCAGTGCCACCAACCGCATTCACAAACCCCGGCTGCGGGCGTCCGCCGCACTGGTCTGGCTGATCCGTCTGCTGCGCGGCCGCCGGCACCACAGCAAACTCATAAGCGCCATGACCTTCGGCCAGTTCAACCGGCACTTCCGCCCTAACCGTACCGACTGCGACTGGCTCAGCCGGGACCCGCAACAAGTGGACCGCTACCGGGCAGATCCGCTGTGCGGGTTCGAGTGCAGCGCCGGCCTGTGGCATGATTTCATCACTGGTATGCTTGGCATCAATCCCGGACAATGGCCGCAGGATCTTCCGGTACACCTGTTTGCCGGCACCGATGACCCGGTGGGCGAGATGGGCAAGGGTATCCGCCAGCACTTCCGGGCGATCCGCGAAGCCGGCATCCAGAAGGTGACCTTCCGGCTGTTTGACGGAGGCCGCCACGAGATGCTGAATGAACTCAATGCCGAGGACGTATGGCAACACCTTCTGCAATGTATTCCGGTTTGGGAAAACGCCTGCACCGAGCCCTTGCCGGCCTGATCGGCATTGCCCTGCTTGTTTTCCAGTCTGCAGCCCTCGCAGAAACGGCCACCCTGGCGGTAGCCGCCAACTTCACCGGCACCATGAACCGGCTGGCGCCGTTGTTCGAACAACAGACCGGTCACCAGTTGCGCATCAGCTACGGCTCTACCGGCAAACTCTATGCCCAGATCCGCCATCGCGCGCCGTTTGATGCCTTTATGGCAGCTGACCAGGAACGACCGCAGTTACTGGAACAACAGGGGCTGGCGGTCGCCGGCACAGGATTTGACTATGCCGAGGGCCGGCTGGCGCTTTGGAGCAGAACCCCCGATCTGTTTACCGATGGCACGGCCTGGCTGGCCCGACAACCCGAGCGGCTGGCCATCGGCAACCCGAAAACCGCCCCTTACGGCATCGCTGCCATGGAAGTGCTGCAGAATCTCGGGCTCGCACAAGCCCTCCGCCCCGCGCTGGTCAGCGGCGACTCCATTGCCCAGACCTTCCAGTTTGTCGCCACCGGCAATGCCGTCGCAGGGTTTGTAGCACTGGCCCAAACGCGGGCATGGAAGGAGGAAGGCTCCCTGTGGCTGGTACCGAATGATCTGCATACGCCCATCCGGCAACAGGCTGTTTTGCTGGGCCACGGCGAGGATAACCCGGCGGCCCGGGCGTGGATGTTGTTTCTCGCCAGCGAACCGGCACAGGCGATCATCCGTGAAGACGGCTACGATATTCCTGAACAGCCCAACCACTGAACTGGCGGAGACTTCATGAGCCCGGAATGGCAGGCCGTCTGGCTAACCCTGAAACTGGCAGGCATCACCACCGCACTGCTGCTGGTGATTGGCACGCCCATCGCCTGGTGGCTGGCCCGCACCGGGCACTGGCTGCGCCAGCCGGTTTCGGCCGTGGTTGCACTGCCACTGGTGCTGCCACCCACGGTGCTGGGTTTTTACCTGCTGATCGTTATGGGCCCGGACGGTGCCCTGGGCCGCCTGATGGAGAACCTCGGGCTGGGACTCCTGCCCTTTACCTTCGAAGGCCTGGTGCTGGCGTCGGTTATCTATTCCCTCCCATTTACCGTCCAGCCCTTGCAAACTGCTTTCCTGACCATCAACCAGAGCCTGCTGGAGACCGCCGCCACCTTGCGGGCTTCACCCCGGGATCGTTTTTTCTCGGTTGTGATTCCGCTGGCGCGACCGGGCTTTCTGACCGCCGCGGTGCTGACCTTTGCCCACACTGTGGGTGAATTCGGGGTGGTGCTGATGATTGGCGGCAACATTCCGGGAGAAACCAAAGTACTCTCGGTCGCCATCTTCGACCATGTGGAAGCCCTTGAGTACACCCAGGCCCACTGGCTGTCTGCCGGCATGGTGGCGTTTTCCTTTGTGGTGCTGGTCAGCCTGTACGCCCTGAATGGCCGCTACCAGCCGGGAGTGGTGAAATGACCGGTACCGTCAACGCCTGCCTCCGGTGCCAGCTGGGGGACTTCACCCTGGATGTAGACCTGACCCTGCCCGGCTCCGGGATAACCGCGATCTTCGGCCACTCCGGGTGCGGCAAGACCACCCTGCTGCGCTGCATCGCCGGCCTGCAGCCTGCCGAGGGTCACCTGAGCGTGCTGGGCGAACCCTGGCAGGCCGGAAAGCTCAGCCGGCCCGTGCACCACCGGCCCCTGGCCTATGTGTTCCAGGAAACCAACCTGTTTCCCCACCTGTCGGTGCGTAAAAACCTGCTGTACGGATACCGGCGGGTGCCCAAAGCCCACCGGAAAATTGAACCTGAACAGGTGCACCAGTGGCTCGGCCTGTCGCCCCTGCTGGAGCGGATGCCGGCCGGGTTATCCGGCGGGGAGCGCCAGCGGGTGGCCATCGGCCGGGCCCTGCTCACCAGCCCCCGACTGCTGCTGATGGACGAGCCGCTGACGGCCCTGGACCAGCAGAGCAAACAGGACATCCTGCCGTACCTGGAACGGCTGCGGGACAGCCTGGAGCTGCCGGTGCTCTACGTATCCCACTCCACCGCCGAGGTGGCCCGGCTGGCAGATCATATCGTGATGATGGATCAGGGCCGGGTGGTTGCCCAGGGCCCGCTGCAGGAAACCCTGGCCCGCACCGATCACCCGTTCCGGCTGGAAGAAAATGCAGGGGTTATTCTGGAAGGCAAGATTATCGAGGTGGATACCCGCTGGCACCTGTGCCGGCTGGCGTTCGATGGCGGCGAACTCTGGGTGCGCCACCATGATCACCTGAGTGAGGGAATGACTGTGCGGGTACAGGTACTGGCCCGGGATATCAGCCTTGCCCTGGAGGAAAATCCGGATCAGAGCATCCAGAACCTGTTACCGGCCTGTATCGACCAGATTGATACCGAGGTAACCCCCGGCACCAGCCTGGTACGCCTGGGAGCCGGGCCAACCGCTTTCCTGGCCCGCCTGACCACCCGCTCCCTGCACCAGCTGCAACTGGAGCAGGGCCAGCAGGTTTGGATGCAGATTAAATCCGTCGCCCTGATGGACTGACCTTACCGGGTGCCGAACACCACCATGGTCTTGCCTTTCACCCGCACCAGGCCCTGGTCTTCCAGGGTTTTCAGTACCCGGCCCACCATTTCCCGGGAACAGCCGACAATGCGGCCGATTTCCTGGCGGGTGATCTTGATCTGCATGCCGTCCGGATGGGTCATGGCATCCGGCTCCTTGCACAGGTCCAGCAGGGTACGGGCCACCCGACCGGTTACGTCCAGGAAGGCCAGGTCACCCACTTTGCGAGTGGTCTGGCGCAGGCGCGTTGCCATCTGCTCACCGATGAAATACAGCACCCGCGGATCCTGCTGGGCGATTTCCCGGAACTTGGTGTAGCTGATTTCCGCCACTTCACACTCGGTCTTGGCCTTGACCCAGGCACTGCGGGAATCCATGTTATCAAACAGACCCATTTCGCCGAAAAAGTCCCCGGCGTTCAGGTAGGCCATGATCATCTCCCGGCCATCGTCGTCTTCAATGATAACGGTCACCGAACCTTTGACGATGTAGAACAGGGAGTCACTTTTGTCGCCTGCATAAATGATGGTGCTTTTGGCGGGATAGCGCCGGCGATGGCATTGGGAAAGAAAATAATCGAGATGTTTGGTCTTCTGCTCAACCGGCTTGACGATAGTAGCCATAATGCGAGACGTGCCTCCTCAGAGTCTGGCAGTGCTTATCTTTTTATATCCCCGCTTTTCCCTGCAGGTTAGGGTTTTTACTGATGTGCCCGGCAACTTATAACAAGAAGGCCGGTTGCGGGCAACTGTGCTAGCATTCCCGGCCATACCCGAATAGCCGATGGAGACACCGATGAAAGCTACCGTTGACTGGACCGGCAATGCCAGCTTCAAAGCTACCAGTGGCACTGGCCACACCGTACAACTGGACGGACCACCCGACCACGGCGGCCAGGACCTGGGCCCCCGCCCCATGGAAATGCTGCTGATGGGCGTGGGTGGCTGCTCGTCGTTTGATGTCATGAGCATCCTGAAAAAGAGCCGCCAGGACGTCACCGCCTGCCACGCCGAGCTCGAGGCCGAGCGGGCCGATGCCGTGCCTTCCGTGTTCACCAGGATTCACCTGCACTTTGTGGTAACCGGCCACAACCTGAAAGAAAAGCAGGTAGAACGGGCAGTTAGCCTGTCGGCAGAAAAGTACTGTTCGGCATCGATTATGCTGGGTAAGGCAGGCGTGGAAATCAGCCACAGTTACGAGATCCACGAGGCGGAATAACCGGCTGGAAAAAGTCATTGCAACGACTATCCAATGACACATACGGTATGCATAATACGCAACTTTCTTAAAGGTCTGCGCAAAAGGTGATCAACTATTATGGAAACCAAACTCCAGCTACACGGTTTCAACAACCTGACCAAGTCCCTGAGCTTCAATATTTACGATATCTGTTACGCGCAGACCGAAGAACAGCGTGAAGCCTATATTGATTACATCGACGAGATGTACAACGCCGAGCGCCTGACCCAGATCCTTTCAGACGTGGTCAAGATCATCGGCGCCAACATCCTCAACATTGCCCGCCAGGACTACGAGCCCCATGGCGCGTCTGTCACCATGCTGATTGCCGAGCACGAAGTGACCGACAGTGAAGCCAATAACGAGGAATCGCCGGGCCCACTGCCAGACACCATTGTTGCGCACCTGGACAAGAGCCACGTAACCGTTCACACCTACCCGGAAAGCCATCCCCACGACGGCGTAAGCACCTTCCGGGCGGATATCGACGTGTCCACCTGCGGCCTGATTTCACCGCTGAAGGTACTGAACTACCTGATCCACAGCTTCGATTCCGATGTCGTGACCGTGGACTACCGGGTGCGCGGCTTCACCCGTGATGTAGACGGCACCAAGCACTACATCGACCACGACATCAACTCGATCCAGAACTACCTGACCGAAGACACCCAGAACGCCTATCAGATGATCGACGTGAACGTGTACCAGGAAAACCTGTTCCACACCAAGATGATGCTGAAGGACTTCAACCTGGACAACTATGTATTCGGCGTGAACGCCAGTGAACTGGACCCGGCCGAAGCCCAGTCCATCGAAGACCGCCTGCGCCGCGAAATGCTGGAGATTTTCTACTCCCGAAACGTGGAGTAATCCGGCCCTGCCGGCGGCCTGGACGGGCCGCCGGCCCGCTCCTTCAGTTTTTTTGATCCCTCCCGCCAGAATTCTGCGTTTTCATCCTGCCCGTCGCCCCGGTTTAATGGAACCATTGCTAACCGAGAGGACGACACCATGACGCATCGCGCCCTGAAACAGGTCATCCCCGCACTGGAAACCTCCGATGGTGCCGGGGTAAGAATCAAACGCTCCCTGGGCCAGCGCCAGAGCATCCGCATGGATCCGTTCCTGATGCTCGACGAGTTCGGCTCTGACCAGCCCCAGGATTACATTGCAGGCTTTCCCGCCCACCCGCACCGGGGGTTCGAGACGGTCACCTACATGATCGAAGGCCACATGTTGCACGAAGACCACCTGGGTAACCGGGGCAACCTGCGCAACGGCGGCGTACAGTGGATGACCGCCGGCCGGGGCATTGTGCACTCGGAAATGCCGCAGCAGGAATCCGGCCTGATGCGCGGTTTCCAGCTGTGGCTGAACCTGCCGGCGGCGGAAAAAATGAAACCGGCCGGCTACCGGGATATCCAGCCCGAAGACATTCCTGCCTTCAGTCAGGGCGGCGCCACCGTCAAGCTGATTGCCGGCGAGATGACCCTCAGCGGTGGCCAGGTGTCCGGTGCGGTCACCGGCGGCAGTACCGATGCCATCTACGCCGACATTCACCTGGAGCCCGGCAGCCAGCTGTCATTGCCGGTACCGGCCAGCCACAACGCCATGTTGTACCTGTACGAAGGCGAAGCCGGGCTGGTCACGGGTAACGAACGCACCCGACTGCAGGCATCGGCAGCCAGTGTGCTGGGTGACGGCGACGAGATTATGCTGGCGGGCGGCACCCGGCCCGCCCGGCTGCTGCTGATTGCCGGCAAACCCATCGGCGAGCCGGTGGTGCAATACGGTCCGTTTGTGATGAACACCCGGGAAGAAATCGAACAGACCCTGAGGGATTACCAGAGCGGCCGCCTGACCGCCTGATCCTCAGGCGAAGGCCTTGCCGGCCATCAGCCTCTGCACCATGGGCCGGACGATCAGGTCCATGGCCAGAGGCATCTTGGTGCCGGGAATCACCAGGGTATCGTGGCGGGACAGGCGGCTGTGGGGGATCAACTGCAACAGCCTGGCAAAGTCGACATCGGTAGCTTCCCGGAAGTGGATCACCACCATGCTTTCATCTTCGGTAGGCACATCCCGGGCAATAAACGGGTTCGAGGTATCCACCAACGGGATACGCTGGAAGTTGATGTGGGTATGGGAGAACTGCGGCACGATATCGTGCACGTAGTCGTCCATACGGTTGATGATGGTTTTGACCACCGCATCGGGGCTGTAACCGCGCGTGTTGGTGTCCCGGTGGATTTTCTGGATCCATTCCAGGTTAACGATGGGCACCACGCCGATCAACAGGTCCACATACTGGGCAATGTTATAGTTTTCGCTGACCACCCCGCCATGCAAGCCCTCGTAGAACAGCAGGTCGGTATCCGCCGGCAGTGACTGCCACGGGGTGAAGGTTCCGGGCTTGAAACCGGCCGCTATCAGCTCCCGGTCTTCATCGTGGACATAGTGGCGATAACGGCCGTTGCCGGTATGGCTGTAGTCGTACAGCAAGGCTTCGAGGCGGTCGATGTGGTTGGCCGCCAGGGCGAAGTGGTTGCGTTCCCCGAACTGCCCCTTCGCCGCCAGCCGGGCCATCTGCTCCCGGGTGTAACGGTGGAAGCTGTCACCGCTGACCATGGCCGCACTGATGTCTTCACTGGCAAACAACCGGCTGAAAATCTGGCCGGTTGTGCTGGTGCCGGCCCCGGAAGACCCGGTCACCGCAATAACAGGATGGCGTTTGGACATAGACAGCAAGGCTCCCGGTCAGGTCAGGCTGTCGAGCAGCCGCGGCTTCTCGATCACAAAGCCCTGAGCATAGTCCACACCCAGCTGTCGCAACAGGTCCAGCACGTCCCGGGACTCCACCTGCGAGGCAATCACCTCCCGCTCCATGTAGTGGGCCATGTCGACCATGGACTTCACCATGGTCTGGTCAGTCTCGCTGGCCACCAGCTGGCTGGTGAAGGCGCTGTCGATCTTGATCAGATCCACCGGCAGCGAACGCATGAACTGGAACGAGCTGGGGCCACTACCGAAGTCACCCAGACAGAACCGGCAACCCAGCTCCTTCATTTCCGCCATGAAGTCGGCCACCGCCTGCAGGTCGTTGATGGCCGAAGCTTCTGTCAGTTCGAACCAGAGCCGTTCAATGGGCGCATCCTGCTTGCTGAGCTTTTCGTAGATAAATTCCAGCAGCGACTGGTCATTCAGGGAGTGACCGGACAGGTTGATACAGATTCCACCCACCGCGCCGGGGTCCGGCGCCTCTTCCCGCAACCAGTCCAGCATGTGGCCCACCACCCAGCGGTCCACCACCTGCATCCGGTCATAGCGTTCGGCCATGCGGATGAAGTCCCGGCCAGTAATCAGCTGCCCGCTGTCGTCGTACATGCTGATCAGCACTTCGTACTGGGACGGCATCCTGGCTTTGCCATGCAGCGGGATAATCTTCTGGCAGCGCAGCAACATGCGCTCGTCGCCCGGGTCCCGCAGGTTCGCCAGCCGGGCAGCAATCTGTTCCTGGCGGTCCTGGTCGGCCTTGTCCGGCGCATACTCGGCAATGGTGCCCTCGCCTTTCTTGCGGGCGGCGGTCAGCGCCTGCTCAGAGGCCCGCAACCAGCGCTCGCCATTGACCAGCACCGGCAGATCCGGCACCAGCCCCACGTTCGCCGACAACGCATACTGGTTGCCGCCGAATTCGAACACATCGGTTTCGATGGCGCTGATCAGCGCCTTGGCAATGCTGTTGCCCTTGTCCGCCGGCACCAGCATGGCAAATTCGTTACCCGCCAGGCGCGCCACCGGCCGGCCACCCTCCGCCTGCCGGCACAGGATATCCGCCAGGCGTTTCAGTACTTCATCACCGGCCTGGTAGCCGGCCGTGTCGTTCAATAGCCGGAAACCCCGAAGATCCAGGTACAGCAAGGCCAGGTTTTCTTCCCGTCCCGCCAGTTGCTGGTCGAGCATACGCTCGAATTCCCGGCGGTTCAGCAGGCCGGTCAACTGGTCATGGCTGGATGCCCAGGACAACTGGTCGTACACATCCTTGACCATGCGGTCGATACTTTCATCCACCAGCGGCCGATCGTACTCGGCATCCGGCACAATCACGCCACGGCGCATCTGGCGGGCCAGGTCTTCCAGGCCCAGCTCCACCACTCTCATGCCCTGATGGTTCACAAAGACAAAGCGGCCGAAGCCCCGGGCAACCCACACCAGCCTGATATGCTGGGGCTGTTCCGGCTGGCTCAGGTCCTTCAACCATTGCCCGCCCTGCAACTGCTGGGCGCGGGTAATCCACCGCTGGAGGTTGCGCCGCTCCAGTTCGCTCAGGCTATCCTGGTCCTGTGCTGCCGCATCTTGCTCCGGCTCGGCCTCGGGCACATCCACCATTTCAGGCGGCTGCTCCGGCGACCGCACCAGGAACCGTTTGAGTTCTTCCCGAATCCGGGACGAGGGCATATGGTTACCGGAAATAGACGCCAGGCCATCCTGGATCAGCCGCAGCAGTTCCGGCAGGTTGATCTCCATCTGCGGGTCTTCACCGAAAGCCTGCAGGGAGTCGATCACCTCCAGGTAATCAGCCCACGCCTGGCTATCCGGGCCCTGGCGAATCCAGGTCAGCGACAGCAGGTCACGCCAACCGCCTTCCAGCAGGGTCATCAATGCCCTGGGCACCCGGCAGCCGGCAATCTTGCGGTTGACCGCTTCAGTGACCGCCGCCCGGGACTCGGATACTTTCTGGGCACCCTCTGCCGCCGCCGTCACCCGTTCAACATTGCGGCGATAAATCTGGTTCTGGCGTTCGATCAGCCCGTCCAGCTCGGCAAGCGTTTGCTCGAACATCGCCGGGTCCTGCTCGAACTCGGTGGCAATACGGTGCACCAGCTCATCAACCCGGCGCTGCACCACCGGGTTGATCCGGCCGCCCCGGATACCCAGCTGGGCCAGCCGGTTCATCACTTCCCGAACCGGGCTGCCATGGTCCTCGAAAAACGCAGGATCACGCATCACCACCTTCAGTACCGGCACTTCCAGCCGGCGCATAATGGCCTGGGCGTGTTCACTGAGTTTCGGGCTGGACAACACACTCTGGAAAAAGCGGTCAACCACATCGAGGGTTTCCTGCTGCTCCTCGTTCAGGCCGGCGTCTTCGCCATTTTCCCGAACCTTGCCCAGCACCCGCTCTTTCAGGGATGCGGTATCGTCTTCGTCGCCGACAACCTGCAGCTGCAGTTCCTGCAGATCACGGTACAGCTCACCCGGCGACAGCGGCCGGGCATCGGCGGGGAACATCCCGGTTGCCGGTTCTCCGGCGCCCGCCCGACTGGCCTGGAGAGTGCTCAACAGGTTGCGGACCGTGGCGAACGCCGTCCGGGCCGACTGGGAATAACCACGGAAGTCACCGGTTAGCCGGTTAGCGGGGTCGCTGTTCTGGTCCGCAGTATTTTGCTGATCGTCCACAGCCGGTTTCGACTCTTCGGCCGGCTTCGGCTCCGGCGGCGTCTTGGTTGGCCGGGGATCGGGCTGTTCACTGAGGTAGCGGGACAGATCGAGATCCGGCAACACACCATGGCGAATCAGTATGTTGTTCAGCTCCCGGTACATGGGCCCGAGTTCCTTCAATACCGTCAGCTCGAAAACCTTCAGGCAAATTTTTTCCACATCCCGGGACAGGTTGAGCTGCCCCAGGGCGTTATGGAACGCCTCGCTGACCAGGGCCGGCCCCAGCGGATTATGGTGGCCGGTGCGGTTGGCCACCTGCAGGTGATCCAGGCGCAGCTTCAGCTGCAGCAAGTCACCGCGATAGCGGGTGTCGGCCCGGGTCACCATCACCCGTACCGCCAGCCATTCCTCGAATTCGTTCTTGTCGACTACCGACAGCGCCGCGCCGGGCGCGCCCTTGGGTTCAGGCTTCAGGGGTGACTGCAGGCTGGCCGCCATCTGGTGCCAGATGACCCGCTGGCGGCTGTGGATCTGCCCGGCGGCTTCCAGGTATTCGTTGGCCTGCTGGTCATGGGAAGCCTTCTTGGCAGCGACCTGGAGTTCCTCGGCCATCTGCACGATGCAGGCATCCATCAGCGGTTCGATATAGTGGGTAATCGCCCGGGCAGCCTGGTGCAGGACAAACTGGACCCGGTCAGAAGGTGCTTTGAGGGAGGAGCGATCCTGTTCCCGGCTGGCGCCGCACAGCTTGAGCATGGCGTTGACCGCCTCGGGGTCCGATCGGGTAAAACTGACGCCCATGGCCCCGTCGGTACGGCGGGTGGGGGTCACATGGAGCTCGTAACGGCGGTTAACTTCCAGCCCGCGAAAACGCACCACCAGTTCTTTCGGCGCATCACCCGAGAACGCCCGTTCGATCTTGCCCGAGGTTTCGGCAGAATAACGAATGTACATGCCCTCGGCACAGAAATCGGCAATCTGGCACGGCAACGGATTACCGGTCCCGATATCAAGCTGGGCTGCGAGTTTAATGGCCTGTCGGGTACTGCTGCGACGTTCTTTGGGTTCCATGGACATCCTGGCCGGTTACCGGTTCGACGGCGATGGCTGACAATGTATTTGCTCAGTGACCGTGCGAGTGTTTCATCATAACATTCCGTGTCATGAAACAGCTTATTCAGATCAATCTTCTTTTACTACTCCTGGCGGGTATTTCCGGGTGTTCAACTTTCGGCTACTACAGCCAGGCCATCGGCGGCCAGCTGTCGCTGATGATGCGGGGCGAGCCGGTAGAGCGCCTGCAAAAGCAGCCGGATACAGCACCGGAATTGCGGCAGAAACTGGAGCTTGCCGGAGCTGCCCGCCGCTTCGCCCGCACCCGGCTCGACCTGCCCGTGGGCGATGCATTTACCGAATTCGTGGAACTGGACCGGCCCTGGGTGGTGGTCAACCTGGTTGCCGTGCCCGAATTCTCCCTGGAGCCCCACCGCTGGTGCTATCCGGTGCTCGGCTGCCAGGCGTACCGAGGCTACTTCAAACTCGAACAGGCACGCAAGGAAGAGGCACGGTTCCGCCAGCAGGGCTACGACACCTTTATCGGCGGGGTAACGGCCTACTCAACACTGGGCTGGTTTGATGACCCGCTGCACACCGGCTTTACCCGGCTTACTGATGACCGCATGGTGGCGCTGATGTTCCACGAACTGGCCCACCAGGTGGTGTACATCGCCGAAGATACTGCCTTCAACGAAAGCTTTGCCACGGCCGTGGAGCTGGAAGGCCTGCGCCTGTGGCTGGAGCAGCAAAACAGTGCGGAAGACTTTGACCGTGCCCTGCTGCGACAGCAACACCGCAACCGCACCCTGGCACTGGTTGAGGCCACCACGGCAAAGCTGGAGCAGCTGTACAAGCAGCAGGATACGCTGACACCGCAACAACTGCGTGAACGCAAGGCAGAACACCTGGAGCAACTGGCGCAGGCCTACGCCCGGCTGGCCGACGACTACCCGGAGCCCGGCCCCTTCGGAGCGCCGCCGGTACAGCTGAACAACGCCAACCTGGCACTGTTCCGGCAGTACAACCAGCATGTGCCGGCGTTCCGGCAACTGTTGCGGGAGCTGGACTACAACTTCGGGGAATTTTACCGCCAGGTAGAGCAGCTGTCCGGCCAGCCGGAACCACAACGCCGGGCCCGGCTGGCAGGGTTATCACATCGGTTTGACGAACACCTTTGAGTTGCGCTGGGTATTGTAGGAGGCCAGCTTGGGCCCCGGCAGGTTCTGCACCGCCGTGGGCTCGAACCCCCGCTCCCGGAACCAGTGTTCGGTCTGGGTGGTGAGCACAAACAGTTTGCGAATGCCCTGGCTGCGGGCCAGCTTCTCCACCATGGCCAGGATATCGTCACCCCGGCCTGCCCGGCGATAGGAAGGGTCAACGGCGAAGCATGAAAGCTCGCCTGCGCCTTCATCAGGGTAATTGTAGAGGGCGGCGCAACCCACAATGGTGCCGTCCCGCTCGGCCACCACAAACCGGTCGATTTCGGTTTCCAGCATTTCCCGGGACCGGCGCACCAGTATGCCCTGCTCTTCCAGTGGCTGGATCAGCTCCAGTATCCCGCCAATGTCTTCCACCCGGGCCTGGCGGATCTGCTCGTAGTTGTCCCCGCTCACCAGGGTGCCGGAGCCGTCCCGGGTGAACAGCTCTTCCAGCAAGGCGCCGTCTTCGGCGTAGCTGATAATGTGGGCCCGGCGCACCCCTTTAACACAGGCATCACAGGCAGCTTTCAGCAGCGCGGCATCGTGGCCGGTCACGGTATTGTCGTTCAGCCGCTCGGAAGCCTGGCGCGCCGACAATTCACGGATCAGCGAGCCGTCTTCATCCAGCAGGCCTTCGTCATCAATGAAGACGATCAGTTTTTCTGCCTGCAGCGCCGCGGCCACCTGGCTGCCGACATCCTCGTAGGACAGGTTGAAGGCATCGCCGGTGGGCGAATAGCCCATGGGCGGCAACAGCACGATGTGACCCAGCTCCAGCATCTGCTCGATACCCCGGCTGTCGACCCGGCGCACCCGGCCGGTGTAGCCGTAATCAATACCATCCAGAACCCCGACCGGCTTGGCGGTAACATAGTTACCACTGCTGACACGAATCCGGGCGTTGTGCATGGGCGAGTTCACCAGCCCCATGGACAGCTGGCTTTCAACGTAGGCACGCAAGCCGCCAATGGCCTCCATCACCAGCGGCAGGTGGTCGTCGGGAGTGACCCGGAGCCCGCGGGAGAAGGTGGATTCCAGGCCGGCATCATCCAGCCGCGACTGGATCTGCGGGCGGCCGCCAAAGGCCACCACCAGGCGCACGCCCAGGCTGCTGAGCAGGGCGATGTCATGAATGATGTTGATAAAGTTACGGTGCTCTATGGCATCACCGGGCATGGTCAGTACCACCGTGCGCCCGCGATGGGCGTTGATGTACGGTGATGAGTGCCGGAACCCGTGCAGCCATTCGTTTGATTTCAATCCGGTCTCCCTGTTCATCCGATACAGAACTGCCTGATCAATCCCCGCAGAATATCCACCGTGGGCTGTAATTGCGACAGTTCCAGGTACTCATCTGGTTGGTGCGCCTGGTCAATGGAGCCGGGGCCCATCACCAGGGTTTCCAGGCCCAGCTTCTGCAGCCAGGGCGCTTCGGTGGCGAAGGCGACAGCATGGGCGGTGTGCCCGGTGAGCTTTTCGCAGGCTTGCACCAGTGCCGCATCCGCCGGCGTCTCGAACGGTGGCACACCATCGAACAACGGCTCGAAACTGAGGGCCAGCTGGCGCCGCTCCGCCAGCGGCTGGATGCGGTTCAGGATAGCCTGGCGTAGGTTATCCATGTCCATGCCCGGTAACGGCCGCAGATCAAAGTGCAGCTCGCAGCGGGCACAGATACGGTTCGGGTTGTCGCCACCGTGGATACAGCCAAGGTTAAGGGTGGGCACCTGCACCTTGAAAGCCGGGTTTCGGTACTTCTCCTGCCACTGGCCACGCAGGGCCAGCAGTTCGGTCATGGCCTCGTGCATACCCTCCAGGGCATTGCGGCCTAAATCCGGGTTCGAGGAATGGCCGGACTGCCCCTCAAAGGTCAGCCGCTCCATCATGATGCCTTTGTGCATGCGCACCGGCCGCAGGCTGGTGGGTTCGCCAATCACGGCATAGCGGGCCCTGGGCTTGCCCGCCTCGGCCAGCGCCCGGGCCCCGTTCATGGAGCTTTCTTCGTCGGCGGTGGCAAGGATAATCAGGGGCTGCTTCAGGGGCTGGTCGATAAAGGCTTTCGCCGCCTCGATGGCGAGCGGGAAAAACCCTTTCATATCGCAGGTACCCAGGCCATACCAGCGATCGTCTTTTTCGGTCAGGGTGAAGGGGTCGCTGTGCCAGCGTTTGTCGTCAAAGGGCACGGTATCCGTGTGGCCGGACAGCACCAGGCCGCCGGGGCCGCTGCCCAGGCTAGCCACCAGGTTGTATTTCCCGGGCATACCCGGCACATCCAGGATCTCGACGGCAAAGCCCAGCGCTTCCAGCCATTCCGCCAGGGTGCGAACCACCGCCTCGTTGCTGTGGTCCCAGTCCGGCGACGCACTGCTGATCGATGGCTGGGAAATCAATCGGGCCAGCATCTCCCGGATGCCCGGCACGCTGGCTTTACTGTCTGTGTGCACCATCCTCGCCTCCCGGCTTGTTGGCGTCAGTCTGCCCGGCCGCGCCGCCAGACTTCGAATTGGCTGATGGCGCGAATCAGTATCGGATAGGATACTTCGCCGCCGCCCACCGAACGGGTGATGTCCATTTCCCTTTCCCGGACAATGTCGAGCCGGCCTTCCACCTGGTTACCGTTCGACAGAGTTATACGAACCTGCCGGCCGATCCAGCCCGCAGCGTTTTCGGAATCTTCTTCATACCACCCCTGCTTGCCCGGCTCTTCCTGGACAGCGACCGGCTCCATGGCTTCAGCCGGCAGAGGCGGCTCAACCACTTCAATGGTGGTCAGGTAGACATCCGGAACCGTGGCGCCATTGTAGGTTACCGGCCAGGCGGCCTCCGGGCTGCCTTCGGTGCGAACCGGGATATCCGGTGTACCGGTGGTGGCCGCAACCGGGAATACCAGCTCGCCGCCTTCGGTCAGCCACTGTCGATACAGTGCAACGAGTTGGTCACTGGCCTGGTATCCCCGGGCCCGAAGCCCGGCATCCAGTGCAGTTGCCGCCTTGCCTGCCCATTCGTTCACCGTGAGCCCGGTTTCCCGGCCACAGTAGGCTGACAAACGGCGCATCAGGCCACCATCCCGCAAAGTAACACTGGCATTGTCCTGCGCTCCGGCCAGGGTCAGCTCCGAATCCAGCAGTTGCAAGCGGGTATCGGGCCAGTGCACTTCCAGGCTGCCGGTATCCACCGTATTCAGTTCCGCGTGCAGGCCTTCGCTGTCCTGAATCAGCAACAGGTCACCGCGGATGGCTTCAATACCCATGCGGGTCAGGTCGCCGCTGCCCAGCTGCTGGCGCGGATCCGGCGCACAGGACAGCACAACCAGCGGAGCCGGTGCATCCTCGGCTTCAGCGCCGGCGGTTACCCAGTTGCGGAACATCACCGGTTCCAGAACCATGCTGGCCTGCTCTACCTTCAACTGCCAGTCAGATGGCAGCGGCTCCGGGTACATCAGTGCCGTCAGCAGGCTCACCGGCGAGCCGGTGTCCAGCTCCACCAGGCCCAGCTCCAGTGGCTGGGTCAGCCGGAAGTCCTGCCAGCCCGCTTGTTTCAGCAGTAACCGGCCATCCAGTGCCGAGCTGATGTTGCCTCGCTGCAATACACCGATCTCCGAGAGTGCCGTGCGCGCCTCCGCCAGCCGCTGATCCGCCAGCCACCAGGCACCGGCCTTGAAGCCGACAAACACCACCAGGGCCAGAATGATCAGAAAGGACAGCAGGCGCTTCATGCCACGGTTACTCCCGGTTATCGGCTTCAGTTACGGGAAATCAGGGTACCGACACCTTCGTCGGTAAAGATTTCCAGCAGACAGGCATGGGCCACCCGGCCATCAATGATGTGGGAGGTACGCACGCCGTTTTCCACCGCACTCAGGGCGCAACGGATTTTCGGCAGCATGCCGCCGTGGATGGTGCCGTCTTCGATCAGGTCGTTGACCTGCTGCGCAGTCAGGCCGGTCAGCACCTTGTCGTCCTTGCTCTTCAGGCCGGAGACGTTGGTCAGCAGGATCAGCTTCTCCGCCTTCATGGCCTCGGCCACCTTGCCGGCCACCAGGTCTGCGTTGATGTTGTAGGACGCACCGTCCGGGCCGACACCGATGGGCGCAATCACCGGAATCACGTTGCTGCGGGTGAGCATGTCGATCACATCCACATTCACGCTGGCCACTTCGCCGACATGGCCGATATCAATGATTTCCGGGCGTTCCAGCTCCGGAGAACGATCCACCACTTCCAGCTTGCGGGCACGGATCAGGTTGGCGTCTTTTCCGGTCAGCCCCACGGCGGTGCCGCCCTGGGCGTTGATCAGGGAAACGATTTCCTTGTTGACCTGGCCGCCGAGCACCATCTCTACCACGTCCATGGTCTCGGAGTCGGTCACCCGCATGCCGTTCACAAAGCGGGACTGGATGTTCAGCCGCTCCAGCAGTTCACCGATCTGGGGGCCACCACCGTGCACCACAATGGGATTGATACCGACCAGCTTCATCAACACCACGTCGCGGGCGAAGCTGCTCTTCAGGTCTTCGTTTTCCATGGCGTTGCCGCCGTATTTGATCACAACCGTCTTGCCGGTAAACCGTTGGATATAGGGCAGGCCCCGGCTCAGTACCGAGGCCACCTGCATTGCTGTTTCACGATCCAGCGCCATGGTGATGTGTTAATCCTTACTGTCAGAGAATGGTTTGAATCAGAAATCGGCCACCAGGTCCGGTGCCGCTTTCTGCAATTGTTCCCGGAACACGGACTTGATCCGCTCCAGGGCGTCCTCGTTTTCGGCCTCGAACCTCAGCACCAGCACCGGCGTGGTGTTGGATGCCCGGCACAGGCCCCAGCCATCGGTGTAGTCTACCCGCAGGCCGTCAATGGTACTGACGTTGCCGTCGCCGAAATCAGCCTGCTGCTCCAGGCGTTCGATAATGGCAAACTTGTCGCTCTCGGTAACCTGTAAATTCAGCTCAGGGGTGCTGATGTCTTCCGGGAAGTCCTCGAACACCTCATCGCTGTGGCGATCTTCAATCCCCAGGATTTCCAGCAAGCGGGCGGCGGTATACAGGCCGTCATCAAAGCCGTACCAGCGCTCGGCAAAGAAGATGTGCCCGCTCAGTTCGCCCGCCAGCAAGGCACCGGTTTCCTGCATCTTGGCTTTCATCAGGGAGTGGCCGCTCTTCCACATAATGGGCCGGCCACCGGCTTCGGAAATCACCCCAGCCAGGCGGCGGCTGCATTTGACGTCATACAGCACATCGGCACCCGGATTGCGGGACACCACATCCCGGGCGAACAGCATCAGCAGGCGGTCGGGCCAGATAATCTTGCCACTGTTGGTCACCACGCCAAGCCGGTCGCCATCGCCGTCAAAGGCCAGGCCGATATCCGCGCCGGTCTCCTGCACCTTCGCGATCAGGTCCTGCAAGTTCTCGGGCTTGCCCGGGTCCGGATGGTGGTTGGGGAAGTCACCGTCCACGTCACAATGCAGCGGTGTCACTTCGCAACCCAGTTCTTCCAGCAACATGGGGCCAAGCTCACCGGCAATTCCGTTGCCGGCATCCACAACCACCTTGAGGGGGGCGGCCACGGCAATATCACCGACGATCCGGTCCAGGTAGGCCCGGCGCACGTCTTCCCGGGACAGCTCACCCTGGCCGGCACTGAAGTCGGTATTCTGGATGCGGTCATACAGCTTCTGGATAGCATCGCCGGACAGGGTTTCGCCCCCCAGCATAATCTTCAGGCCGTTGTAGTTGGCCGGATTGTGGCTGCCGGTCACCATCACACCAGAGCCGGTTTCCAGGTGGTGGGCGGCAAAGTACAGCACCGGAGTGGGCACTGCGCCCACCTCGATCACGCTACAACCGGTGGAGAGCACACCCCGTGCCAGCGCATCAGCCAGGCCCGGGCTGGAATGCCGGCCGTCGTAACCGATACACAAAGACGTAACGCCCCGGTCGGTCGCCTCAGAGCCGATGGCCCGGCCAATAACCTCGACAACGTCCTCGGTCAGGTTGTCGCCGACAATGCCGCGGATATCGTAGGCCCGGAAAATTTCCGGCCGCACGTCCACCTGCGTGGTCTCAGCCAGAACCGGTTCATCCTCGTCAAACAGTTCGTCGTCGAACATCGGGGCATCACCAAAGCCGAGGACGTCTTCATCGCCATCCATCATATCTACATCGGGAATATCGTCCTGGAACATGGGAGCGGCGCTATCGGAGGCAAGAGCGCTGGCCCGGGCGGGCTTGCCGTTGCCATTTTCACCCGCCTTGTTTACCCGGCTGTCTACCGCCAGCGACAGCCGGTGCAGCACTTCGCCGGCTGAGGCCACCGTATCCCAATGCAACGCCGGCAGGCGCAACCGTTCACCGACAAAGGCCTTATGGGCCCACTGGATCAGTGCAGACATATCTTCACGGATACTGCGCTGGGCTGCCGCCAGCAGCATCCATACCAGTACCGCTGCCAGCAGGGCCGGAATACCGATCAGCAGTGCCAGTGCCATGGGGCTGACCACCGGTTCCGGTGCAGAGGCTGCCTGGTACACAACGGACCAGTCCGGGTTGGTCAATGTGCGGGTTTCTGAGGGCCCGTTTCCGTTACCGGCGCTGGCAACGGTTCCGGAACTGCCGGAAATGGTCTGGACCAAGGCCAGCTGACCGCCCAGCCGGCCATTGGAGACCGTCAGCATCGGTTGCAGAATGTCAGCATCAAAGACAGCCAGTACGGTTCCGACGACCGCATTGCTCACCGGATTCCGCACCGGCGCAGCAAACTGGATATACCAGACACCATCCCGGGGGAAGGCGTCTGGCTGCAGCGGCAAACCTTTTTCGGCCCGACGAGCCAGCTCAGCACCGGCAAACCCCAGCAAGGAGCCGTTATTACCAGCCCGCGGGATATCACCATAGGGGAAGACAAACACCGAACTGGCGCCGGGCAAGGCGGTTTGCAGCTGGCTGGCCAACGCCTCGGTACCGGTGTCTCCAGCCAGGCCCCGGAGCACATGGGGCTGGTTGGCGATGGCCTGAACCTGTTCCTGCTGGGCGGTAAAATACTGATTCAGGCGCTGCTGGGCGCTGTCGGCTTCCACCTGACGCGATGCTTCATGGCGCTTTTCCGCCGCCGGCATCACCGACAGGAAATACACGGCGAGCACAGCGACTACACCGGCCAGTAACACTGCCAGTGCTTGCTGCAACGCAACCGACCCCAGACGACGCCCCCTTTTGGCCACCGGCTCCTGTGACTTGCTACTTTGCTCTACTGGGCTCTGTTCCGGCGTCTGGTCCTGGGCGGACTCTTTGCTCTTCTTTTTACCGAATTTCATAGTGCATCCCGCAGTTATTTTTGAGTCCCGATGCTGCCTTGCTCTGCGAAGTATAGCTGGCAGCCGTGCTGACGGCTCTCAGCCTTTAGGGTGTGGTCAGTGGCTCCCGGTAGAGCCAAATCCGCCGGCACCCCGTTCGCTGGCATGGAACTCCGACACCACTTCAAACTCCGCCTGAACCACCGGAACCAGCACCAGCTGGGCAATGCGCTCGCCCACTTCAATGGTGAACGGGGTCTGACCCCGGTTCCAGCAGGACACCATCAGCTCGCCCTGATAGTCCGAATCGATCAGCCCCACCAGGTTACCCAGCACAATACCGTGTTTGTGGCCCAGGCCACTGCGAGGCAGGATCATGGCCGCCAGCGCCGGGTCTTCGATATAAATCGACAGGCCGGTGGGGATCAGGTGGGTTTCCCCGGGCGCCACCGTCAGCGGCTGCTGGACACAGGCCCTGAGGTCGAGGCCGGCAGAACCGTCGGTTGCGTATGAGGGAAACGGGATCCCGGTTCCGATACGGTCGTCCAGAATCCGGACCTGTAAATTCTTCTTGGTCATGAGTTTTCAATCCTGTCACTGTGGCTGGCAATGAGCGTAACCAGTCGCTCTGCGATGGCCTGTTTGCTGTCCGGGCCGATGGACTCCTGGCCTTCCGGCCAGAAAACCGTAACGGCATTCTGGTCGCTGTTAAAGCCCAGCCCCGGCGCAGAGACATCATTGGCCACAATCATGTTCAGTTTCTTGCGCTGCATTTTGTCGGTAGCGTAGCGGGCGACGTCTGTGGTTTCCGCCGCAAAGCCCACGGTAAAGGGCGCATCAGGCCTGGCCGCGATGGTGGCCAGGGTATCCGGATTGCGCACCAGCGCCAGGCTCATGGCTTCGCTGGTTTTCTTGATCTTGTCGCCGGCGCAGCTTTCCGGCCGGTAGTCCGCCACGGCGGCGGTGGCGATAAAAACATCGCAACCTTCGGTGACCGCTTGCTCGGACGCCCGCAGCATATCCCCTGCCGTCACTACCGGGCGCACTTCCACGCCCTCCGGGGCCGGCAGGTTTACCGGGCCACTGACCAGCACCACCCGGGCACCGGCCGCAGCTGCGGCACGGGCGATGGCGTAGCCCATCTTGCCGGAGCTGTGATTGGAGATGTAGCGCACCGGGTCAATGGGCTCCCGGGTTGGTCCCGCAGTGATCACCAGCCGTCGACCGGCAAGCGCTCCCGTAGCCGGGGGTTCCGGCGGCGCCATAACCATCCGGGCCAGGGCTTCCGGCTCCAGCATCCGGCCCGGGCCGGTATCGCCACAGGCCTGCTCGCCCTGATCTGGCCCCCACAGGGTAATCTGTGGATCTTCTGAGAGCAGCTGAACGTTGCGTTGGGTGCGGAAATTTTTCCACATGGCCTGGTTCATGGCCGGCGCAACCGCGATCGGCGCCTCGGTAGCACAGCACACAGTGGTCAGCAGGTCGTCTGCCATACCCTGGGCCAGCCGGGCCAGGAAATCGGCAGACGCCGGCGCGACCACCACCTGGTCGGCCCACTTGGCCAGCTCGATATGCCCCATGCCGGCTTCCGCCTCCGGGTCCAGCAGGGACGTACGAACCGGCTCGCCGCTGAGCGCCTGGAAAGTCAGTGGCGTTATGAACGCTTCGGCACCACGGGTCATCACAACCCGCACTTCCAGCCCGGCTTTTTTCAACAACCGGACCAGTTCGGCACTCTTGTAGGCGGCAATGCCACCGGTGATTCCCAGCAGAATTCGCTTGGCAGCCATGTGGGCTCCGTAATCCCGTAAAATGAAAGGGTTATAAGATAGCACGCCGCGGGCCGGCAGGCAGCCTGCGCGGCCACCCCGTTCGTTTACCAAATGTTACCTTTTCAGGTAACCTTTGTAATTCTGAGAACCCGATGCAGGACGCATCGCCCGTATCAAACCAAAGCAAGGAAGCCCGGATGACCGATTCCAGCTGGCCCACCGACGAGCGGCCCAGAGAACGCCTGCTCGCCCATGGCGCCCAATCCCTGTCTGACGCCGAATTACTGGCCATTTTTCTGCGCACCGGCACGACCGGCATGCCAGTGATGGCGCTGGCACGACACCTGATTGACGAATTCTCCGGCCTGCGGGGGCTGATGACCGCCTCCCGCCGGCAGTTTCTGCAAGTGAAAGGCCTGGGTACCGCCAAGTACGCCCAGGTGCAGGCCGCTATGGAAATGGCCCGGCGGGTCATGGACGAACCCCTGCGCCAGGGTGATCCGCTGCGCTCACCGGCAGACACCCGGCGCTTTCTCACCAGCCGGCTGGGCACCTATCCCCACGAAGTATTCGCCGGACTGTTCCTGGACAACCGCCACCGGGTCATCCAGTACCGGGAGCTGTTCCGAGGCACCATCGACGGCGCCGCAGTGTATCCGAGGGAAGTGGTGCGCCAGGCCCTGGAAGACAACGCCGCAGCCGTCATTTTCGCCCACAACCACCCCAGTGGCGTGGCCGAGCCCAGCCAGGCCGACATTTCCCTGACCCGCAGATTGAAGGAAGCGCTGGGATTGGTGGATATCAGGGTTCTTGACCATATGGTTATTGGCCACGGTGAGGTAATATCGCTGGCCGAACGAGGGTTGATGTAACCGCTGCGGGGTCGCCACCGGAAAACTGGACAATTTCCCAACAATTTTTTGCGTTGGCTGGCCAGTTCTGGTATAAAAGCGTCCCTTTCTGGCGGCGTCTGGCGAGCAGCGTTCAGTTTAGAGGCGCGAACCGGTAGCAGTTATGGCTCCGGAGCAACCAGAGACGCATTAAATAACGAATTCGTATAGATAGACCATTGCTCAGGTCGGAGGCAAGTATGTCCAGAGTTTGTCAGGTTACCGGTAAGCGTCCGGTTACCGGTAACAATGTATCCCACGCGATGAACCACACTCGTCGTCGTTTTCTGCCGAATCTGCAGAACCACCGTTTCTGGGTTGAGTCCGAGAAGCGTTTCGTGAAGCTGCGCGTATCCACCAAGGGCATGCGCATCATCGACAAAAAAGGCATTGACGCTGTGCTGGCCGATCTTCGTGCCCGCGGCGAGAAAGTTTAAGGAGCCGCATCATGCGCGAGAAAATCAAGCTGGTTTCATCAGCAGGTACTGGTCACTTCTACACGACCAAAAAGAACAAGCGTAACACCCCGGAAAAAATCGAGATCAAAAAGTACGATCCGGTTGTCCGCAAGCACGTTGCGTATAAGGAAGCCAAGATCAAGTAATTGATCCTGCCTCCACGAAAAACCCGGCCATGGCCGGGTTTTTTTGTGCCTGAAGCTGGAGCAGGATCAGAAGGTTTGCAGGTATCCCTTGGGCAGCGCGACGTCCATGGCGATCGGCAGGTGGTCCGACACCGGATAGCTCACCACCTCCGAACCGCGGATCTCCAGCGACGGACTCACCAGGATATGATCCAGCGCCTTTTCCGGCCGCCAGCTGGGGAAGCTGTGGGCGGTATCCGGCAGCGGAATCAGGTCGGTTTCTTTCAGGGGCGTCCTGGTCAGCAGTTGTTCTGCATGGGCATTCATATCCCCCATCAGCACCACATGCCGGTAGTCGGCAATCAGCTCCCGGATATACCCCAGCTGGCGCTGCTGCGCCGACTTACTCAGGGACAGGTGCATCAGCACCAGCACCAGGGGATCATCCTCTGCCCCGTAACGGGCAATGATGGCTCCCCGGCCCGGAATCACTCCCGGCAACTTGTGCTCGGTCACGTCCAGCGGCCGGAACCGGCTCAACAGGCCATTACTGTGCTGGGCAATCTGCCCCAGATTACGGTTCAGCTGCTGATGCCAGTACGGAATGCCTGCCGCCTCGGCCAGGTATTGCACCTGGTTTATATAACCACTGCGAAGACTGCCACCATCGCACTCCTGCAAAGCCACCACATCGTACTGGCTGAGCAGGGTTGCGATTCGATCCAGGTTCTCGATGCGCCGGCGGTTAGGCAGGAAGTGTTGCCAGCTGCGGGTGAGGTAGTGGTGATATGACGAAGTATTGATGCCCACCTGGATATTAAAGGTGAGCAAACGGATATGGCGGTGGGCCTCAAACTCGGGCACATGCTCGCTGCCCGAGCAGGCACCCCGGGGGCTTTCTTGCGATTTCAGAATCCCGTTCAGCTGATTGCGAATCCGTTTATACATGCGCGCAAATCCCCGGACTGCTCCAGAAAACGGCCAGCGTCAGCGCTGGCACGCGGCCACCGTATTACTCGGCTCCTGCCTGCTCCTGCTCGGCCAGGTATTCGACTACCTGAAGAACATTCTCGTGGCTGCCAGCCATGGAGGCACTGACCACATACTTGCCATTTACCAGCATAGTCGGTGTTCCGGTGATTCGCGCACCACGGATCTTGGACTGCGCCTGCTGCACCCGGGCACGTACGCCGAAGCTGTTGTAGGTGTCGACAAATTCCTGGGCGTCCACCCCGTAGTCAGCCACGAAATCCGCCAGTGTCTCTGCAGAATTCAGCGGGCGACGCTCCCCGGCCAGCGCATTGAACAGGGCGTCGTGCACCTTGTCGAGTTCACCCATGGCTTCAAGGGCGTAGAAAGCGTAGGCATGGGGCTCCCAGCTTTGTCCCAGGGCCGCCGGCAGGCGAACGTAGTTTACATACTCCGGCGCCTTCTCTTCCCAGGCTTCCGCCAGGGGCTTGAAGTTGTAACAGTGGGGGCAGCCATACCAGAACACCTCGGCCACCTCGACACCGCTGTCTGAGGCGGTACGAACCGGGTTATCCAGCGTGCGGTAATGTTTGCCATCCTGCCAGGACTGGGCATTTGCCACGCCTGAAACAAGCAGGGCAGCTGCAAGAAATACAACAGAGCCAAAGCTTCTGATCATCGAAAATCTCCGAGCCATGATTTTGAGTTATCGGGAATTATGACCCAGCATACGGAAAAAGTTCCACCGCAGGCCATGGGCAAATCGTTACAGAAAGGTAAATAGCAAAAACCCCGCCGAAGCGGGGTTTCTGACGCAGCGTTACCAGGAACGATCAGTTCAGGCCGGAAACGTAGTTGGCAACTGCCTCGATTTCCGCGTCGGTCAGCTTGGAGGCCACATCCATCATGATGGCTGCGTTGGCACCGCCAGCGCGTTCACCGGAACGGTAGGCATTCAGCTGCTTGGCAACGTACTCGGCAGTCTGGCCACTCAGTGCCGGATAGCCCGCAGGCTCGTTACCGGTACCACGAGGGTTGTGACAACCGGAACAGGCCGGAACACCGGAAGCCATGTTGCCGCCACGGTACAGGGCCTGGCCCTGTTCCACCAGCTCTGGATCAGCCTGGCCAACCACCATGTCCTGCTCGTTGAAATAGGCTGCCAGGTCCTGGAGATCCTGGTCAGACATGGCGTCCAGCAGGCCTGTCATTTCAGGAATCGGACGGTCGCCGTTCTTGATATCTACCAGCTGCAGGTATGTGTAACGCTCGCCGATACCGGACAGCTTCGGATACACAGCCATTACTGGCTTGGCTCCGCCCTGTCCGTGGCAGCCGGCACATACCGCTGCATTCTGTTCACCCGCTGCCGGATCTCCTGCCCCGTGAGCCATTGCTGTCAGGCCAACTCCGAGAACAACTCCTGCGATCAGTCTTTTCATGCTCGCTCCGCTTCTCTCATCTTTGCATCTTGAAAGTATTCTTCGTTGTGCAACCGGCAAGCACTGACAAAACAGGCGCATAACCGGGGCTAAAGCGGTAACGCGAGGCGTCCCGCCCTGAATTGGTGTAGCATTATACATTAATCGCCGATAACTGAAATCCAAAGGAACGCCAACCGTCGTGGACTCTGATCTGACTCAAAAAAGCCTCTCATTCAACAGCGCCCGATTTCTGATCAGTGCGTCACGGCTGGATGAATGCCCACCGGATTTCGGCGCTGAAGTGGCCTTTGCCGGCCGCTCAAATGCCGGCAAATCCAGCGCCCTGAACGCCATCACCGCCAACGGCAAGCTGGCCCGCACCAGTAAAACGCCGGGGCGCACCCGGCTGATCAACTTTTTCACCCTGAATCGCGAAAACATGCGCCTGGTGGATCTGCCCGGCTACGGCTACGCCAAGGTTTCCCGCGACATGAAAGACGACTGGCAGAAACACCTGGGCCACTACCTGAACGAGCGTCGCTGCCTGCGCGGCCTGGTTTTGGTGATGGATATCCGCCACCCGCTGACCGACTTCGACCAGATGATGGTGGACTGGTGCGAACACAATAACCTGCCCCTGATGATCCTGGCCACCAAGGCCGACAAGCTGAAATTCGGGCAAGCCAAGACTGCCATGCTGGGCATCGCCGGCAAACTCAAGCCTTTTAGCTGCGTACAGCACCTGATCATGTTCTCGGCCACCTCGAAGCGGGGCGTTGACGAATGCCGCGAGGCCCTGACCGACTGGCTGGAAGCGCCTGAAGCGGAAGAGACAGAAGAATAAGCAGAAGAAAAAGAAAAAACCGGCCTGCAAAGACGCAGGCCGGCGAAACGTCAGGGTTTGCGACGTGCTAAACCTGAGAACTCACTCAGGAGACGCAGAAAAGTCCGATTTCCCACGTCACTACCTGTGACACCGCACTCTTCCAAAAGTTCAACATCTGCTCAAAAAATAACCGCCAGCTACAATCAAGCCGGCACTGCCTCCGGCAAAACCGGGCGATACTTCTCTCGCAGTACCATCACCCGCTCACGGTATTCAGGCGTCAGGTACGGTATTTCCAGCGTCAGCACCTGGTAAATGCCCTGCTTCAGCTCGGTCAGAGTCAGGCTGGCCGACTCCTCGCTGGCGTGGGCCGTTTTCAGGAATGCCATCCAATTAGTGATTACCAGCCAGACATTCAGTGACATGGCCGAACGCAGCTCTTCGGGCTGAGGCTCGATAATGCCCGCTTCCGCCAGCTTGCCGAAAATCCGGTTAATGGCGGCCAGGCAGCGGTTGGTAAATTCCCGGTAGTCCCGGCGCAGGCGCGGATCGCTGTCGAGCAGGTATTCAAGGTCCCGGTGGAAGAACCGGTAACTCCAGAGTCCGTCAAAGACCGACTCCAGGTAAAAGGTCAGGTCTTCCAGCGTAATGGCCCGGTCTTCGGGGATATCCAGATAGTAATCCACCAGATTTTCATATTCCTGGAAGATCTCGTAAAGGATGTCGGACTTGTTCCGGAAGTGGTAATACAGGTTGCCCGGAGAAATGGCCAGGTGCGCGGCAATATGGTTGGTGGTGATATTGCGCTCACCCCGCTCGTTGAACAGCTCCAGACTGGAAAGCAGAATTTTGTCTCTGGTTTTCATTCGCCCGCCGGTGTTTGTTGTTATCTGTCTCGCAGATGGCCCGATGGGCTATCCACCGCTTCTTGACTGCCTAGAGTATATACTCTAATAATAGCCGCAAGTGCAAATCCACCGGATTGCAGCCACCGATAACAACAAGCTGTACAGGCAGGCCTGACGGCAAGGGGAGAGAAAATGGGAGCCACCGTTGTTCAGCTCACCGAGAGCAAGAAACAGATCCAGCACACCCACCGGGTTTTCGAAGAGCAGAAAAAAGCCTTCCGCGCCAACCCGATGCCATCCCTCACCGAGCGCAAGGAAAACCTGAAACGCCTGAAGCGCGCCCTGCTGAGCAACCAGGACCGGCTCACCGATGCCATCGACCGGGACTTCAGCTGCCGTTCGAAGGATGAATCCCTGATTGCCGAAGTCATGCCGTCCATTCAGGGCATCAACTACACCCTGAAGAACCTGGGCGACTGGATGAAGCCGTCCAAGCGCCATGTCTCGGTACTGTTCCAGCCGGCCAGCAACAAGGTGCACTACCAGCCCAAGGGCGTGGTGGGCGTGATCGTGCCCTGGAACTACCCCCTGTACCTGGCCGTGGGCCCGCTGGTGGCCTCGCTGGCTGCGGGCAACCGCACCATGATCAAAATGTCCGAGTACACGCCGCATACCTCGGCCCTGTTCAAGGAAATCATCGAATCCATGTTCCCGGAGGAAATGGTCTCAGTGATCACCGGCGAAGCAGACGTCGCCGCAGACTTTTCCCAGCGCCCGTTTGATCACCTGCTGTTTACCGGCTCCACCTCGGTGGGCAAGCTGGTGATGCGGGCCGCCGCCGAAAACCTGACTCCGGTGACCCTGGAACTGGGCGGCAAATCGCCCGCCATTGTGTCACCGGATGTCCCCATGGAAGACGCCGCCCAGCGCATCGCCTTCGGCAAGGCCTTCAACGCCGGCCAGACCTGCGTGGCACCGGACTACGTGCTGTGCCCGGCCGACCGGGTGCAGGCCTTCGTGGATGAATTCCGCGCCCGGTTCGCCGAAATGTACCCCAGTCTGCGGGACAACGACGACTACACCGCCATCATCAACGAACGCCAGTACGACCGCTTGCAGGGTTACCTTGAAGATGCCCGGAGCAAGGGCGCCGAACTGGTTGAAATCAACCCCGCCAATGAAGACATGAAGGAAGGCACCCGCAAGATCCCGCTGACCCTGGTGCTGAAAACCACGCCGGACATGAAAGTGATGCAGGACGAGATCTTCGGCCCGATCCTGCCGGTGATCAGCTACAGCGGCCTGGACGAAGCCATCCACTACATCAACGAACGGCCGCGTCCGCTGGCCCTGTACTTCTTCGGCTACGACAAAACCCAGCAGCAGCACGTGGTGGACAACACCCACTCAGGCGGCATGTGCATCAACGATGCCCTGATGCACGTAGCGCAGGACGACCTGCCCTTCGGCGGTATCGGCGACTCCGGCATGGGCCACTACCACGGCCGCGAAGGCTTCCTGACCTTCTCGCACCACCGGGCCATCTTCACCAAGCAGAAGTTCAACAGCGGCAAATACGTGTATGCACCCCACGGCACCGCTGCCCATCGCATGATCTACAAATTCTTTATCCGGTGAGCCCCATGAACCGACGCAGTTTCCTGAAAACCGGGGTAGGCGGCGCCGTCTTCCTCGGCACCGTCAGCCTTACCGCCGGCCTGTCCGGCTGCGCCACCGCGCCAGCCGGGCGAGTCAGTGCGGTCGACAGCCGCATGGACGCCAGCTACCGCTTCCAGTTTCTGAGCAAGGACGACATCGCGCTGTTCGAAGCCCTGTTACCGGCCATGTTCGCCGGCGCCCTGCCGGAAGAACCGAACCAGCGCCAGTTTGCCGTTGCGGCCACCATCGAGCGTATCGACCAGGGCATCGTCAAGTTCGGCGCCCCCAACCAGAAAGAACTGCGCAAGCTGTTCGACCTGCTGAACTTTGCCCCCACCCGGGTCACCCTGGCCCGGGTCTGGTCCGACTGGCCATCCGTGACCACCGGCGAAGCCGACGCCTTCCTGAACCGCTGGCGCAACAGCCGGATCGGCCTGCTCAACAACGGCTACATCGCCCTCAGCAAGATCTGCAACGTGGCCTTCTACGGCCACCAGAACCAGTGGCACCTGACCGGATACCCCGGGCCACAGGAATGGATCGTGAACGTCTTACCCCAGTTCAAAAACACCTGAAAGACCCCGGATTACGGAGCGCAGTATGTCCATGAATGATCCCATTGCCCGGGGCCTGGCCGCCGGCTGGAAGGTTACCGACGCCAGCACCCTCACCAGCAACCAGACCGCAGAAGCCGATGTGGTCGTCATCGGCACCGGTGCCGGTGGCGGCACCACCGCGGAAATCCTGGCCCGGCAAGGCCTGGCCGTTATCCTGGTGGAAGAAGGCCGGCTGTATTACCAGAAAGACTTCAAGATGGACGAGCTGACGTCCTACGCCAACCTCTACCAGGAAGGCATGAGCCGGACCACCGCCGACGGTGCCATCGCCATACTGCAGGGCCGCTGTGTAGGCGGCTCCACCACCGTCAACTGGACCAGCAGCTTCCGCACTCCAGACGAAACCCTCACCTACTGGAGCCGGCAATTCGGCCTCGACGGCCTGGCACCAGACGCCATGGCTCCCTGGTTCCAGGGCCGGGAAGAGCGCCACACCATGGCGCCCTGGCAAACCGACCCCAACCTGAACAACGACATCCTGCGCCAGGGTTGCGAAAAACTCGGCTACTCCTGGCAGGTGATTCCCAGAAACGTCAAAGGCTGCTGGAACTCCGGCTACTGCGGCGTAGGCTGCCCCACCAACGCCAAGCAAGGCGCCCTGCTGACCACCATCCCCGGTGCCCTCGACAACAACGCCCGCATGTACCACGGCCTGCGCGCCGAAAAACTGGTCATGAACCAGGACCGCATCGACCACCTGCAGGCCAGCGCCATGGGGCCAGACGGCGTAACCCCCTCCGGCGTCACCGTCACCCTCAAGGCCCGGCACTTTGTCGTCGCCGCCAGCGCCATCGGCTCACCGGGCCTGCTACTGCGCTCGCAACTGCCCGACCCGCACCAGCGCGTGGGCAAACGCTCCTTCATCCACCCGGTCAACGCCACCGTCGCCCGCATGCCGGCCAACGTAGACCCCTTCTACGGCGCACCCCAGTCCATCTACTCGGACCAGTTCAACTTCAGCCAGGGCGTAGACGGCCCCGTGGGCTACAAACTCGAAGTACCCCCCCTGCACCCGGCCATGGCCGCCGGCGTCGTCCCCGGCCACGGCCCGGACCAACTCGCCGACCTCAGCCAGCTGGCCAGAATGCAATCCGTCATCGCCCTGCTGCGTGACGGCTTCCACGAACAAAGCCCCGGCGGCACCGTCACCCTGCGCGACGACGGCAGCCCGGTACTCGACTACCCGGTAACCGACTACTTGTGGCAAGGCATCCGCCAGGCCTACCTGCACATGGCCGAAATCCAGTTCGCCGCCGGCGCCGAAGCCGTCCGCGCCATGCACCTGGATTCCACCTGGTCCAAAACCTGGGCCGAAGCCCGCGCAGCGATCGCTGAACTCCCCATGAAACCCCACCGAGCCCGCCTGTTCACCGCCCACCAGATGGGCGGCTGCAGCATGGGCAGCAACCCGGAAGACTCCGTGGTCAACGGCTTCGGTGAACACCACCACGTTCCCAACCTCAGCATCCACGACGCTTCCATCTTCCCCACCAGCATCGGCGCGAACCCGCAGTTGTCGGTTTATGCATTGGCGGCGAGGAACAGCACCAGATTGGCCCAGAAACTGACAAGCTGACGAAGTTTCCGGGGAAGGCTGCACTTAGTTAGGGGCGCGGGCTGGGTGGCTCTGTCCGGGAATGTCGGAGGCCATGGATGGCCGGAGTCAAGCGCACAGGGATGTGCTTGTAGCGTTTCCCGGACAGAGCCACCCAGCCTGCGACCTGCACCCATTCATAAAACCGATCACCCAAAGCCCCGGACTACAGCACACCTATGGTTCCTGCTATGCTACCGCCCACAAACAAAAGGAGCTGCGCATGCCAAAAGTCATCTACCCGGGCACCTTCGACCCCATCACCAACGGCCACACCGACCTCATCGAACGGGCCGGCCGCATGTTTGACGAAATCGTCGTCGCCGTCGCCTACAACCCGAAAAAGCAGCCACTACTTAACCTCGAAGAACGCTGCGAACTGGTACGCAAAGCCACCGCCCACGTACCCAACGTAACCGTCACCGGCTTCAGCAACCTGCTGGCCGAATTTGTGCGGGAACAGAACGCCACCGTCATCCTGCGTGGCCTGCGCGCAGTCTCCGACTTCGAATATGAATTCCAGCTCGCCGACATGAACCGCCGGCTGGCCCCGGAAATCGAAAGCGTGTTCCTGACCCCGGCCAACCACCTGTCCTACATCTCCTCCACCCTGATCCGGGAAATCGCATCCCTGGGCGGAGACATCTCGGAATTTGTCGATCCGGCGGTGGCCGAGGCACTGAAACAGAAATTCAGCCAGGCCTGAGCCCGGCTGGCGAGAAGAAAGGCAAAAGCGGGAAAACAATAGCGGAACCGCTGCCACCACAGGCAGCGGTCTGAACTCAGAGCAGCGGTGGCAGCGGAATCTGCAGCCCGTTGATGTCCAGCACCAGATCTTCCATGCGGCCATCCATCACCAGCCGGTCACCCTCCTGAACCAGCAAACCCTGCTTGATCAGCGGCGCTACCTGCATGCGCACGGCAGCATAATCTTCGGCCAGTGCCATCGGCATGGAAAAATCCAGCTCGCCGGTCAGGCCCTGCATCACCATCAGCATGGCGTCCTTTTCAGCACCGGACAATTCCGGATGAGAGATATCCAGGCTGCCCTGCACCGGCCCTTCCGGCGTTTCCAGGCTCAACTCGCGGATTCCGGCCGAAAAACCCGCAGCGGCCAGGTCACGGATCGACTCATTAAACCGCTGCATCACCGCCATCTGCTGCTCGAAGCTGGCACCACCGCCAGCCCCGGCCTTGACCGTCATCGCCTGCAGGTCTGTCATGGCCGAACTGAAGGCATTCCAGCCAGCCACATCCAGGTTATCCACCGAAACCGCCATCCGCTGGGGGCCGAATGCGTCACTGCCGACGCTCACCGACGCCACATCCAGCTCCAGGGTTGAATCCAGCCGACGATCCTGGTCCTTCGCCTCGCTGGCACTGGTCATGGCCAGGCCATTCAGGACCACGGGTTCCACACCCGGGCTTTGTACCGACAGGGACTCCACCGACAAGGTGCCGGTTCCGGTCCAGATATCACCACTTAACCAGGTCAGGCTTTGCTCCAGGTGGGCATCTTCCACCGTCAGATCCAGCTCCGGCCCGGACAGCGACAGTGCCGGCCACACCAGCATCAGATCAGCCTGCTCACCCAGACTGCCCACACTGATGCTGGCCAGGCCACCGCTGCTGCGCAGGGACTCGCCCGATGCCGGGTTGTCGATCGCCATTGCCGGCGCTTCCAGCACCAGGGTGGCCGAGCCCCAAATCCGGGTTTCCAGGGTCAGGCGGGGCTTTTCACCACGAAACCAGTTGGCGCCCTCCGGCTGCCAGCCGGCGTCCGGGCGGAAATCCATCAGGCTGCCGGTCACCCCGTGGGACACCTTCACCCGGAAGCCTATCCGGTAACTGTCGCCCCGGGCCGGGTCGGTAATGGTCAGGGTGCCAGCGGCTTCGGAGGCCAGCACACCACGCTGATACTGCTGGGTTTCCAGGTGCACAAAAGGCTGGGCAGCGTTTACTTCCAGGGCAGCCCGGAACCACTGCTGCTCGGTCACATAGCCCACGCCCCAGGGCGCGAGGCCGGCTCCGGCCAGAATCACTCCGCCGGCAACCAACCACTTGTTGAATTTCAAAATCAGAGTCCTATTATCTGGGTAGTTATTGTTGTATCCGGGCTCAGACCGGCTTGCTGGTCAGGCGCTCCAACAGCACCAGCTGGGACGCAAAGGGCTCTTCGCCCTCGGCCGGCTGGTTCTGGATATAGCTGCCATCGGGCTGCAACACCCAGGCCTGGCAGTTATCCGCCAGGTAGGTATCCAGGTCTTCCCGCAACCGGGCCACCAGTGCCGGCTCTTCCACCGGGAATGCGGTTTCTACCCGGTGCAGCAGGTTGCGTTCCATGCCGTCAGCACTGGAACAGTAAACTTCCGGACGGCCATTATTATCGAAGTAATACACCCGGGTATGCTCCAGGAACCGGCCAATCACCGAACGCACCCGGATGTTATCCGACAGCCCCGGCACTTCCGGCCGCAGGCAGCAGATGCCCCGGATAATCAGGTCAACCTTCGCGCCGGCCTGAGAGGCCCGGTACAGGGCCTTGATCATCTGCGGCTCGGTCAGGGCGTTGAACTTGAAGATAATCCGGCCCTTGTCGCCATAGCTGGCCTCGCGCTCGATCAGGCTGATCAGCCGGTTGTGCAGGGTAAACGGTGCATGGAACAGCTTCTTGATCTTGAGGGCCTTACCCATACCGGTCAGCTGCTGGAACAGCTTGTTGACATCATCGCCAATAGACTCGTCGCAGGTCATGAAGCTGTAATCGGTGTACAGCCTGGCGTTGCCGGCATGGTAGTTACCGGTACCCAGGTGCACATAGCGGCGCAGGCGCCCTTCTTCCCGGCGCACAATCAGGATCATCTTGGCGTGGGTTTTGTAGCCCACCACGCCATACACCACGATCACCCCGGCTTCCTGCAACCGGCTGGCCAGCTCCAGGTTTTCCGCCTCGCTGAAACGGGCCCGCAACTCGATCACCACGGTCACTTCCTTGCCGCGCCGGGCGGCATCGGCCAGCGCTTCGACAATTTCCGAATCGGCACCGGTCCGGTACAGGGTCTGCCTGATGGCCAGCACATTCGGATCTTTTGCGGCCTGGCGCAGCAGGTCTACCACCGGGCTGAAATTCTCGTAGGGATGCAACAACAGGATCGGCCGTTTGCGGATGGCATCGAACATGGATTCCTTGCTGCGGATCTGGCGCGGAATGGACGGCGAGAAGCTGGAGTAGGTCAGGTCGGGCCGGTCTACCAGGCCACCCACGGCCATCAGGCGGGTCAGGTTCACCGGGCCATGCACCTGGTACAGGTCACGCTCGGTCAGCCCGAACTCCCGCAACAGAAACTGCACCAGTTCTTCCGGGCAGTTATCGGCTACTTCCAGGCGCACACCGTCACCAAAGCGACGACTGAGCAGCTCGCCGCGCAGGGCCGACGCCAGGTCTTCCAGGTCATCTTCCAGCTCAAGGTCAGCGTTACGGGTCAAACGGAACTGGTAACAGCCTTTGACTTCCATGCCGGGGAACAGCTCATCCGCGTGGGCGTGGATCATCGACGACAGGAACACCAGGTTCTCACCACCTTCGCAGACTTCATCCGGCAGGCGCACCAGACGGGGCAGCGACCGGGGCGCCGGCAGGATGGCCATGCCGGTTTCCCGGCCAAAGGCGTCTTTGCCATCCAGTTCCACGATAAAGTTCAGACTCTTGTTCACCAGGCGCGGGAACGGGTGTGACGGGTCCAGCCCGATGGGGCTGACCACCGGCAGAATCTCTTCTTCAAAGTAAGTACGCACCCACTCTGCCTGGGCCGGGGTCCATTCCCGGCGCCGCACAAAGTGGATGTTTTCCTGCTCCAGCTCGGGAATCAGGACATTGTTCAGGATGTCGTACTGCTCATGGATATACTCGTGGGCTACCCGGCTGATCTCCGCCAGCACCTGGTCCGGCTGCATGCCGTCCACACCCACGGTTTCCCGGCCGTACTTCATTTGCTGACGCAGGCCCGCCACCCGGATCTCGAAGAACTCGTCCATGTTGCTGCTGAAAATGCAGCAGAAAATCAGCCGGTTGATCAGCGGGTGCGTGGTGTCCAGCGCCTGCTTCAGTACCCGGTAGTTGAACTGGAGCTGGCTCAGTTCCCGGTTGAAGTAGTTCTCGCTGGCGTCCAGGTTCACTTCCTCGCCTACCGGCGGAAGCTCAACCGGCGCAGGCACGCTCAGTTCGGCATCGATTGTCTGCTTGGCTGTTTCAGTGGTCATCGCTATCCATATCCGTTGTCTGGGCAGGCGGTCGCCTGCGTCACGCCCGCGCGCGGTCTCTCATCAGTCTCGCAGCGCGCACGGCAAAATAAGTCAGAATGCCATCGGCACCGGCCCGGCGCATGGCCATCAGGCTTTCCATCATCACCGCATCGCCATCCAGCCAGCCGTTCTGGGCCGCCGCCATGTGCATGGCGTACTCTCCGCTGACCTGGTAAACAAAGGTCGGCACCTGCAGTTCGGTTTTCACCCGGTGCACGATGTCCAGGTACGGCATGCCCGGCTTGATCATCACCATATCGGCACCTTCCGCCAGGTCCATGGCCACCTCGTGAATGGCTTCATCGCTATTGGCCGGGTCCATCTGGTAAGTGGACTTGTTGCTCTTGCCCAGGTTGGCGGCGGAACCGACCGCATCCCGGAACGGGCCGTAATAGCTGGAGGCATACTTGGCAGAGTAGGCCAGAATGCGGGTATTCACATAACCGGCACCTTCCAGGGCTTCACGAATGGCGGCTACCCGGCCGTCCATCATGTCGGAGGGCGCCACCACATCGGCGCCGGCGTCGGCGTGGGACAGGGCCTGGTTCACCAGGGCTTCTACGGTCACGTCGTTGAGCACGTAACCGTCGTTATCAATAATGCCGTCCTGGCCATGGGTGGTGAACGGGTCCAGCGCCACATCGGTAATCACACCCAGTTCCGGCTGGGCTTTCTTGAGCGCCCGCACCGCACGCTGGGCCAGGCCATCGGAATCCCAGGCGCCAGAGCCGGACAGATTCTTTTTCTCCGCCGGCACCACCGGGAACAGCGCCACCGCAGGAATGCCCAGCTCAACCAGCTCCGCCGCCTGCTCGACCAGCAGGTCAATACTCAGTCGCTCCACACCCGGCATGGACGGCACCGCCTCACGCTGGTTCTCGCCTTCGAGCACAAACACCGGGAAGATCAGGTTGTCGGCCGACAACTGGTTTTCCCGCACCAGGCGCCGGGAAAAATCACTGGCACGGTTGCGGCGCAGACGGGTAGCCGGATAGGCTCGATTGGAAAGCGGCTGGCGTGGCTTGGGCATGAAATACCTCCTGAACATGGATGGCCTTGGAAAGTCATGACATCATACACCCGGTGAGCCGCCTGTTGCAGGGCCGAGGCAAGTCTGCAGTACTCAGATGACAATTCAATGACAAAAACCAGGACGGCGCCAAACCGGCCGCCCTGGTAAAGAAGGGAAATCGGGGAAGGAACTCAGATGGAACGGTTGTTAAAGCCCACTTCCACCTTGCGAGGGGTATCAGCCCGGAAGCTGGTATCCACTGCCTGGATCTTGCCGCCACCCTGCAAAAAGGCTTCGATATCTGACTGCAGCTGGGCCCTTACCCGGGCACGGCCGGCAACAGAATGGTTATCCTCACTGTCGCTGACCCAGTTACCGGACTGCTCCAGATTGCTTTCGTCGAATTCACTCATGCTCTTTTCTCCATCAACGAAAACAGATTTTCAGGTGCCCTGTACGCCCTCCCGGGCAGCACCCCGTCTCGACTGCCGGCCGCCTGCGGCCCCGTCTTGGCGTCTTTATAATCCGGTTTCGTTGACGGCGCTATTTCCTGACAACCACTTTTTTGTAACGTTTTGTAAACAGGCGCATGCCATTGATTTTGAAGGGCCAATCCCATCACCTGCCAGGCCCTTCAAATTGACACAAAGAATGAATAATGATTCACTGCTTGCAAGGAGCCGGCATGGCTTATCGTGAAACTGAAAAAATGCGCCAACGCAAAGCCCAGGCGCGCCAGAAGATCATCGAAAGCACCTGGGAATGCGTGGCAGACGGCGGTTTCCAGAGCGCCCGAGTTACCCGAATTGCCGGCCTCGCCGGCGTGGCAACCGGCACGATTTACCGGCACTTCGAATCCCGGGAAGACCTGTTTGCGGAGATTTTCCGGCTGGCGACCCAGCGCGAAGTCGACAAGGTAGCCGAAGCCCTGGCCATAACAGGCAATGCGGTACAGCGTCTGGACCACGCCCTGCGCCAGTTCGCCCACCGGGCCCTGAAAGGCCCTATGAAAGCCTGGGCGCTGATTGCCGAGCCGGTGGACCCGAAAGTAGAAGAAGAACGACTGGCGTACCGCAGGGCCTACGCCAACCTGTTTGAACAAGCCATCCGGGAAGGCATCGCCGAAGGCACCATCCCGGAGCAGAACACCCGCCTGGCCGCTACATGTCTGGTGGGCGCGATATCCGAAGCCCTGGTAGGCCCGTTGTCGCCAACCCAGACAAGCGAGCTACCGGACAACGACAACAATGACAATGAACTGGTCGACACCATCGTCTGTTTCTGCCTACGGGGGTTGACCGGCACCAGGAGCTAAACATGAACAACCCGCAGCGCAAAACCGGGTCCGCCACCGACAACCGTTACCTGTCGGCCACCCATGAGGTCATCAACCAGCCCCGGCCGCTGGAGAACTACAACCTCTACGAACAGGACACCGCGCTGCGGGAAGCCGTTCTGCGGGAAGGCGCAGGCTTCGCCAACGACGACCTCACCCGCTTTGGGGCCTGGGCCGGCCTGGCCGACACCATCGAACTCGGCAACCAGGCCAACGCCAACAAACCCGGCTTCCGCACCCACGACCGCTACGGCCACCGGACTGACGAAGTCACCTTCCACCCGGCCTACCACGAACTCATGCGAGTGGCCCTGGAAAATGGCCTGCACAGTTCACCCTGGACCAACCCCGGCAAAGGCGCCCACGTTGCCCGCGCCGCCAAGTACTACCTGCACTCCCAGGTAGAGGCGGCCCACTGCTGCCCGGTGACCATGACCTTCGCAGCCATCCCGTCCATCCAGAACCAGCCGGACCTGGCCAAACTCTGGGCCCCGAAAATCCTGGCCAACGAATACGACAGCCGAAATGTACCGGACAGCAAAAAAACCTCCGTCACCATCGGCATGGCCATGACCGAAAAACAGGGCGGCAGCGACGTCCGCGCCAACACCACCATGGCCTACCCGATAGGCCAGCAAGGCCCCGGCCAGCCCTACGAACTGGTCGGCCACAAATGGTTCGTCTCCGCCCCCATGTGCGACGCCTTCCTGGTCCTGGCCCAGACCACCAGCGGCCTGTCCTGCTTTTTGATGCCCCGCTGGCGCCCGGACGGCACCAAGAACCCCTGGCAGGTGCAGCAGCTCAAAAACAAAATGGGCAACGTCGCCAACGCCTCCAGCGAAGTGGAAATCCGCGGCGCACTGGCCTGGATGGTCGGCGAGGAAGGCCGCGGCGTAAGAACCATCATCGAAATGGTCGCCATGACCCGCTTCGACTGCATGATCGGCAGCGCCGCCGGCATGCGCCAGGCCGTCGCCCAGGCCACGCACCACTGCCACAACCGCAGTGCCTTCGGCGCAACCCTCAGCGACCAGCCACTGATGCAAAACGTCCTGGCCGACCTGATCATCGAAAACGAAGCCGCCCTCGCCTACACCATGCGGGTCGCCCGGGCCATGGACAACCAGGACAACGAACACGAACGCCTGCTCGCCCGCCTGGCCACACCCGTCGGCAAATACTGGATCTGCAAACGCACCCCCAACCACGCCTACGAAGCCATGGAATGCATCGGCGGCAGCGGCGTCATGGAAGACTGCATCATGCCCCGCCTGTTCCGGGAATCCCCCGTCAACGCCATCTGGGAAGGCAGCGGCAACGTCCAGTGCCTCGACACCCTCCGCGCCCTGCAGAAAGAACCCGAAACCCTCGACGCCTTCTTCAAAGAAGCCGCCGAAGCCAAAGGCGCCGACCGCCGCTTCGACCAATACCTGGCCCAACTGCAACACGACTTCGCCGACATCAGCGACTTCCAGTACCGCGCCAGAAACCTGGTCGACCGCATGGCCCTGACCATGCAGGGTTCGCTGCTGCTGCGCTTTGGCGACAAAGACGTCGCCGACGCCTTCTGCGCCTCCCGCCTGCAAAACAACGGCGGCATGAACTACGGCAACCTGCCCTCCGGCACCAACCCGGCAGCGATTATCAAACGGGGGACGCCTGTAGTAGGCTGAGACTACAGCCCCTTGGAGCGGCAAACGACGTGTATTGCCAAAACGGCCAAGGGGACTCCCCGAACAATGCCCGAGAGCAGGCGGGGATTAGCTTTCCAAAAATGTGCGGAGCCATGGATGGCGGAGCAGAAGCGCCACATGGAAGTGCCGAAGGAGCGGTTTTTGGAAAGCTAATCCCTGCCTGCTCAGGCACCGAAGCTGGAACATCAGATGTCAGAAGCCCTGAGAAAACTGCTGAAAGAAGGCAAAACCCCACAACAGCACCAGGACATCACCCCCCACGTAGGCGTCCTGACCCTGCACTTCCAGCTCTACGGCTGCGAAGACATAAAAGCCAAACGCAAAGCCTTCACCGCCATGAAAGCCATCTGGGGCAAAGAACCCGACCTGGCCGTCGCCGAAACCGCCGACCACGAAGCCCTCGACTGCGCCACCTGGACCATCGCCGCCCTGGGCGCCAGCGCCCAGCAAATCACCCAGCGCCTCGACCAGGTCGAAAAAGACATACAGGAGCGCATAGACGCCGCCATCCTCGACATCCACCGGGAAATCCTCTGAGCCACGCCCCGAAAGCCCCGGGGCATAGCGTCAAACCCGCACAGGCCTTATACTACGGCCCCTCAAGGAGTCGATGACCTGCCTGCCGGCGGGCCACCAAATTCAATGTCGGGCCCAGCCCGGCCCCGTCCGCCGGGTTTCCGGAACCGACCCGCGGACAACCCCTGAGTGTGTGTGGTGCTATGACCGGAAAGAAAAAATCCGCCCAGGCCTCGGTCGAGGCAATGTATCGCGTGTTCACGGTGCCCGAAGCCCCGGAATCCACGCTCAGCCGTATCGACCAGAACATCTCCAGCAACCTGGCCGGTTTCCTGCAGGAACACATCGTTGCCGTTGAACGGGATCTCTCGGAAGTCGAAAAAGACTTCTCCGACTACGTGATCCCGGAAAAACCCGTGTTCGTCTCAGAACAGGCCCAGTTCCTGCTCGACAAACTGGTCGCCAACTCTGTACACACCGCCTCACCCGCCTTCATCGGCCACATGACCTCGGCACTGCCCTACTTCATGCTGCCGCTGTCAAAGATCATGATCGCCCTGAACCAGAACCTGGTCAAAACCGAAACCTCCAAGGCCTTCACCCCCATGGAGCGCCAGGTACTGGGCATGATCCACCGGCTGGTGTACCAGCAGGACGGCTCCTTCTACCGGAAATGGATGCACGACCCCCGGCACGCCCTGGGCGCCATGTGCTCCGGCGGCACCATCGCCAACCTGACAGCCCTGTGGGTTGCCCGCAACCGCGCCTTCCCCGCCGAAGGCAGCTTCCGCGGCCTGCACGAAGAAGGCCTGTTCCGGGCCCTGAAATACTATGGCTACGAAGGCGCCGCCATCGTCGTCTCCAAACGCGGCCACTACTCCTTGCGCAAAGCCGCTGACGTGCTGGGCCTGGGCCGCGATGCCCTGGTGCCGGTTGAAACCGACGAATACAACCGCATCCTGCCCGACGCCCTGCGCGACAAGTGCCTGGAACTGCAGAAACAGAAAATCAAGGTCATGGCCATCTGCGGTGTAGCAGGCACCACCGAAACCGGCACAGTGGACCCGCTGGACAGCATGGCCGACATCGCCCGTGAATTCGGCGCCCACTTCCACGTAGACGCCGCCTGGGGTGGCCCCACCCTGTTCTCCCGCACCTACAAGCACCTGCTGCGGGGCATAGAACAGGCCGACTCCGTCACCTTCGACGCCCACAAACAGCTGTACGTACCCATGGGTGCCGGCCTGGTCGTCTTCAAAGACCCCAGCCTGGCCAGCGCGGTAGAACACCACGCCCAGTACATCATCCGAAAAGGCTCAAGAGACCTGGGCAGCACCACCCTCGAAGGCTCCCGCCCGGGCATGGCCATGCTGATCCACTCCGGCCTGAAAATCCTGGCCCGGGAAGGCTACGAAATCCTGATCAACCAGGGCATCGAAAAAGCCAGGACCTTCGCTGGCATGATCGACGAACAACCGGACTTCGAACTCATCACCCGTCCGGAACTCAACATCCTGACCTACCGCTACTGCCCGGAACCGGTCCAGCAAGCCCTGGCCATCGCAGACGAACTGCAGGCAGAAAAAATGAACACCTGCCTGAACCGCATCACCAAGTTCATCCAGAAAACCCAGCGGGAACGCGGCAAAGCATTCGTGTCCCGAACCCGACTGGAACCGGCCCGCTATTACCACTTCCCGTGCATCGTGTTTCGGGTGGTGTTGGCTAACCCGCTAACAACGCCGGAGATCCTGGCAGACATCCTGAAGGAACAGCGGGAATTGTCGAAGGAAGACGGCATTGCCGATGAGATCGCCATCCTGCATCAGATGGCAGAAGCCGTATTGAGCCCCCGACCATCAAAGGCAAAACCCAGGCTGAAGTCAGCTCAGGGATAATACGGCTCATTCATTAAGATGAGAAGTAGCTGGTGCGATGACGGCATGAACTATGCCCGGGGCGGGGTGTGCGAGGAGCTGTTCAAAAATTTGCGGAGCCAGGGATGGCGGAGCAGAAGCGCCACAGGGATGTGCCGAAGGAGCGGTTTTTGAACAGCTCCTCGCACACCCTGCCCTGCACCTGGCTAAGGTTTAATACAGGGCCTCTTCGTCATCCAGCACCTCGTGCAGGATCTCCAGGAACATCTTGTCCGCCTCACTCCAGGTCTCCGGAATACGGATCGTAGTGTTAGCGCTGATCTCGCGGGCAATCAACTCGTCAGCATTGGGCTCACCCTTGTACTTACGGGCAATCTCCATGGACTTTACGGCGATGGTCGGCTCGCTCATCACCTTCTTGATAAACACCCGTAACTCTTCAATCATTCTGGCCTGACGGCTCTCGGAAGATGAACTCATTCCTGACTCCCTGAAAAATAGCGTTGAAGCAAAACGGCCCGCACAGGGCCTGATGCTCATAGTATGGCCAAACCGCGGGGCGCTAACCAGCCCCGCCCGGCATTAAACCATCAAACCCCGCAGGGCGAAGAACAGGAACGCAGCCATCAGGGCAGACGCCGGCACGGTGATAATCCAGGCCGCGGCAATCTTCACCAGGTGGGAGCGCTTGACCATCTCTTCCTTGTAAATCTTCTTCAGGCGCTTGCGCTCGGACTTGGACAGCGGCACCTGCTCCTTTTTCTTCTTCGCTTGCTTGAGCAGCTTTTCCATTTCCTCCACAGAGGCGTTGCGGAAATCGTCCAGGAACGGCTTCAGGCGCTCCTGGTCCGCCGGGTCATGGTGCTCGATCATCTTGTGCAGCTGGCTGGCGTAGTTGGACTTCAGGTACTCCCGCAGGAAGCCCACACCGAACACGCCACCGATAGCAATATGGGTTGAACTGACCGGCAGCCCCAGCTGGGACGCCAGGATTACCGTCAGTGCCGCAGACAGGGCGATACAGAAGGCCCGGGTCTTGTCCAGCTCGGTAATCTCGCTGCCCACGGTCTTGATCAGGCGCGGGCCGAACAACATCAGGCCAACGGCCAGGCCAAGCGCACCCACCATCATGACCCACAGCGGAATGCTGGCAGAGGTCACCACGCCACCACCGGCGCGAATAGTATCGTTGATCGCAGCCAGCGGCCCGATGGCGTTGGCGACGTCGTTCGCACCGTGGGCAAAGCTGAGCAACGCGGCGGCAAAGATCAGCGGCCAGGTGAACAGCGTGTTCACGCCCTTGGAACTGTTTTCCATGGTCGCGGCACGACGGCTCACCAGGTTACGCATGATGAACCACACCACGGCAGCCACCACCAGGCCCATGATCGACGCCGACAGGAAGTCCACCTTGACGATTTTCTTCACGCCCTTGAGCATCAGGTAGGTTGTGAACGCCCAGGCCATGATCGATACCAGAACGGGCACAAAGGTGCGGGCCGACGACACCAGGTTTTGCCGGTACAGCACGGTTTTCTTGATGGCAAACAGGAACAGCGCCGCCAGGGCACCACCCAATACCGGAGAGATCACCCAGCTGGCCGCAATCTTGCCCATCACACCCCAGTCGGCGATGGCCCAGCCACCGGCCGCGATACCGGCACCCAGCACACCGCCTACAATGGAGTGGGTCGTGGAAACCGGCGCGCCCATCCAGGTGGCCAGGTTCAGCCAAAGTGCGCCGGCCAGCAAGGCTGCCGTCATCAGCCAGACAAAGGCGCGGGGATCTTCCAGGGTGGTGGGATCAATAATGCCGCCCTTGATGGTAGAGACCACGTCGCCACCGGCAATCAGCGCGCCGGCTGCCTCGAACACCGCCGCCAGCAACACGGCGGCGCCCAGCGACAAGGCACCGGAACCCACCGCGGGGCCCACGTTGTTGGCTACGTCATTGGCACCGATATTGATGGCCATATAACCGCCGATGACCGCTGCGGCCATCAGCAACATGCTGTTGGGTAATCCCTGACTGAAAGAGCCGACAATCAACCAGACACAGAGCAGGAACAGAACACTGAAACCAACCCTGTACCGTTCCGTGGAGGGGCTGCTGAGAAGGTTATCCAGAAAGCTGCTGGAACGGGCCATAAACAATTGGGTCTCTTGAGAACGGAATGAGTTCAGGCAATTTTGCCGCGCGCAAACTATAAAATTTTTATCATAAAATTGAAACCGAACTGTCATGGGGGCTAAAGATCACAAACCGGACGGACATCACTCCAAAGCCGCGGTTTTTTGGCGCATACTTGGCAAAAACCTGTCAAAAAGAACAACACAAGATGACGGCCAGCTACCGACCCAACCAGATCATATCGTCCGAGCACGAAGAACAGCAGATTTCCCTCCTGCTGAACGGGTTATCGGCCATGGCGCTGCTGTTCCTCACCGGCATCGGCCTCAAGGCCTGGTTTGCCGACCATCACAGCCATGCCATCGTGCTCTGGCTGTTCAATATACCGGTGCTGGCCAATATGCTCTGGTATTTGCGGACCGGCAACCGGCTGGTGCAGAAGGCGGGACTGCTGATTACCGTTGCCCTGCTGTTTGCCTACCTGATCGCCTCGGGCGGCGAAGGCAACACCGGCCCCCTGTGGTTCTACGTGTTCCCTCCGCTACTGTTTTTCCTCACCAGCCTGAAGGGCGGCACCGCAATCCTGCTGTTCTGCTATCTGCTGGCGATCATCGTATTCCAGTTTCCCAACCTGCCCGGAGTAGCCGCCGAATACTCCACTGACTTCAAGATACGCTTTTTCGCCACCCTCACCTTCGAATCCATTTTCTGCTTTGTGCTGGAGGCCGGCCGTCTGCAGGCCCGCAACAAACTGCTGAAACTGGCCGAAAGCCATGAAAAAGCCGCGCGTACCGATGAGCTTACCGGCCTGGCCAACCGGCGGGATATGCACAACCGCCTTGCCGCCGAGTTTTCCCGCTACCAGCGCTCCGGGCACCACTTTTCCGTGGTGCTGATCGACCTGGACCTGTTCAAACGGGTCAACGACGATTTCGGCCACGATGCCGGCGATGCCGCCCTCCGGCACTTTGCCAGCCTGGTGCGCAAGGTGATCCGGCAAACGGATATCGCGGCGCGCTGGGGAGGTGAGGAATTCCTGATCCTGCTGCCCGACACCACCCTGCTGCAGGCCCTGACACTGGCCGAGCGATTGCGTGCGGAAGTGGCGGCCACCGAGTTCCGCCACCAGGAGCAGATCCTGCCGGTGACCATCAGTGCCGGCGTCTGCTCGATCTCCAAGGCCGGGTCCGTCAACGAACTTCTGAAACTGGCCGACACCAACCTTTACAGCGCCAAGGAAGATGGCCGCAACCGCATCGCCCCCAGGGTGCGCAGCCAGGACAGCCAGCCCGCTGCGGAAAGCCCGGCTTGAGCGCGGCCCATTGCCGCATTACCATCTCTGCCGGCAATGCAGAGACCTGAACAGACATAAGGCAGTAACATGGCAGCAATTCGAATACTCACCGGCAGTGTTTACGGCGGCGCCCTGCTGATCGCCCGCAAGATCAAGGAAGAGCTTGAAGCCGAAGGGCACCAGGTGACCGTGCTGGAGACCCCGGCCCTGGAAGACATCACCGGCAATGACGACGCCCTGCTGGTCTGCACCTCTACGACCGGCCAGGGGGAAATCCCTGACAACCTGCTGCCGTTTTACCTGGCGCTGCGGGAACAACTGCCACAGCAGCCCGGTCGCCCTTTCGGCATTATCGTGCTGGGCGACAGCTCCTACGGTGACACCTTCTGCGGCGCCGGCGACCTGATGGAAGAAGCCCTTTACGAAACCTCGGCCCGCAAGGTGGGGGAAACCCTGCGCGTAGACGCGCTGGAAACCATGGAGCCGGAAGCCGAAGCCCTGCCCTGGGTAAAAGAGTGGGTTAACGGAATCTGACCTTTATTTACACAAGTTGCCAAAACTCTGTCCGGCTGCCCTTGAGCCACCTGCAGCGACAGGCCATACTCGACTCAGAACGATAATAACGGTAACAACAGATCCTGATGAAACTGGCCCGGCTTCTGGCAGCGTTGACAGCTTTGCTGACTTTGTCGCTTCACCTCCATGCGGCACCTGCGTCCTATATTCCGGAAATGGAGTATCTGCGCCTGCCCCCGGATGCCAGCGTCACCGCCAGCGAAGTCATGGCCTCGGATCAATGGCAGAGGCTGCCGGACCAGACCCCCAACTTTGGCTATATCCGGGACCAGGTCTGGCTCCGGTTCCCGGTGACCGACGCAAGCAACAGCAACCTGCTGGAAATCAGCTACCCGCAGCTCGACGCTATCGGCTTCTATCTGTTTAAAGACAACCGGTTACTGCGGGAAGTAATAACCGGCGACCGTATGCCCTTTTCCGAGCGGCCGGTACAACACCCCCACTTCCTGTTCCCCCTGCAACTGGCGCCTGGCGGCAATTACCAGGTGTTGCTGCGGATACAGACAGAAGGTGCCATGCAGGCACCACTGCAGCTCTGGAACAATCGTAGCTATTTCGAAAAGGCCTCCGTTGAAAGCCAGCTCCACGCCGTTTATTACGGCATCCTGATTGCCGTTATCTGCTTCAACCTGTTTGTCTTTATCGCCCTGAAAGAAGCCGTTTACCTGTTCTATGTACTCTCCACCCTCGGCTACCTGTTGCTGGTGGGCGGCCTGAACGGTATTACCTACCAGCTACTGTGGCCGGAAAGTCCGACCATACAGAACCGGGCCATGGCGATGATTGTGCCCCTGGCCATGAGTTGCACCCTGATGTTCTCCAGGGCGTTTTTACGGCTTAAACAGGTCAGCCCGAAAATGGATCGCCTGGTACTGGCAGTGCTGGCCCTGAACCTGACCATGGCGGCGGCCAACCTGTTCATCGATTACAACACCGGTATGCGCCTGAGCGTGGCCCTGGTGATCCCAAGCTCGCTGCTGCTGACCTTTATCGGCCCCCTGCAGTGGCTCAGGGGCAACCCCCAGGCCATGTACTACACCCTGGCCTGGGCAGCACTGACCCTCGGTAGCGCCATCACGGCCGCCAACAAATACGGCTGGATTCCCAACAGCTTTATTACCTCCTACGGCATGGAACTGGGCTCGGCCCTGGAAGCCATGCTGCTCAGCCTGGCCCTGGCAATCCGGATCTACCGGGAACGGCAGGACCGCCTGCACTCGCGGGAAGCGGAACTGCACGCACTGGAAGCCCGCCGTAACGCGGAACTGCAGTTGATGGACCAGGCCCTGCACAACCCGCTGACCGGGCTACCCAACCGCAGCAGTTTCGAGCTGCGGGTGAGCGAACTGATCCGCCGCAACCCGAAGCAACGGCTGGGCATTGCAGTCATTCACCTGAACAACCTGTATGCCGTGACCAAGACGCTCGGGCACCGCAATACCGACCGGATACTGGAACTGGCATCACGGCAGTTCAACGATGTCACCCGTAAGGTGCCCGGCATTGTCGCCATAGAACAGAGCGAGGGCCGGGACTTCTACCTGGCCAGCCTGGACCCGCAAACCTTCGCGCTGATCAGTTACGCTGACCGCACAGAATCCGTACCCCGCCACGTACTCAGGGATATCGAAGTTATCCGCCAGCCCATTGACTTCCTGGGCATGCAGATACCGCTCACCCCCCAGCTGGGGGTGGCCATCTACCCCGATCATGGCACGGACGTGAACACCCTGATCCGGCGAGCCGTCATTGCCGAAGGTTCGGAACGGGCCAGGGAACGGGGTGTGGCCTATTACAAGCCGTCGAAGGATTCCTACAGCGCCGAACGGCTGACCCTGGTGTCCGAGCTTCGGCAGGCACTGGAGCTGAACCAGCTGACCCTGTACCTGCAACCCAAGCAGTGCCTGAAAAGCGGAGACATTACCGGCTTCGAGGCCCTGATCCGCTGGCCGGACCGGGAGCGGCAAGTCCCGCCCCATGAAGTGATCGAACTGGCCGAGCAAACCGGCCTGATCAAACCGCTCACCCGCTGGGTGCTGCGGGAAGCCCTGGAAATACGGGAAAAGCTGGCGGCAAAGGGCGCTCCGACTCGTATCGCCGTCAACATTTCCCCCAACAACCTGCGGGAACCGGACTTCCCGGTGTTTGTGCAACGAATGATGCAAAGCTATCAGTGCCCCGCCGGAGACCTGGCCTTCGAGGTGACGGAAACCTCCATGATGCAGGACCCGGCCAACTCCCTGAAAGCCCTGAAAGCCATCAATGCCGCAGGCATCCCCTTGTCCATTGATGACTTCGGCTCCGGCTATTCCTCGCTGTCTTACATCAAGCAGCTGCCCGCCAGCGAGATCAAGATCGACCGCTCACTGATCACCGAGCTGGCAGAGCGGGAGGAGGACCGGGTCATCGTGCGCACCACCATCGAGATGTGCCACAGCCTGGGCTACACCGTGGTGGCGGAGGGTGTGGAGAGTGAAAAAACCCTGAAGCTGCTGGAGAGCATGGGCTGCGACCTGGTTCAGGGTTATATCCTGGCCCGGCCGCAACCTTTTGACCGCATTATCGACTGGCTGGCAGATCAGCCCTGCCGTTCCCGGATCAACGCTTCCTGAGTGGTCGAAGCCACCAGCACGCCATCCCGGGTGAAGAAATTACCCCGATTGAAACCACGACCGCCGGAGGCACTGGGGCTGTCCTTGTCGTACAGCAGCCATTCGTCCATTCGGAAGTCCCGGTGAAACCAGATGGCATGGTCCAGGCTGGCTACCTGCATGTTCCGGTTCATGAACGTGCGGCCGTGGGGTGCCATGGAGGTGCCGAGGAACGAGAAATCCGACGCGTAGGTCAGCAGGCAGCGGTGCAAGACCGGATCATCCGGCAGTGGCCCCAGGGCCCGGAACCAGTTCTGGCGGTAGGGCGGCTGTTTCTCCGGTTTGAGCGGGTTGCCGGGGTTCACCGGGCGGATCTCGATGGGCCGGTCCCGGGTGAGCACGTCCCGAAGCTTCTCCGGCACCTGGTCCACCAGCAACTGCCCCAGTTCCTGTTCGGATTTCAGGGTTTCCGGCGCTGGCGCTTCCGGCATCGGGAACTGGTGGCTGAGCCCTTCCTCGGCCACCTGGAATGACATGGAACCGGTCAGGATCTCCTTGCCGTCCTGGCGGGCAATGACCCGGCGCACCGAAAACGTGCCGCCATCGCGAACCCGCTGAACCTCGTAATCAATCGGCATGCTGTGGTTGCCGGGGCGCAGGAAGTAGGCGTGCAATGAATGGCACAACCGGCCTTCAACGGTACGGCTGGCCGCCATCAACGCCTGCCCAAGTACCTGGCCGCCAAACACATGGGGAAAGCCGAGATCCTCACTGTCACCCTGAAAATGGTCATCTCCGATGGGCGACAAATCCAGCAAATCAATCAGCTTCCGGGTTATTTCCAGCATGCATGCTCCTGTTGTTTTGGTCAGGAGCCAGCGACCAGCTCCTTAGCTTACGAAAGAATTTCTACCTCAGGTGAAACAATTTCGCAACGCTCAGTCACTGTGGATGGGCGGCACTTCCCGCGACAACGCCTGTTTTTCCACGGCAAACCGGCCGGTCACCGCAAACCCGAGCACTTCGCCCGATGGCGACAGGAAGCGGGCTTTCACGTCTGACCCCTCCTGCTCGATGTCCCATTCGCCTTCGGCACCAGCCGGTGGCGGGCACACCGCGGTGGGACAACAAGGGGTTTTGATCATCACCGGCATGGCACCGTAGCTCACCTGGGTGCGTTCACCCGTAAGGGTTTTCGCCAGGGCGCGGGCACAGGCCATCAACGGCAATACATACAGCAGCACCTGGCCGTCTACCTCGGCGCAGTCACCCAGGGCATAGACATCCGGTGCAGACGTCTCCAGGGCCCGGTTAACCACAATGCCGCGACCGGCTTCAATGCCCGCAGCCCGGGCCAGCTCGGTGCGTGGCCGCAGACCGACCGCAGAAACCACCAGGTCTGCCGCCAGGGTGTCGCCGTTGGCCAGCGCAAGCTTTACGCCCTGCCCGTCGCGATCCACCCGCTGTACCACCGTGCCCAGGTGGAAGTTCACACCCAGGGCCTGCAACTCCTGCTGCACGGCGTTGGCGGCCGCCTCCGGCAGCAAACTGGGCATAACGGCGGCATCCGGGGCAATCACATCCACCTCATAACCGCCGTTGCGCAGGTCGTTGGCAAATTCACAGCCGATCAGCCCCGCACCCATGATGGCCACCCGCTTGCCACCTTCCAGGGCCTTGCGGAACGCCCGGTAATCCAGCAGGTCGTTGATCGAATAGACCCGGTCCAGGCCATCACCGTCCAGGCCCAGGCGGATCACATCCGCGCCCCAGGCCAGCACCAGTTTGCTGTAGGCCAGCCGCTCGTCGCCCAGCACCAGCTCGCGGGCACCGGTATCAATACCGGTAACGGTGCTGTAGGTGCGAATGTCCACCGACAGCTGTTCGGCCATTGCCTCGGTGTCGCCCTGGGCCAGCCCTTTGGCATCCTTACCCTTGGTAAAGCCGGTGGACAGCATCGGCTTGGAGTAATTCACGCCGTCGTCTGCGGTTACCATCACCACCGGAGTGGTTTTATCCAGCTTGCGCAGTTCCCGCACCAGCGAGTATCCGGACAATCCGGTGCCTACTATTACAATCGGTGCCTGGTCGGTCATAGTCCTGCTCCGTTAATCAGCCGATTTCGATCATCTCGAAGTCTTCCTTGCCCACGCCACAGTCCGGGCATACCCAGTCATCCGGCACATCTTCCCACTTTGTGCCCGGCTCGATGCCGTCTTCCGGCCAGCCTTCGGCTTCGTCGTAAATCAGGCCACACACTACACACTGCCACTTCTTCATACTTGCTCTCCGTTAAAATTCCGTGCGCCATAATACCCTCCACCCGGTCTGTGACCAATGCCACGCGAGACGCCGGTTGCCCGGGTTTTGTGCCAATAGGCATGATTACAGATAGTCCGTCCACCATCTGCCCCTCCCTTCAGGGCAACCGGTTCGGTATAATCGCCGGTTTTACGACAGGACCGACCGTTATGACCGATACCGTCGCCGAAATGAACCAGGTCATGGCTGAAGCCGACTGCCTGGTAGACGAACAACAGGTAAGTGCCGCCATCGACACCATGGCCTCGGCCATCACCGATCGCCTGAAAGACAGTAACCCGCTGTTGTTCTGCGTTATGAACGGTGGCCTGATCACAACCGGCCAGCTGTTGCCCCGCCTCAAATTCCCGGTGCAGGCGGAATACCTGCACGCCACCCGCTACCGCCAGGAAACCACCGGCGGCATCCTCGAGTGGAAACTCCAGCCGGAATCCGACATGAAAGACCGCACGGTGCTGATTGTCGACGACATCCTGGATGAAGGCACCACCCTGTGCGCCATCGCTGACTACTGCCTGGCCCACGGCGCCCGGGAAGTGCTGACCGCGGTACTGGTCGACAAGATCCACGACCGCAAGGCCCGTCCGGGCCTGAAAGCCGACTTCACCGGCCTCTGCGTTGAAGACCGCTTCCTGTTCGGCTACGGCATGGACTACAAAGGTTACTGGCGTAACGCCCCCGGCATCTATGCTGTCAAAGGACTCTGACCGGGAAAACAGCCTGAAGATCCCGCCTACCCGCTGGTACCGGTCGCTGGCTGCGGCCGGGCTGCGCAACCCGGAGGTTCACGGCCCGGCCCGCTACTGGCTGCAGGTGGAAGGGTCTTTCACCCAGGCCCTGAAGCAGCGGTGCCTCGAGAGCTTCCATGTGGAAGTCGCGCGCGAAGGCTACGCCACGCCGTTCCCGGAAGAGGTTCGCCGGCTCGGGCTGCAGCCCCGGCAACAGGCCTGGATCCGCGAAGTCCGCCTGTGCGGCGATGGCCAGCCCTGGGTCCTGGCCCGCACGGTCATCCCCCACCAGTGTTTTGAAGGCAAGGGCAGGCAACTGCGCCACCTGGGCAACAAGCCCCTGGGTGCCTTTCTGTTCAGCGGCCCGGACTGGTCACGGGGGCCGCTGGAAACCGGCCTGTGCCTGCCCGATCATCCGCTTCAGCCCCGGCTGGCCCGGCGTTCCCTGTTCCACCACGGCAACAACGCCCTGATGGTGGTCGAATATCTGTTGCCGGTACTGTACCGGTAAGCTTCGGTTTAACCCCCGGGCCCTGGCTGGCTATAATCCGGTGTTTGCCACGCACCTGACCCACGGAAGAGCGCACCATGTTGCAGAATGCCCTGCCAGACCCTGTCCAGGCACGCCTGGCCGACTACGCCCGCCTGCTTCGCATTGACCGGCCTATCGGCAGCCTGCTGTTGCTCTGGCCCACCTATTGGGCACTCTGGCTGGCCGGCGACGGCAGCCCGTCTATTGCCAACGTCATTATTTTCACCCTGGGCGTGTTCTTTATGCGGGCCGCCGGCTGCGCCATCAACGACTTTGCCGACCGGGACTGGGATCGCCACGTAAAACGCACCCAGGACCGCCCCCTGACCACCGGCCGCATCCAGTCCTGGGAAGCCGTTGCCCTGTTTCTGGGCCTGTGCCTGGTTTCCTTCCTGATGGTAGTACTGTTCACCAACCGGCTGACCCTGTACCTGTCCTTCGGCGGCGCCCTGCTGGCGTTTATTTACCCGTTCATGAAGCGCTACACCCAGCTGCCCCAGCTGTTTCTGGGGGCCGCGTTCTCCTGGGCCATCCCCATGGCCTGGGCCGCCCAGGCCAACGAGCTGAGCCAGCTTACCTGGCTGCTGTTCACCGCCAACGTGTTGTGGACCGTGGCCTACGATACGCTCTATGCCATGGTGGACCGGGATGACGACCTGAAAATCGGCATTAAATCCACCGCCATCCTGTTCGGCGAAGCCGACCGGGCGATTATCGGCATACTGCAGGCGCTGGTGGTGCTGATCCTGGTGATTGTAGGAGGCCAGGCAGAACTGGGCACATTCTGGTACCTGGGCGTGGCGGTAATGGCAGGCCTGTTTGCCTATCACCAGTACCTGGCCCGCGACCGTGCCCGGGAAGGTTGCTTCAAGGCCTTCCTGAACAACAACTGGGCCGGGTTTGCGGTATTTGCCGGGCTGGTGGTCGACCAGCTTCTCTGAGTTGCCAGCAGGCACGGAACCGCCGCTAGCTCAATCGTGTCATATACTTGTAACAAAGACGCGTTGTAATGAGCCAGCAACATTACTGGGGAGCGCAAATCCTGCTCCCGGGGTTCTGACACAGGTTGAAGCACATGAATGGAAAAACTGTCCTGATCGTCGATGACGAGCCAGCCATCCGCGAAATGATCGCCGTGGCCCTCGAAATGGCTGATTACGACTACCTCGAGGCAGAGGATGCCCGCCAGGCCCACGCCCTGGTAGTTGACCGGCAGCCGGACCTCATTCTGCTGGACTGGATGCTCCCGGGCACCAGTGGTGTCGAGCTGGCACGGCGGCTGAAAAAGGAAGAGGCAACCGCCGACATCCCGATTATCATGCTGACCGCCAAGGTTGAGGAAGACAACAAGATCCAGGGCCTGGAAGTTGGTGCCGATGATTACATCACCAAGCCCTTCAGCCCGCGGGAACTGGTTGCCCGGCTGAAAGCGGTACTGCGCCGGGCAACGCCGGCCGGTGTCGACAGCCCGATCGAAGTGGACGGGCTGACCCTGGACCCGGTCGGCCACCGGGTAACCACTCCGGAAGGTGCCCTGACCATGGGCCCCACCGAGTACCGGTTGCTGCAGTTTTTCATGACCCACCAGGAACGGGTCTATACCCGGTCGCAGTTGCTGGACCAGGTCTGGGGTGGCAATGTCTATGTTGAAGAGCGTACGGTAGACGTACATATCCGGCGCCTGCGCAAGGCCCTTGGCGACCGCTACGACCACCTGGTCCAGACCGTCCGGGGCACCGGCTACAGGTTCTCCACCAGGGTCGCATAACCGCTTCGGCCCCTGGCCTGATACCAGAACACAGAACAAGGCTGCGCCCGATGCAACACAAGTGGTCACGATATCTGCGCCTGATCCTGGCCATCCTGGCCAGTACCACGCTGGTTGGCCTGTATTTTGGTGAACCGGTATACGGCTTGCTGGTTGGCCTGGTGGGTTACCTCTGGTGGACCCTGATCCAGGCCCGCCGCCTGTACCAGTGGCTGGACAACCCGGACGCCAGCGAAGAAGCGCCCCAGAGTATCGGCATGTGGGGCAGCATCTTTGATGGCCTGAACAAGCTGCACCAGAGCCACCTGCGTACACAGGACCGCCTCCGGGCCCGCATCAACCGGGTTCAGGAATCCACCAATGCCATGCGCGACGGTGTGATCATGACCGACGCCCGGGGCACCATGGAATGGTGGAACGGCTCTGCCGAACACCTGCTGGGGTTCCGGCGCAGTACCGACCGGGGCCAGTACATCCACAACCTGATCCGAAACCCGGCCTTCAAGGCCTACTTCGACTCCCGGGACTACCGGGAACCGCTGGAACTGAACTCCCCGGCCAAGCCCCATCTCCACCTGCAAATCCAGATCAGCCTGTTCGGCGACGACGACCGCCTGATCGTGGCCAAGGACGTTACCCGGCTGTACCAGCTGGAACAGATGCGCCGGGACTTCGTGGGTAACGTTTCCCATGAAATGCGCACCCCGCTCACGGTAATCAGCGGCTACCTCGAAACCCTCGTTGACCATGCCGACGAACTGCCACCCAAGTGGCGCCGGGCCATTAACACCATGGCCGCCCAGTCATCCCGGATGGAAGCCCTGATTACCGACCTGATCCTGCTGTCGCGTATTGAAACCGGTGAACACACGGTAGATGACACCCTTGCCGACATGGATGCCCTGCTGAACCAGATCTGTCACGACGCCCAGGCCCTGAGCGGCAGCAAACAGCACCGCATTACCGTCAATATTTCCGACCACCGGCTACTGCAGGGCGATGAAAGCCAGCTGCGCAGCGCCTTCTCCAACCTGGTGTTCAACGCAGTGAAGTACACGCCGGCGGAAGGCGAAGTGACCGTATCCTGGACGGCCAACCGCGACGGCGCCCATCTGTCCGTCAAAGACAGCGGTATCGGCATCGACCCGGTTCACATTCCCCGCCTGACCGAGCGCTTCTACCGCGCCGACCCAAGCCGGCATAAAGACACCGGTGGCACCGGTCTGGGACTGGCCATCGTCAAACACGTGCTGATCAACCACGATGGCAACCTGGAAATCCGCAGCAAACCCGGCGAAGGCAGCGAATTCATCTGCCACTTCCCCCGTGAGCGACTGGTAGAACGGGTACCGGAACTCCGGGATTAAAGAATTGTCACTCCCGGGCCGGTTCAGCGGTATTTCCGAACCGTAAAAACGCGCTAACATGGCATTCATACCCGCCCATTCATCTTGCGAGGTTTTACTGTGGCCAATCAGCCGATGCCGGGGCCAGTACGTCACGCCCTGACTGCCCTTTTCCTGCCAGCCCTGCTCTTTACCAGCCAGGCTTCGATGGCAGAACTACCCACCATGACCGACGCCGCCTTTGCAGAGTGCAAGGCAGGCCTGCAAGACAAAGCGGTCCAGGCCGGTGTCAGTGCCGACACCGCCAGCCGGGTGATGGCCGATGTCAGCTACCTGGAACGGGTAATCGAACTGGACCGCCGGCAACCGGAGTTCACCACCACCTTTGCCGACTACCTGAACCGCCGGGTTAACGAAAGCCGGATCAGCAAGGGCCGGGAAATGCTGGCCGAGCACAAGGACCTGCTGGCCCGGGTGACCCGGGAAACCGGTGTCCCTGCCCCCTACCTGGTGGCGTTCTGGGGCCTGGAAACCAACTACGGCAGCCACTTCGGCAAGATGCAGGTGCCCAGTGCCCTGACCACCCTGGCCTGTGACCCGCGCCGCACGACCTTCTTCACCGAACAGCTGATTGCCGCCCTGCGCATTATCGACGAGGGCGCCATTCCGGCGGAGCAGATGGAAGGCTCCTGGGCCGGCGCCATGGGCCACGTCCAGTTCATGCCCACGGTTTTCCTGAAACACGCCGTAGACGCCGATGGCGATGGCCGCCGGGACCTGTGGAACAGCCTGCCCGATGCCATGATGTCGGCCGGCAAGTTCCTGGAATCCATGGGCTGGGACGGCGACTACCGCTGGGGCCGGGAAGTGTTACTGCCCGAAAACTTTGACTTCAGCCAGGCCGATGGGCGCCGGCTGCCCCTGGCCGAGTGGCGGAAACTGGGCATTACCGATGCCTTCGGCAACGCCCTGGCCCGGGAGCCCATTGAAGCCGCACTGGTGGTGCCCAGCGGCCACCAGGGCCCGGCCTTCCTGGCTTACAGCAACTTCCGAGTCATCATGGGCTGGAACCGCTCGGAGTTCTACGCCATCGCCGTTGGCCACCTGGCCGACCGGGTGGCCGGTGCCGGCGGCCTGCAGAACCCGCCACCGGAAGACCAGCCTGCCTTGTCCCGGGACCAGATCATGCAGCTGCAGGAAACCCTGAGCGCGAAGGGCTACAGCAGTGGCGAGCCTGACGGCATTCTGGGTTCCAACACCCGCAAGGCCATCCGCCAGTACCAGAAAGCCGAAGGCCTGATTGCCGACGGCTTTCCGTCCGGGCAACTGCTGCAGGCGCTGGATATCCAGGCCGGTAGCTGAACCATGGACTCCATTACCCAGGCCGCCCTTGGCGCCACCCTGGCCGGAGCCGTGGCCGGCAAAACCCTGGGGCGGTCGGCACTGCTGACCGGCGCCTTGCTGGGCACCCTGCCGGACCTCGACGTAGTCATCGACTATGGCACCGCGGTCGCCAACTTTACCCAGCACCGGGGTTTCAGCCATTCCCTGCTGATTCTTGCGCCCCTGTCGCTGCTGATCGCCTGGGGCCTGTGGCGCTGGAAGCCGGTTATCAGCTACCGGCGATGGCTGGCGCTGGTAGCGCTTATCCTGATCACCCACCCCCTGCTGGACGCGTTCACCACCTACGGCACCCAGTTGTTCTGGCCGTTCGGCACACCGGTGGCCATCAACAGCATTTTCATTATTGACCCGCTCTACACCCTGCCGCTGCTGGCCGGCTGCCTGGCGTTTCTGGTGCGCCCCCCGGCCCGCACGGCGCTGAGCCTGGCACTGGGGCTATCCACCCTGTATCTGGGCTGGACGCTGGTGGCACAGCAAATCATCACCGACAGGGTTCAACCGGCACTGGCCCGGGCCGGGCTGGAACAGCCGGCCCTGATGGTACAACCCATGCCGTTCAATACCCTGTTATGGCGAGCCACGGCCATCACCGACGACGCCCGGGTGGAGATTGTTACCGGTTTTCTGGATCGCACGCCGGAACTGTCACTGGAATACTTCCCCCGCAATCCGGTGCTCCGGGCCCGGGTAGCTGACTTACCGGAAGCCCGGCGCCTTGAGTGGTTCACCCGGGGCTTCCTGCACTATGAGCAGGCCGGCCAACAGATTACCGCCACCGACATCCGCCTGGGCATTCCCGGCGCGCACCCGTTTACCTTTACCCTGGCGAACCTCTCGGATCAGGGTTTAGCCCCGATCCCCAGCGGCCGGCTGGGCCGGCCGGCCATCAATCCGGACGCCCTGCCGCTGCTCTGGGCCCGGCTGACCGGAGAACTGCCGGTGCTGTGCCTGGCCACACTGGCCCCACCGGCTCAGGGGCATACTTGCTGATGCGCCTGGACCAATACCTTGCCAACGGCACCGGGTTGTCCCGCAAAGACGCCAAGCGGGCCATCACCGGCAAGCGGGTTCAGGTGAACGGCCAGTTGTGCCGCAGCACCAGCGCCAACATCAACACCGGCGACAGCGTGCTGCTCGACGGCGAACCGGTGACCCTGCCCGGCGAGCTGTACCTGATGTTGCACAAACCCGCCGGAGTAATCAGCGCCACAACCGACAGCAACCAGCCCACCGCGCTGGACCTGCTGCCACCGGAGCTGGCGCGGCAGGTGCACATTGCCGGACGGCTCGACAAAGACACCACCGGACTCCTCCTGATCACCAGCGATGGCCAGTGGTCGCACCGGGTTACCTCGCCCCGGCGGGACTGCCCGAAAACCTATCGGGTACAGCTGGCCGAGCCATTAACGGCAGAAGCCCGACAGGCCCTGGAACAAGGCATTCAGCTCAACGGAGAAGACACGGCCACGCGACCGGCGCAGGTACTGGCCTGTTCTGAACAGGAGATAGAGCTGACCATCAGCGAAGGCCGTTACCACCAGGTCAAACGCATGCTGGCGGCGGTGGGAAACCATGTCACGGCACTGCACAGACAACGCATCGGTGCGATTGAACTGGATGCAGGGCTGGCACCGGGCCAGTTTCGGGAACTGACCCGGTCAGAAATCGATTCGGTTTAGCGAGCGCTACCGGGCTGCGTCATCGATACGTTCGAACTTCTGGGCTTCCAGGTTCTTGCGCACCGCTCCCGCCTCGAACACCTCGCCATTCATCGCAATGTAGACGCCCGGCGGCAGTAGCCGGGCCGCCGCCCAGGCAAAGCCGATATTGAAGATGGCATCGGTACGACGCATCCGGGCCGGTTGCATGGCCCCGGTCAGCACAATGGTGCGATCGGGCAGGGTTTTCAGGACCTGGGCCGTCTGGGCCATGGTGTCGGTGCCATGGGTGATAATAATGCGGGAATGTTCGGTCTGCTTTACCGCCTCGAGAATGCCGTCGCGGTCGTCATCGGTCAGTTCCAGGCTGTCTTTGCGCATCAGCTCCCGGATGGCATAGCCCTCATGGATGTTCGACTCTGCCAGCAATTCCGGCAACAGGCTGTCACCGATCTCGAACTTGCTGTTGGCATCAAAGTACACCTTGTCGATGGTGCCGCCGGTGGTCAGTATCTGGATGGTCACGGGGTATCCTCTGTTGGAGTGGAGCTATCGGGAACAGGTCTCATTTTAACCATCCCCATGAAACTCCAAATGTAAAATATCTATAAATGCATTAAAATTTGTTCAAATTCATAATGTTGCAAGATGTTATATTAAGTAACATTGTGTATCGAAGCCTTTGTACCAATCAGGATTGCTACGGAATGGGCGCAGCCTCCACAAACCAACACAGCCCGGCGCGCGCCCGGGGCCGGCGCGCCAGTGGCAGCGGGCTGCAACGCTGGTTTCCGTTTGTGGTGCTGTTGGTGGTGGCAGTCTATGGTTTGCTGGCGGCATTTCTGGGCCAACAGGCTACATCGCTGATTGGCGACACGGCCATCGCCGAGCCTGACCTCCCGGTCATGGTCTGGAAATCCTTCGTCACCGGCATGCTGGTGTTTGCCCTGCTGCTTAACCTGAGCATTGTCATCAGGCTTCGCCGGCCCGGGCTGGCCTGGCTCAGTGTGCTGATGGTGGGTGTTATCTACAGCCAGCTGGTGATGGATGGCCTGGGGCTCTGGCTGATCTGGCCCGGCATACCGGAGCTCAACGCCCTGCTGTCCGTCAGCCTGCCACTATGCCTGATTGCCCTGTGTGAATTCACCCCCCATTTTATTGCCGTGGGCCGGCATGGTGCCCGGCTACTCCGGGGCTTCAGCCTGGCCGCCGGCCTGCACCTGCTGGCGGCCCCCTTCGCCATCGGCCCGCTGGGGCAGGATGTGTTCCTGGTAGTTGCCGCCACCGGTGGCGTGTTCATCTTCGGACTGGTGCTGGGGCAGATCCGCAAGCACGTCTACGCCCGTTATTTCGCCCTGTCGGTACTGGCCATTCTGGTCGGCGCACTCACCACGTCCCTGACAACCATCGGCTGGCTGCCGGTCAATCCGCTGACCGACTCCGCGTTCTTTCTGGGGGCAGCCGCCGGCTCCCTCATCCTCACCAGCGGTGTCGGCCGGCTGTTGCTGGAAGAGCGCAAACGCCGGCTGAGCGCCGACATCCGCGCCCGGGAAGAACAGGCCCTGCGCGCGCGCATTGAACAGGATTACGACCGGGTCCTGAAAACCCACCGGGTAACCGGCAAACCCAACCGCCCCATGCTGGAAGAGGCGCTGACCGCCATCGACAGCCGGCAAACCCCTTACACGCTGTGCATGGTGCGGCTGACCCGCTTCAATGAACTGGAGCAGGCGCTGGGTTACCGCTCTGCCGAAGAGCTGTTGAGGCAGTACCTGCGGAAGATGAACCGGTTCCTGAAACAGGCATTGGGCGAGCAGATGATTCCCATCAACGGCTATGCCATTGCCACACTGGATACCGTCAACCATGCCTTTGCCCTGCGCCGCAGCCCGAACCAGCCAGAGCTCGAAACCCGCGCCCTGAGTGCCATTACCGACTGGTTATCGGGCAACTTCAGGGACGGCCGGTTTTCGTTCTCCTGGGCTGCGTCACTGGGCCTTGCCCACGCCCCGGAGCATGGCACCGACGCCGGCAGCCTGCTGTCGGCGGCGGGCTTTGCCTCCCTGAACAGCGACAATGCCCTGAGTGTTTATGACCCGTCTATTGCCGAGTGGCAGTACCGCCAGCAGATCCTGATGCTGGACGTTGAAGATGCCCTGAACTCCGGCGACATGTGGCTGGAATACCAGCCGAAAGTGAGTATCCGCGACGGCCGGATCAGCTCGGTGGAAGCCCTGCTGCGCTGGGAACACAGCGAATTCGGACGAATCCCCCCGGACCAGTGGATTCCGCTGGCCGAGGAAGTGGGCATTATCCACCAGGTTACCCGCTGGGTGCTGGACCGGGCCTGCCGTGATGCCAGCGGCCTGCGGGCAAGGTACGGCGACCACATCGCCATCAGCGTCAATATTTCCGCCAAGGACCTGGCTCACCTGCTGTTCGCCGAACAGGCCCGGGCGATCCTGCGCCGGCACCATCTGCTGCCCCGGAATATCATCCTGGAGATCACCGAAACCGCCATGATGACCGACCCGGAGCTGGCCCGGCATACCATCGAAATCCTCAGCGACATGGGTTTCCGGATTGCCCTGGACGACTTCGGTTCCGGCCATTCCTCCCTGGGCACCCTGGCCCTGTTCCGGCTGGATGAACTGAAGATAGACCGCAGCTTCCTGCACAACGTGCTGGACTATCCGGCCCGCCAGAAAATCCTGAAAGCGGCACTGGAACTGGGCACCGCCCTGGACCTGGACGTTGTCGTGGAAGGTGTGGAAGAAGAAGCCATTGCCGTCTGGCTGCAGCAGTTCCCCGGCCTGCAGGGCCAGGGTTATTACTGGGGCCAGCCCGCCCGGGCCAGTCTCGAATCAACAGGCGCACCCCTGCCCTCCCACGCACGCGATCATTAGCCCGTCAATAGATGCAGACTCCAATGACCTGCATCAAGGGCCCCTCCCGGCACTGCCATTACACTGCTCTGACAATTATCAATGTCATGGAGGCCGACTATGTCTTCGCCAATCAAACAGGTTCCAACGCCGGATGCGACCGCGGCGAGCCCGGTGTTCCAGTGCTGGCAACAGGGCTATGGCATAATCCGGCACTCTGAGACCACCGCACGCCAGGTACAGGCGCTGGCACAGAAACTGGTGGCAGCAGGCCAACAGCCGGACGCCGACAGCGTATACCGCAAACTGATCGCCCTGGACCGGCTGACCAGCGCCGGCCTGTGGCTGGTGGTGCACATGACCTACTGCAACCGGGTGGATATTACCGGTGCCCCGTTGCAACCGAAGGATTTCAAAACCGCCCCGGAAGGCCACACCGGTGGCGCGCTCAACATGGTGCCGGCCTATGCCGCCTACCTGGCCCTGAACAACCTGACCGGACAAACCCGAAGCTGGCTGATGGGCCAGGGCCACTGCGTTGCTGCCATAGATGCCATCAACGTTCTGACCGGCAACCTGCACCCGGAACAGAAAGCCCGGTACCAGGCCGCAGACGGCCTGTCCCGCCTGGCCTCGGATTTTTACAGCTACCGGCAAAAGCCCGATGGCTCCATGGCATCGCCCCTGGGCAGCCACGTTAACCCGCACACCGCCGGCGGCATTATTGAGGGCGGCTATCTCGGGTTCGCCGAACTGCAGTATGCCCACATGCCGCTGCCCGGAGAGTCGCTGGTGGCGTTTCTGTCTGACGGTGCCGCCGAAGAACAACGGGGAAGTGACTGGATACCCCGCTGGTGGCGGGCAGAAGACTGCGGGCAGGTGCTGCCGGTGATGATTGCCAACGGCCGCCGGATTGAGCAGCGTACCGAACTGGGTACCCGGGAAGGCCTGGAGCGCTTCGAACAACACCTGCTGGCCCGGGACTTTGCGCCCTTCCGCTTTGATGGCAAGGACCCGGCTGCCTTTGTCTGCGCCCTGTACGAGATGGAAGCCACACTGGCTGCCAACGGAGAAGCCGCCAAAAAAGGCGAACTTGCGTATCCGGTCCAGATTCCCTACGGCATTGCCGAAACCGTCAAGGGCTACGGCTTCTACGGCGCCGGCCAGAACCCGGCCCATAACCTGCCGTTACCGGGCAACCCCAGGCTGGATACCCGTGCCCGGGAATTGTTCCAGGAGCACATCACGCCGCTGTGGGTTGAACCTAAAGACCTCCAGCAAGCCGTCGCGGAACTCAATGAACACGCCCTGCAACGGCGGCCACTGGAGCGGGACCATGCCCTGGCCACCCGTAACCCGCCGGAGCCTTCGTTTCCAGCCCTGCCCTGGAGCCAGAACCAGGGTTCCCCCATGTCTGCGGTCGACGAGTTCTTCCGGGCGCTGGTGCAAGACAACCCCGGGCTACGACCCCGGGTAGGCAACCCCGATGAGCTCGCCAGCAACCGCCTGACCGGTATCCTGGCTGACCTGAAACACCGGGTTAATGACCCCGAAAACCTCCAGGAATCAATCCACGGCAAGATCATCACCGCCCTGAATGAAGAGGCCGTGGTGTCTGCCTGCCTGGCCAACAAGGCCGGCCTGAACCTGGTCGCCAGCTACGAAGCCTTCTGTGTGAAAATGCTCGGCGCCATTCGCCAGGAGCTGATCTTTGCCCGGCACCAGAAAGAAGTGGGCCGGCCGGCCCGCTGGCTGGGCTTTCCGGTGATAGCCACCTCCCACACCTGGGAGAACGGCAAGAACGAACAGTCACACCAGGACACCACCTTCTGCGAAGCCATGCTGGGCGAGATGAGCGATGTTTCCCGGGTACTGTTCCCGGCGGACTACAACAGCACCCTCGCAGTTCTGCCTTCGGTCTTCACTGAACGGGGCCGGATCAGCTGCATGGTGATCCCGAAGCGGGAACGGCCCTGCGTATTCAATGCCGGTGAGGCAGAAACCCTGGCCCGCCACGGCGCGCTGGTGGTCGACGAAGACACCTCCACCGGAGAAGAACCGATCCTGCTGATTGCCAGCGGCGCCTACCAGCTGTCCGAAGCCATCCGGGCCTGCGAGCGCCTGCGGGAAACCGGCACCGCGTTCCGGCTGGTGTACCTGCAGGAGCCCGGGCGCTTCCGCCAGCCCAGGGATCCGCACGAAGCCGCCTTCTGCCTGAACGAATTCGAGCGGGAGCGGTTGTTCCCCCATCGCCTGCAGCGGCGGGTTGCGCTTACCCATATGCGCCCGGAAGTATTCCGGGGCCACCTGCACAACCTGTTCCCCCAGCCGTCCCACAGCCGGGTGCTGGGTTACATCAACCGCGGCGGCACCCTGAACGAAAGCGGCATGCTGTTTGCCAATCACTGCTCCTGGGGCCACACCCTGGCGGCCTGCGCCGAGGTGCTCGACAAGCCCCCCGGAGCCTGGCTCTCCAGTGCCGAACTGGCAGCCGTGGAAGGCCGGGGCGACCCGTCCGTGATTACCCGCGGGCTGCCCTGAGGTATCTTCGGATTGCCGTTTCCAACTCCAGCAGCACCAACACCGCCACACCGGCCAGTACCGCAAAACCCAGCGCTTCAGGGGAAAGCGCGGCACTGGTAAAGGTGTTCTGGAACCAGGGCACCCAGGTGAACAGGGACTGCAGGACAATCACTGCAAACACTGCCAGCAGCACCACCGGAGTACCCAGCACACCCCGCAAGGTGATCGACGGCGTATCCAGGTAACGGACCGCAAACAGGTAGAACACCTCCATGGCCACCAGGGTATTCACCGCCAGGGTACTGGCCACCACGGCATCGTCATAGTTGTACATGGCCCAGAACCAGGCGCCAAAGATGCCGGCCAGGAAAAGCAAAGAGACAAACGCCACCCGCCAGACCACAAAGCCCCGGAGCAGGGGTTCGTCCCGGGGCCTCGGCGGCTGGGCCATCACACCCGGCTCCGGTGGTTCAAAGGCAAGGGTCATGGCCAGCACCACCGAGCTCACCATGTTCACCCAAAGAATCTGCAACGCGGATATCGGCAGCGCCAGCCCCAGCAGCAAGGCGGTAATCAGGCTGATGGATTCGCCGCCATTGATCGGCAGCATAAAAGCAATGCCCTTGCGCAAATTGGTGTAGACCGTACGCCCTTCCCGCACCGCGGCCACAATGCTGGCAAAGTTGTCGTCCAGCAAGACCACCGACGAAGCCTCGCGGGCCGCTTCCGAGCCTTTCACGCCCATGGCGATACCCACATCCGCCCGCTTCAGGGCCGGGGCATCATTCACCCCGTCACCGGTCATGGCCACTACGCCATGCAGGGCCTGCAGGGCTGCCACCAGCCTCAGCTTGTGTTCCGGGCTGGTGCGGGCGAAAACATCCACTTCACCGGCCGCCTGCTGCAGCTGTTGCTCGTCCATGGCGTCCAGGTCCTTGCCGGTGAGCACCTTGTCGGTATTGCGCAACCCCAGCTTGCGGGCGATGGCTCCGGCGGTCAGGGCGTGGTCACCGGTGATCATTTTTACCCGGATACCGGCACTGTGGCATTCTTCGATGGCCTGGATGGCTTCCTGCCGGGGTGGATCCAGCAGACCCACCACACCCAGCAGTTCAGCCCCCTGCTCCAGCTCTTCCACAACCAGCTCACGGCTGCCGGCTGTCACGGGCCGGCGGGCAATCGCCAGCACCCGCAGGCCTTCGGACGCCATCCCGGCAATGATTCCGTCCCATGCCGGGTGGTCAAGTTCAACCTGCTCACCGGTGTCCGACAACTGGTGCGAACACATCCGCAAAATCCGCTCTGGTGCGCCTTTCAGGTAGGCCACCTCACGGCCATGATGATCATGGTGCAGGGTCGCCATAAAGCGGACATTGGTATCAAAGGGTACTTCATCGACCCTTGGCCAATCCCGGGTACTGGCTTCTACATCGAACGCCGCCTTGCTGGCGAACACCTTCAGCGCGGCTTCCATGGGGTCGCCATGAATCACGGCCCGGCCATCCCGGTGGCTGATACTGGCATCGTTGCACAGGGCCGCGGCCCGCGCCATTTCCGCCAGCACCGGGCTGGCCTCTGCCGGCACACCGTTACGGCACACCGCGCCCTCAAAGCCATAGCCCTCGCCGGTGACATCATAGCGCTGGCCACCGGCCACGGCGGCGGTCACCATCATTTCATTGCGGGTGAGGGTTCCGGTTTTGTCGGAACAGATCACCGACACCGCACCCAGGGTTTCGATCACCGGCATACGCCGGACCACGGCCTTGCGACGAGCCATCTGGCGGACACCAATGGCCAGGGTAATGGTCAGTATCGCAGGCAGGCCCTCGGGAATGGCCGCAACGGTGAGCCCCACTACCGCCATGAACAGCTCCCGGAACTCCAGGCCGCTGAACGCGAGGCCGCCAAAGAAAATCGCCACCCCGGTCAGGATCACAATAATCGATAACACCCGGGCAAACCGGTCCATCTGCTCCAGCAAGGGCGTTTTCAGGGTGGTCGTGCTGGCCAGAAGGCCGGAAATCCGGCCAATTTCGGTACTGGCGCCGGTGCGCACCACCACACCCCGGCCGGTTCCGGTGGCCACCATGGTGCCGGAAAAAGCCATACCGGTCTGGTCACCCAGGGCAGCCTCGGCCTCAACCGGCTCGGGGTTTTTATCCACCGCCTCGGATTCGCCGGTCAGGATAGCTTCTTCAATCTTCAGGTTGTGGCACTTTTCCAGGCGGATATCCGCCGGTACACGGTCACCCGGTTCCAGCAAAATGGTATCACCCGGCACCAGTTCTGCTGCATCCACCTGGTGCTGGCCATCTTCCCGGACAACCCGGGCCTTTGGCGCCAGCATGTGCCGGATAGCCGACAGCGCCTGCTCGGCCCGGCCCTCCTGCAGAAAGCCGACCAGGGTCTGGATGACCACCACCGCCAGGATGACCCCGGCATCGACCCAGTGGCCGAGGGCACCGGTAATCACCACCGCAGTCATCAGCACATAGATGAGGAAATTCTTCAGTTGCCGGCCAAGGCGGGCAAGCGGGCCGGACGTGGCCGCTTCCGGCAACCGGTTGTAGCCCAGGGCCGCCAGGCGTTCCGCGACTTCGGCACCGGATAATGGCTGTCCGGCCTTCAGCCGTTCACGAGCCTCGGCGGCCGGCAAGGCCTGCCAGTGTTGAGAACGCAGGAGTTCCGGCTCCAGCGCAGCAGAGCCGGGAGATTCGGGAGAGTCGGTCATTACTGATTCCTTGTAGTGGACTCAACCATACTACAAGGCCGGTGCAGGCCTTTGCCATTGGCACAGGTCAAATAAAAACGGGAGCCGAAGCTCCCGTAACCGGTACGAACACAAAGGGACGTTGGTTATCCGCTGATAAAGACCGGACCAACCCCCAGGTTCCACAGGATCACCGAACCCACACGCGTGGACACCAGGATCACCAGTGCGACCGTCAGCAAAGCGCCACCGTACATGACAGCACGCTCTTTCTCGATGCCCATCACAATGGGCAGACCGTCATACATCAACCAAGCGCCATAGCAGGCGGCGGCCAGGAACACCGCCGCGTTGAACCAGGGCACCGGATACAGCAGGGCAAAGCCCGCCAGGAACAGCGGTGTGCAGGAATAGGCCGCCAGGGCAATGCCGTTGGACGGCACATGTTCTTCCTTGGCGCCGTAGGTCCTGGCCATCCAGTTGATGGCATAGCCCAGGGCAAAGACCCCGACCAGCATGGCTACGTAGGTCAGGACACTCAATTGAACTGCGCTGATTTCCGTCAGCTTGATCAGCCGTTCATTACCCACCGACCAGCCGAAGTGGGCGGTGGAAATATAGGCGCAGACGGGTGCGATAGCTGCCAGAACGGCAATATAAGCGATATACAGCCTGGTTGGATTCTCGTGTTCCTTTCTGATGGATACCCACTCCTGGTCAGGGTGAGTAAAAAGACCAAACGCATGTGACAGGAGCATAGACCACCCCGCATTGTTGCTGTTGTTGGTATGGGGATATACGGCGCCCGAACAAGTTCGGACTTACAACCGTTCCTGTACTTAACTATAGTCAAGAATGCCGGTGGTAAAAGACGGCTTTGATGCTATTTTGTTCAAAGCCCGGCGTTATCATACCGTTTAGTTCTCGACCAATGGTTCATCGAACTTCGTTACACCGTCGTAGTACAGGGAACAACAAGCAACGTCTAAGGAGCAGGAACAGCCATGAAACCACGTTTGAACAAACACTCGCTCACCGCCCTGACACTGGCCATCGCCGGCACCGCCGCGCAGGCTGAGCTGCGCACCGAGACCGTGGAGTACACCCTGGATGGCCAGGCCTTCAGCGGCTACCTGGCCTGGGATGATGAAGCCGGAGGCAAGAGGCCCGGAATCCTGCTGGTGCACGAATGGTGGGGCCACAACGACTTTGTCCGGGAGCAGGCCGAACAGCTGGCCGCAGCCGGATATACCGCCTTTGCCCTGGACATGTACGGGCAAGGCAAACTGGCAGAACACCCGGACACCGCCCAGGAGTTCATGAAACAAGCCACCCGGGACATGGACCAGGTAAAGGCCCGCTTTATCAAGGCGAAAGAGCTGTTGCAGGCCCACGAATCCGTGGATGCCGACAAGATTGCTGCCCAGGGCTACTGTTTTGGCGGCGCGGTGGTGCTGAACATGGCACGGATGGGCGTCGACCTTGATGGCGCGGTGAGCTATCACGGCGCCCTGGCCAGCCCGCTGCAGGCCGAAGCCGGCAAAGTAACCGCACGGGTCCAGGTGTATACCGGAGGCGCCGACCCGATGGTGCCATCTGAACAGGTGGCCGGCCTGGTTCAGGAAATGCAGGATGCCGGGGTGGACCTGGCCCTGGTGAGCTTCCCGGGAGTCAAGCACTCCTTCACCAATCCGGGTGCGGACGCCTTCGCGGAAAAGTTCGGCATGCCGGTTGGCTATGACCAGGACGCCGCCCGCCGTTCCTGGGACGGCACCCTGCTGTTCTATCAGGAGCTGTTCGGTCACTGATCCGACAAACCGGGCGGACACAAAAAAAGGCAGCCTTCGCTGCCTTTCTTTTGATGTTGCTGAATCCTCAGGGATTACAGGGCAACAACGTTCTCCGCCTGAGGACCTTTCTGGCCCTGAGTTACGGTGAACTCAACCTGCTGACCTTCGGCCAGGGTCTTGAAACCAGAGCCTTGGATGGCGCTGTAGTGAACAAATACGTCCGGGCCGCCTTCACGAGTGATAAAGCCAAAGCCTTTTGCTTCGTTGAAGAACTTAACAGTACCGGTAACAGTAGACATACGTAAACTTCCTGAAATCAATCATTTTATCTGCTGCCACACACCATTCTGGTGCTGGTCAGCGTGTTACGGAAAAACTGAACTCGCGGGATCAAAAACAGGACGGCACTACTAACTGCGGAGGTACGTCTTATTCATGAACTGCTTTGCTAATCTTTCCTTCAGGATTCACTCTACTCTGGAACTTCCCGCTTGCCAAGGGTAATTTCAAGAATTTATGTAGGTAGTGATACCAAGACCCTGACCGACCCCGGCAACGGCGCTATGCCCTGAACAGGGTGAAGGTCCAGAAGCCCAGAGCGGTCATCAGGATGGAGCCGATGACATGGGCCAGGATACCGGTTAGCGCCACCGCCCACTTGCCTTCCTGCAAGGCCGCGAACATTTCCAGGGAGAACGCAGAAAAGGTCGTCAGTGCGCCACACAGGCCAGTCACCGCGAATAGCCGCCACTCCGGGGCCAGCGCACTGCTGTGGGTAAAGAAACCCATCAGCAGCCCGATCAGCCAGCCACCACTGAGGTTGGCCACCAGGGTGCCCCAGGGAATGGCATGGTAACTGGCATTCAGCCACAGGCTCAGGGCCCAGCGCAGGTTGGCGCCGATCACGGCGCCAACACTGACAGCAACTACCGACAGCCACATGTCAGCGGCCTGCTTCAGGCCGGATTGTGGTCAATGAGGGTGTCCTTGTTGCGGGCAAACTCGTCGAACGGGAAGTCGTCGACGGTAAGCATTTCAAGCACCAGCGCTTCATACTCGCGCATAAAGCCGGCTTCTTCCTCGCTGAAGATGCCCGCCTCCAGGGCCGCCTCGAACCGTTCTTCCGGATGCAGGGCGGTCATGGGCAGCTCACCCTTGGCGTAGGCCTTGGTGGCTTTGCGGTACAACTGCTCGGCCTTGCCGTAATCCTTGAGCAGGCGGTTGTACTGGGCCAGCGGGTTAGCTACGTCGCCCTCGCCCGCCGTGGTCCAGGCATTTGCGGTCAGCTTGCTCCGCACCGGGGTATCGGTACTGATGCTGTTGGCCAGCTTGCGGGTCAGCTCGTCGCCCGGCTCGGCCCAGCGACGGCCCAGCGGCAGGGTGATGGCCCGCAACGCCAGGGCGACCGGGCGGTTGGGCAGGTTCTTCAGGAACTCGTCCAGGGCTTTCTCGGTGCGGTGCAGCAACAGGGCCATGCTGTATTGCATCAGCTCCTTCTCACCGTCCACCGGCTGGGTTTCATACCAGTTCTTGAGCACCATAGAGGCCAGGTAAAGGTTGGCCAGCATGTCGCCAAGGCGTGCAGAAATCAGCTCGCGCATTTTCAGCTCGCCGCCGAGCGTGGTCATGGCGGCGTCGGCACACAAGCCAAAGGCAGAACTGAAGCGGGCAAGGGCCTGGGCGTAGGGCCGCGACGCGCTGTCGAACGGCACATCCGCCTTGCCGATACCCAGCGCCTGGGTGAAGGCACGGGCAGCGTTGCCGAAGATCAGGCCGGCATGGCCGAAGAAGGCTTCATCGAAGGCCTTGATGTCATCGTTATCCTTGGCCGCCAGCTCCTTGAGTACATAGGGATGACAGCGAATGGCGCCCTGGCCGAAGATCATCAGGCTACGGGTCATGATATTCGCGCCTTCCACGGTGATCGACACCGCGGCGCCACTGTAACCGATACCCAGATAGTTGCGCGGCCCCAGGGTAACCGTCTTGCCGCCGTGCACATCCATGGCATCGGTGAGGACGTCACGCTGGAACTCGGTCAGGTGGTATTTGAGAATGGCCGACGGTACCGCCGGCTTTTCGCCCCGGTCGATCATGTTGGCGGTATGGTTGACCGCAGACTGGGCGATGTAGGTCTTGGCTGCGATCCGGGCCAGCGGCGCCTGCACGCCTTCCATCTCTGCCACCGGGGTGTTGAACTGGCGGCGGATACGGGTGAAGCCACCGGCAGTGCCCACGGCATAAGCAGCCGCACCGGCTGCACCGGACGGCAGGGTGATACAGCGGCCAACCGACAGGCACTCAACCAGCATACGCCAGCCCTGGCCGGCCATTTCCTGGCCACCGATGATGTAATCCAGCGGGATGAACACATCCTTGCCCTTGATCGGGCCGTTCATGAACGGCGAGCCGATCGGGCAATGGCGACGGCCGATTTCCATACCTTCGGTATTTCGGGGAATCAGCGCACAGGTTATGCCGTAATCTTTGGTGTCGCCCAGCAGACCATCGGGGTCAAACATCCGGAACGCCAGCCCGACCACGGTGGCCACCGGCGCCAGCGTAATCCAACGCTTTTCAAAGTTCAGGCGAATACCCACCACTTCTTTACCATCTACTTCCTGCTTGCAGACGATGCCGGTGTCCGGCAGGGAGGTAGCGTCGGAGCCCGCGCGCGGGCCGGTCAGGCCGAAACAGGGCACTTCACGGCCATCCGCCAGCCGGGGCAGATAATAGTCTTTCTGCTCCTGGGTACCGTATTTGACCAGCAGCTCGCCCGGGCCGAGGGAGTTGGGCACGCCCACGGTTACCATCAGCATTTCGTTGGCGGCCAGTTTCTGCAGTACCGCTGTCTGGGCCTTGGCAGAGAAACCCAGGCCACCGTATTCCTTCGGAATGATCATGCCGAAGAATTTTTCCTGCTTCAGGAAATCCCACAGTTCCTTGGGCAGGTCAGCCCGCTCTACCGCCAGGTCCCAGGCATTGCACATGGAAATCGCCTGGGTGCACTGGTTATCCACAAAGGCCTGTTCCTCATCGCTCAGGCCGGTATGACGGTTGATCAGCAGGTTGTGCCAGTCCGGGCGGCCGGTGAACAGCTCGCCGTCCCAGCCTACGGTGCCAGCCTCCAGGGCCACCTTTTCAGTGTCGGAAACCTTCGGCGCCACCTTCTTGAACATGGCGAACACCCGGGGGGTCAGCCAGTTCATGCGGAACTGGGGCAAACCGGCAGCGGCCGTGGCTGCCGCACCCAGGAACAGAAGCAGGGTCAGCCAGCCGGAAGCCATCAACAGGGACAGCACACCCACCACCAGCATCACGCCGATGGCCGGTTTGGCACCGGACTCCCGGCGCATCACAAACAGCAGGCCGGCCAGTGCTACCAGAAACAGAATCAAAGTCATCGCAAGTTCTCTCTGTCTTCCATGGATTAGAGCCTCCGGCACGCAGCCGGAGCCACTTCGCTAACACTTCGTTACGTTCAACTTACCCTAACAGATGCCTGTATTCCAGATAACACACCGGATTCAGACAGTTAGGGGCCTCAGGATGTGACAATCACCCGGATTCCCTCCAGCGCCAGGCTGGCATGGCCCACCGCCTCGCGGGCGGCTTCCAGCTGTTTGCGCAGGAAGTCGATTTCCTCATCGCGGATAGCCGGGTTTACTTTCTTCAGGGCTTCAAGGCGGCGGATTTCCGGTACAAAGCCGGCTTCCACCTGCGCCAGCGCCTTTTCCTGCAGTGGTTCGAGGTTCGGTTCGGCCAGCCGCTCGGCATGGTCCACCATGGTTTCCACTTCTGCCCGGATCTTGGGCACGATAGCCTGGGCGGTCCGGCGGCGGATGTTGGAACACAGCTCGTTCAGCCGGTCATGGGGCAGGGCCTTGGACAGATCCCGGCCGTTGACGTCTACCACCAGGCGCAGCGGCGAAACCGGCAGGTAGCGGGTCAGCTGCAGGGCTTCCGGCGCCGGACAATGCACCGCGAACACGGCCTCCAGCAACAGGGTACCCGGTGGCAGGGCCTTGACCGACAGATTGGCCAGCGCCGCCTTGCCCAGGCCGGAACTGGTTACCGAATCCATCACCCCGGTCACGATCGGGTGCTCCCAGCTCATAAACGCCATATCTTCCCGCTGCAGGGCCTGCTCCCGCTCCCAGGTAACGGTCAGCCCGTCTTCCGGCAGCTCCGCCACATGGCCGGCCTGGTATTGCTCTCCGGGCTTGAGTACATCGGCGTGTTCGCTGTGGTCTTCAACATCAACACCCAGGATATCGAACGCCTGCACCAGATAATCCCGCACCCGGGCAGAGCCCTCTTCTTTCTCGATCTCGGCAATCAGGGCGCCGGCTTCTTCACGGCGACAGGAGTTCAGCTCGATCAAGGCATCCCGGCCGTTATGCAGCAAGGTTTTCAGGCGCTTGGTCTCTGCGGCGCTGTCCGCCAGCAGCGGCTCGATGACACTGTCATCACCGTCCAGGGCTTTCTGCCAGTTGTCCGCCACGTGTTCGTGCACGGCGACACCCACCGCGCAGCTCTCGGCAAAGGCGTTCAGGCCTTCATGGAACCAGCGGTACTGCAGTTCCTGGCTGGTACCCTGCAGGTACGGGATATGAATCCGGATGGCGTCGGTCTGGCCAATACGGTCCAGCCGGCCAATGCGCTGCTCCAGCAGGTCCGGGTTCTCCGGCAGGTCAAACAGCACCAGGTGATGGGCGAACTGGAAGTTGCGGCCTTCGCTGCCAATCTCGGAACAGATCAGCGCCTGGGCACCCTGCTCGGTGTCGGCAAAGTAGGCGGCAGCCCGGTCCCGCTCCAGCAGGCTCAGGTGCTCATGGAAGGCAGCACTGCGGATACCGGCCCGCAGCTGCAGGTAATGTTCCAGCGCCATGGCGGTGTCGGCCCGGGCACAGATGACCACCACCTTGGCCGGGCGCAGGCTGGCCAGTTTCTTTTCCAGCCAGGCCACGCGGGGGTCATCGGCCAGCCATTGCTCTTCCGGGGCCGACTGCTCCGGCGCCAGGCCGGTTTTGCCGTGGCGCACTTCTTCATAGAGTTCCGGGCACGGCAACGGCTCCGGCAGCGACTGGCGTTCGGGGAAGCCCTGAATGGCCGCGCGGGTATTGCGGAACAGTACCCGGCCGGTGCCGTGGCGATCCAGCAAGGCATCAATCACGGCATGGTGGGCGTTGTCGCGGGCCAGCAGCTCGTCCAGTTCACTACCAAGCCAGTCAGACAAGGCGGACTTGTCGTCCTCGGCGATGGTGTCCGAGTTTTCCTGAAGCCGGCGCACCACCTGGTTGATACACTCATACTGCTGCTCTTCCTGCCGGAAACTGTCCAGGTTATGGAACCGGGCCGGGTCCAGCAGGCGCAGCCGGGCAAAGTGACTGGCAATCCCGACCTGTTCCGGGGTGGCCGTCAGCAACAGCAAGCCCTTGCTGGCCTCAGACAGGCTTTCCACCACTTCATACTCGGGGCCGGCCTGCTCCGGCGACCAGGCCAGGTGGTGCGCTTCATCCACTACCATCAGGTCCCAGCCGGCGGCGAGGGCATGGTTCCTGGCCTTTTCGCTGCGCACCAGGAAGTCCAGGCTGCACAGCACCAGCTGGTCCGCCTCGAACGGGTTAACGCCGTCATCGTCGTCACCGAAGATGTGGTTTACCAGGGCATCGACATCATCTTCCTGTGCCTTGAGGTCGTCGTAGCGGCCCTGGTCGACGATGGAAAAACGCAGGTTGAAGCGGCGCAGCATTTCCACCAGCCACTGGTGAATCAGCGAATCCGGCACCACAATCAGGGCCCGGCGGGCGCGGCCGGTGTGCAGCTGGTAATGCAGGATCAGGCCGGCTTCGATGGTTTTGCCCAGGCCCACCTCATCGGCCAGCAGTACCCGGGGCGCGTGGCGGCGGGCCACTTCGTGGGCAATATAGAGCTGGTGCGGCAAATGCTGGGTACGGGCGCCAATCAGCCCCTGGGCCGGCGAGGCCCGCAGGCGATCCATGTGTTCCAGGGTCGACACCCGCAACCGGAAGGCTCCGTTACGGTCGAACTGGCCGGCAAACAGGCGTTGGTGCGGGGCAGAAAAATTCACCGAACCGGCCAGCTTCACTTCCGAAACCTGGTGGATATTTTCGCCATCGTCGGCGTGGTACAGCAGAACGCCGTTCAGGTCCTCCACGGCGCGCACAATGTATTTCTCGCCTTCGAAAGTCTCTATTTCCTCACCCATCTGGTACACAATCCTCGACAGGGGAGCATTATCGATGGCGTAGGTGCGCTCCTCATCGGCCGCGGGAAAGCCCAATGTGACCCTGCGCCCGGAAATGTCGGTAACAATTCCCAGACCCAAAGCGGTATCGCTGTGGCTTACCCAACGCTGACCAATGACAAATTCCGATGTTTCCAAGAAACCTCCGCTGACTGAATTACTGTTGGTTTGAATCGTTTTCACGCACCCAGAACGCGGTCGCACCGCACACGGCCGCCGGCACCACCACCAGGTTGAGCACAGGCACCATGGCCGCAAGGGCCACCGGCAGGCCGAAGCCCAGGGCAGAAAGCCGGCTGGCTGCCAGGTCTTTTCTTAATTTCGGGAAGCTGACCCGGTGGTTATCGGCCGGGAAATCCACATATTGCAGGGCCATCATCCAGCTGTTGAACAGGAACCAGAGCACCGCTGCCACCAGGTTAACGACCGGAATCAGGCCGATAATAAACAGGCCCAGCGCCCGGGGCAGGTAATAGGCAATTTTCTGGACTTCCCGCCACAGCGCCCGGGGAATGTCCTTGATGATGGCGGCCCAGCTGCCATCCGTGCTGACTTCCTGGCCGGTGAGGTGTTTTTCGGTCAACTCGGCCAGGTAACCATAAAAAGGAGAGCCGATCAGGTTGGCAACGATCACGAAGCCGTAGGCCAGCATCAGCAGGATAACCACGCCGTAGAGCAGCCAGAACAACCAATCGAGCGCTTGCAGCCAGGCCCAGTCGGGCAGCCAGGCCATGGCACCGGCGATCATCAGGGAAAACATCTCGGCCAGGAAATAGAACATCAGCCCGAACAGGATGACGTTGATCACAACAGGAATGATCACGAACAGCCTCAGGCCGGGCTGGCGAATCAGCCTGAAGCCCTCCCCCAGGTAGCCCAGTCCGCGAAAAAAGTTTCCTTTGAGCATTGCTGGTGGTCCTCCGCTGCCATGACAATAACGGGGCGCAAAGCATATCATGTCAGCCTCGTTCCCACAGCACGCAACCACCTTCGGATTACCCTATGACGCGACTCTGGCCAACCATCCGGCATATTCTGCACATGCGCCGCCTGTGGCAGGCCGTGTTGCTGGTGTCGGTTGTCGCCATTCTGTACCTGGCCACCACCAGCAGCAGCTACCCGATTCCGTCGTCCGATAATGACAAGGTCAATCACCTGATTGCCTTTATCGAGCTGACCATCGTTACCCGGCTGGCCTGGCCGCGCCTGAGCGCCTTCTGGTATGCCCCGGCACTGCTGGGTTTCGGGCTGCTGCTGGAGGTGGTCCAGGCCAACCTGCCCTACCGGGATTTTTCCCTGGCCGATGTGCTGGCAGACAGCCTGGGGATTGCCATCGGCATGCTGCCCTGGCCCGGCACACGCAGGCCGCGCGAAATGGATTTGAGAGATTCGCCTGAATCCTTGTAAGAGATATCTCACAAGCCTGTAGGAACTTTCAGTGTCTTCACGTACGAAGACGCAGCCCGGCCCATAGCTACTTCCCGCAGAGCCATGAATTCAAAGAAAAAACTATTAACGTGATAGTTGAAGTCAGCAAATAGTGTGCGCCGGTCACACGTTTGTCAGATTGGCCTTGGTATAGTGGGAACCGTCAAGGATGACAGGGAAAAGGACGACGCACTGGATGCACCCCTGCAGGGACTGTGGGGAGAGGCAAGGACACAGGGATGCCTCGCTTAAGGGATAACGATTTGGATTGCCGGCTCGGACGCTGGCCATCAGGGAAAGACGCAAGGATTACGGCAACACGGCGGTTGCCCCGAGTGCACGGACGCACCACTTGTTCCGACTGTGAACTGCCCGGGATGGCGGTTCAAACCTGTTAAAGGGCAGCCCTAGAGCTGCCCTTTGTTTTTTCTGCCACAGAAAATTCTCAGCCTGCACCTTCCGCCAGGTAGATACGCACCTTGTTGAACTCCTCGAATTCGTTCAGGTCTGGCCAGGTCCTGGCTTCAATCACCGTTTGCAGCTGATAGGCCGGGTTACCGAGATCCCGAACCCGCGAATCTGCCAGCAAAACCCGGCTTGCTGCCGCCCGGAACGCCTCCAGCAACGGCCGGTTGTCAGGGTCATAAAGCACATCGGCCGCGGTGACCAGGTCCAGGGATTCCGGCCGCGCCGCCCAGTCGTCACAAAGCTCCACCTGCACACCGTTAAGCCGGGCATTGGCTGCGGCAGCATCCAGCGCTGCCGGATCGATATCGCAGGCAATGGCACGGGCCGCACCCGCCCGCGCCGCAGCCACGGCAACCACGCCGGAGCCTGAGCCGAAATCCAGTACCGCTTTGCCGGCCACCAGCTCCGGATGCTGCAAAATCCAGCTGGCCAGCACCTGGCCGCTGGCCCAGCAGAATGACCAGTACGCCGGCTCTGCTACCACGGCCTGGGCTTCATCATGGCTCAGGGGACCTTCCAGTACCGAGGGATCAAACAGGTACAAGGGGAGGTCCGGGCAACCTGCCGGTGCCGATGCGGCCACACGGCCACGGCTCAGGGTCTTGCGCAGGTGCTGGTTCAGGTGTTCCGGGGTCATTGCTGGCTCTCTCGGCAGTCCAAACCGCCATTGTACCCTAGTGTCCCGTCTGACTAATTCCTTAACCTACTGAGCATCTGCAAAGCCGAAGAGTTAGGCGTACTGGTGAAAATTTGGTGGTTCCAAATCGAGACAGCAGAACGACACTATTCGGCTTTTCAGATGCTCCCGAAGGGCTTGCCTCTGAGGACTCTGAGCCTGTGTTGCCAGTCCTTGATGTGGAACCACCACACCTGCAGACTGTCGCCTTGGTCAGAGTCCTCAGAGGCAAGCAGTAGATTAAGGAATTAGTCAGACGGGACACTAGCCGGGATGCCCGGAAATCGGCACTCCGGTATACTGCCGCCCTACCCAGAACAACAGCGATCCGTTGACATGGCAAGCAGACCCGATACCAGCGATTACCTCAACCTGTTCCTGAATAACGTCCCCCTGATGGACGTTCGCGCCCCGGTGGAGTTCGGCAAAGGCAGTTTTCCCAACGCCGAGAACGCGCCCCTGATGAACGACGGGGAACGCCACCGGGTGGGCATCTGCTACAAGGAAAAAGGCCAGGACAAGGCCATCGAGCTGGGCCACCAACTGGTCGCCGGTGATGTAAAAGCCCAGCGTATCGAAGCCTGGAAGCGTTTCGTAGCCCGCCACCCGGACGGCTACCTGTTCTGTTTTCGGGGTGGGTTACGCTCCCGTCTGACCCAGCAATGGATCAAGGACGCCGGCATTGATTACCCGCTGGTGAAAGGTGGCTACAAGGCCTTGCGACGCTTTCTGATCGACAGCCTGGACCAGCTGATCGACAGCGAAGACTTTCGCATTCTCAGCGGCCGCACCGGCACCGGTAAAACCCGGGTACTGATGGGCCTGCCAAACCCCGTCGACCTCGAAGGCCTGGCCAACCACCGGGGCTCCAGCTTCGGCCGGCAAGTCACCCCGCAGCCGTCCCAGATCGACTTTGAAAACCGTCTGGCCGTTGCCATGCTGAAGGCACACCACCAGGTAGGCGGGCCAGTGTACCTGGAAGACGAAAGCCGGCTGATCGGCCGCTGCGCACTACCGGAACACTTCCGTGCCCGCATGGGAGAATCGCCGCTGCTGATCCTGGAACAGCCCATGGCAGAGCGTGTCGATATTATCCGCACCGACTACGTCGAACATATGCTGGCCGACTACATTGCCCGGGACGGTGAGGAAGCCGGCTGGCTGAACTTCCGGGATTACCTGCTTAGCGCCATCGACCGCATCCGCAAACGTCTGGGCGGGGCACGCCACCAGGAGCTGCGCACATTGATGGAGCAGGCCCTGGAGCAACAGGCGCGCACCGGTGACACCAGCGGCCACCATCTCTGGATCGAAGCCCTGCTCACCGATTACTACGACCCCATGTACGATTACCAGCTAAGCCAGAAACAGGGCCGGATCCTGGTACGGGGTGGCCCCGCAGAGATCAAGGCATATGCAGCAGAGCATCACAATCCGTATCACTAACCACTGCGTACCACCACTTTCCGACGCTGACATTGAATATGTCTGCTATATACTCTTTGTCAGATAAATATTGCGCTGGCAATGATTTGTCGGTTTTTCGCAACCCCAGAAAATACTAACGATCAAGGAACTTCTCTATGGAAGATATCTTAGGTAACGAACAAGCGTCCGAATGGATTGACCAGGGCATCGCGCTGGTTATGGCCTACGCCCCGAAAGTGGTGCTGGCCATCATCACCCTCATTGTCGGCCTGTGGCTGATCAATCGCTTTGTCGGCGTGCTGGACAACAAACTGGGCAAGAAAGACCCCACCCTCAACAAATTCCTGTGCGGCCTGATCGGCGCCATTCTGAAGATCCTGCTACTGATCTCTGTGGCCTCCATGGTCGGCATTGCCACCACCTCCTTCGTCGCCATTATCGGTGCCGCCGGCCTGGCCGTGGGCCTGGCCCTGCAAGGCAGCCTGGGCAACTTTGCCGGTGGCGTACTGATCCTGATCTTCAAGCCGTTCAAGGTGGGCGACGCCATCGAAGCACAGGGTTTCCTGGGTTCGGTGCGTGAAATCAGCATCCTGTACACCATCATCGACACCTTCGATAACCGTCGCGTGGTGATTCCCAACGGCCAGCTGTCCAACGCCAGCCTGACCAACATGAGCGTGTACGAAACCCGTCGTTGCGACATGACCTTCGGTATCGGCTACAGCGACGACATCGACAAGGCCAAAGCCATCTGCAAGCGCCTGATCGAAGAAGACGAGCGGGCCCTGAAAGACCCCAAGCCCCTGATTGTGGTTGGCGGCCTGGGTGAAAGCTCCGTCGACCTGACCGTGCGCGCCTGGACCAAGTCCGGCGATCTGTGGCCGTTCTACTGGGACATGCAGGAAAAAGTGAAGAAAGCCTTTGATGCAGAGGGTATCTCCATTCCTTTCCCGCAGCGTGATGTGCACATGTACAAGGCGGACTGACCGGAAGCCCATCACACAAGTGCAACCGGTTCTTCGCAAACCGTGCAACCTGGGCTAAGCTTTCAGGCAGGCAGGGGGTTCACTCCCTGCCTGCCACCGGAGCCCGGCCCGGGACTGGCAAAAGGCTCTGCAACACTGTCCATGCTGTCAGGAGGTTGTGCATATGCCGGTACAGCAGTTGAAAGACTATCTGGACAACGCAGGTGTGGAATACATGTGCTTGTCTCATCCTCCCGCCTTTACTGCGCAGCAGCTTGCCCATCACGTTAAGATTGCCGGTGACCGGGTGGTCAAGACCGTGATCATCGAACTGGATGGCAAGATGGCCATGCTGGTCATGCCCGCCACCTGGCGCGTGCGCTGGGACAGGCTGTCCCGCATTCTCGATACCGACTTCGTTGAACTGGCCGATGAGCAACAGTTCCAGGATCGTTTCCCGGATTGCGAAGTGGGTGCCATGCCCCCCTTCGGCAACCTGTTCGGCATGACAGTGTATTGCGCAGAGGCCCTCACCGAGCAGCCTGAACTGGCCTTTGCCGCTGGCAGCCATACTGAATCCATCCACATGAAAACCCGGGACTTCCTGAACCTGGTTCACCCGATGGTGATCAATCAGGGCTTCACCCGCCCGGGCACCCAGAAACCGGCCTGGCTACTGAAGAACCGCAAAAGACCGGAACCCCGGAAGGAAACCCTGCTGGCCGGATACTGAAACCTGCCGGATTGACTCCGGTCGCTTGTCTGGCGCCCGGCATCGCGTAAACTGATGCCAACAGACAGGAACCGGATATGAACCAAGCATTTGACATCATTATCGTGGGCGCCGGCATGGTCGGCGCCGCACTGGCCACCGGCCTTGGCCAGCAAGGCATCCGGGTGGCCCTGATCGACAAAGCCGAGCCCAACGCCTTCGATGCCTCCAGCCACCCGGACATCCGGGTATCAGCGCTGAGTGCGGGCAGCGAACGCTACCTGGACAGCCTGGGTGCATGGCGTGCCATTCTGGCCATGCGTGCCACACCCTATCGCCGCCTTGCGGTCTGGGACGAAACCCCCAGCCCCCTGGGCCGGCTGCTGCCACCCTCCCTGACCGAAGTGGAATTCAGTGCCGACAAGCTGGGCGCTCCCCACCTGGGCCACATCGTGGAAAACAGCATCACCCAGCAGGCGCTCTGGCAGACCGCCGAAGCCGAGCCGGACGTAGCGCTGATAACCGGCCGCAGCCTGCAGGGCCTGACCCAGGATAATAAGCAGCGGGCCCGGGTGGCCCTGGATGACGGCAGCGAGCTGGAGGCCCAACTGGTGATCGGCGCCGACGGGGCCCTGTCGCGGGTTCGGGAGCTGGCCGGTATCGGTGTTACCCGCGACCAGTACCAGCAGCAGGCCATGGTGGTTTCCGTGCGCTACCGGGGCGGCGTGGAAGACATCACTTGGCAGGGCTTCTACCCCAGCGGGCCCCGGGCCTTCCTGCCCCTGCACAGCGCCGGCGAACAACACCCGGGCGAGTGCTGGGGTTCGCTGGTCTGGTACGACCACCCGGCCCGGCTGGCGGAACTCAAGGCCATGGACGATGCCACCCTGATGGCCGAAATCCGGAAGCAGTTCCCGGCCCGCCTGCCTGTGCTGACCCACATCGATGCCCGCGCCAGTTTCCCCATTGCCCGCCAGCACGCCAAACATTATTACCTGAACCGGGTGGTGCTGGCCGGCGACGCCGCCCACACCATCAACCCGCTGGCCGGCCAGGGCGTGAACCTGGGCTTCCAGGACGCCCAGTGCCTGCAGGGCTTGCTGAAAGAAGCCCGGCGCGGCGGTGACGACCTGGCCAGCGAACGCTGGCTGGCCCTGTACCAACGCCAGCGGCGCCCGGCCAACCAGCGGATGATGCTGACCATGGACCTGTTCTACCACCTGTTCAGCAACACGCGGCCGCCCCTGCACCTGGCTCGCAACCTGGGCCTCGGCGCCGCTCGGGCACTGCCCTTCGCCCGCAACCGGGTAGCCCGCTACGCCATGGGCCTGGACGACCAACTACCGGCACCGCTTCAACAAATGGTCAATCGTCTGCCGGGTCTCGGCAGTCTATAGTGGTCAACTTACACACTTAACAACGAACAGGGAGTTTTCATGTCGGAAACCATCTTCACCAAAATCATCAACCGGGAAATCCCGGCAGACATCGTTTATGAAGACGACCTCAGCCTGGCGTTCCGGGACATCAATCCGCAGGCACCGGTACACCTGCTGATTATCCCGAAGAAGGCGATCGCGACTATCAACGACATTGAAGAAGGCGACCGGGAAGTGGTGGGACACCTGTACTGGGTAGCCGGAAAACTGGCCAGAGACATGGGCTTTGCCGAAGACGGCTACCGGGTGGTGATGAACTGCGGAGAGAATGCCGGGCAGACGGTGTTCCACATCCACCTGCACCTGCTGGCCGGCAAGCCACTGGGCTGGCCGCCTTACACTGACAAGATGAAGCAAGCCTGATTGCAGGCATCACGGGCGGAACCCGATATCACCGGATTCCGCCCTGGGTATCAGCGACCGACGACCCGCTCTGCTTCTTCCATCGGCGAATGGCGAATATCCTCACCCTTGGCCATGAAAATTACGTGCTCGGCGATGTTGCAGGCGTGGTCACCAATGCGCTCGAGTGCGCGCAGTACCCACATCACCATCATGCAACGGGTGATGTTGCGGGCATCTTCCATCATGAAGGTCAGCAGCGCCCGGGCCGCAGCCTGGTACTCTTCGTCGACCTGCTTGTCCTCTTTCATGATCCGCAGCGCCTGCTCGGAATCCAGCCGGGCAAAGGCATCCAGGGCATCGTGCAGCATGCTGAGCACGTGGCTGCCGATATGGCGGATTTCCACGTAACCCCGGGGAGCCTGGCCTTCTTCGGTCAGCTTGATGGCCATCTTGGCAATTTTCTTGGCCTCGTCACCTACCCGCTCCAGCTCCGCCACCATCTTGATCACGGAAATTACCAGGCGCAGGTCCCGGGCCGTGGGTTGCCGGCGGGCGATAACCAGGATGGCTTCTTCATCCAGATCCATTTCCATCTTGTCGACCTGCTTGTCGCCAAGGCGGACTTTTTCCGCCAGCTGGCCATCCCCATCAATCAGCGACTGGATGGCCTTCTCTACCTGACTTTCCACCATGCCCCCCATGTTCAGGAACTGGGTTTTCAGCTCGTTCAGTTCATCGTTGAACTTGCCGGAGATATGATCTCCGTATACATCATCCTTTCTGTTCGGCATCTTCTTTATCTCCAAGGTTCCCGGGCCTGATTAACCAAAACGACCGGTGATGTAGGATTCGGTCAGTTCGTGGTCCGGCGACGTAAATACTTTGTCGGTTTCGTTCACTTCCACCAGGTGACCCAGGTGGAAGTACGCCGTGCGGTTGGATACCCGGGCGGCCTGCTGCATCGAGTGGGTTACGATCACAATGGTGTAGCTCTCGGACATTTCCGCGATCAGCTCTTCTACCTTGGCGGTAGCGATCGGGTCCAGGGCGGAACAGGGCTCGTCCATCAAAATCACTTCGGGGCTGACAGCAATGGCCCGGGCAATACACAGGCGCTGCTGCTGACCACCGGACATACCCGTGGCGGTGGCATCCAGCCGGTCTTTCACCTCGTTCCACAGGCCAGCCTTGCGCAGGCTGTCTTCGACGATATCGTCCAGGTCGGACTTGCGGTTAGCCAGGCCGTGAATGCGCGGGCCGTAGGCCACGTTATCGTAGATCGACTTGGGGAACGGGTTCGGTTTCTGGAACACCATGCCCACCCGGGCCCGCAGCTCTACCACGTCGCGCTTGGGATCGTAGATATCCTGGTCGTCCAGCATCAGCTGGCCGTTCACGCGGCAGATGTCGATGCTGTCGTTCATCCGGTTCAGGCAGCGCAGGAAGGTGGACTTACCACACCCGGACGGGCCGATAAAGGCAATAACTTCGTTGCGGGCAATATCCAGGCTAATCTTTTTGATGGCGCGGCTTTCGCCATAAAACACCTCAACATCCCGCAGCTTGAACTTGGGGTCGTCGGCGTAGGGGCTGCCAACGGTAACCCCTTCCTGGATGACCGCCTCTGCCGGGCGCTCGTCCTGCCGGGGAGCGGCAGGGGCCTCGATGGTGCTGGTGTTGCTGGTTACAGTCGAATTCATAGTATTCATGGTTTAACTCCTTACCACCGGCGTTCAAGACGTTTACGGAGCCAGATGGCCAATGCATTCATGGTGATCATAAAGGTCAGCAGGATCATGATTCCGGCAGAGGCAAGCTCAACAAAGCCCTGCTCGGCACTGCTGGCCCAGAGGTAAATCTGTACCGGAAGCACAGTGGCGGAACTGAAGAAACCGTCTGGAATCTCCACGATGAATGCCACCATACCGATCAACAGCAGCGGCGCGGTCTCACCCAGCGCCTGGGCCATGCCGATGATGGAACCGGTCATCATGCCGGGCATGGCCAGGGGCACCACGTGGTGCAGCACCACCTGCATTTTCGATGCGCCGATACCTTCCGCCGCTTCCCGGATGGAGGGCGGCACACTCTTGATGGCCGCACGGCTGGAAATAATAATGGTGGGCAGGGTCATCAGCGCCAATACCAAACCACCCAGCACCGGCACGGAGCGAGGCAAGCCGAATACCCCGATAAACACCGCCAGGCCCAACAGACCGAAAATGATCGACGGTACCGCCGCCAGGTTGTTGATGTTGACCTCGATAAAGTCGGTAAACTTATTCTGGGGCGCGAATTCTTCCAGGTACACCGCTGCGGCAACACCCACCGGGAAGGCAATGACCAGGGTAACCACCATGGTCAGCAGGGAGCCGACAATGGCACCCAGAATACCGGCATTGGACGGTTCCCGGGAGTCGCCCCGGCTGAAGAACACATCGTTGAAACCGGTATCTATCACGCCCTTGTCGACCAGCTCATCCACCCAGCGCTGCTGCTGTTCGGACAACCGGATGCTGTAGGCCGGGTTGTCGGCATGTTTCACATAGACCGACACCGTATCGTGCACCAGAAACTCCATGGTCTGGGTGCTGCCCAGCAGTTCCGGCTGCTTTTCCAGCAGGTCCTTGATCTGGTTACTGGCATAGCTGCCGGCCAACCGGCTCAGTTCCCGCAGGTCTGCGCGCGCCTCCACCTCGGGAAAATACTTCCGCAGGGCCGTTATGATGGGCGCCTGGAAGTCCGCCATGGACATCTGGTCTTTGTCAGACGCGTCATCCAGGTACATCTGCTCGCCATCCAGCACCACTTCAAGGGTCATGGTGGTCTTGATAAAGCCGGTGTAGCCCTTGCCGATGATATCGGTAAACAGAGCCGCCAGGGACAACAGGGCGATGGCGATGGCGGTCATGCCGTAGAGCCGGAACCGGCGCTCCTTGCGGTACCGACGCTTGAGTGACTGGCGGACAATCTCCGCCTGTGAACGTTGATCAGTCATACTGTTCCCTATACTTGCGGACAATCTTCAGGGCAACCACATTAAGGGCCAGGGTTACGATGAACAGCATCATGCCCAGGGCAAACGCGGCCAGGGTCTTGGCGGAGTCGAATTCCTGGTCACCGGTCAGCAGGGTGACAATCTGCACCGTAACCGTGGTGACGGAATCCAGCGGATTGGCCGTCAGGTTAGCGGCCAGGCCCGCTGCCATCACCACAATCATGGTTTCACCGATGGCCCGGGAGGCTGCCAGCAGGATACCGCCCATAATGCCGGGGAGGGCCGCGGGGAAAATCACGTTCTTCATGGTTTCCGACTGAGTGGCACCCAGTGCCAGGGAGCCGTCCCGCAGGGTCTGGGGTACGGCGTTGATCACGTCGTCAGACAGCGATGAAACAAACGGAATAATCATGACACCCATCACCAGGCCCGCTGCCAGCGCGCTCTGGGATGAGGCTTCAAGGCCGATACTTTCAGCCAGGTCCCGTATAAACGGGGCAACCGTAAGGGCCGCAAAGAAGCCGTACACCACGGTAGGTACGCCGGCCAGCATTTCCAGCAGCGGTTTGATCACCGCCCGGGCCGGCCTGGTTGCGTACTCAGACAGGTACACCGCAGACAGCAACCCCACAGGCACTGCCACCAGCAGCGCAATGGCCGATATCAACAGGGTGCCGGTGAATAGCGGAATGATACCGAAAGCACCGTCTGAACCTACCTGGTCAGCGCGAAGGGCAGTCTGGGGGCTCCAGGACGTGCCAAACAGAAACTCGGTAATGGGAACCTTGCCGAAGAACCGGAAGGTCTCAAAAATCACGGAAAAGACAATACCGACGGTGGTCAGCACGGCAACCGCCGCACAGACAAAGAAAATCCACCGCAAGGTGCGCTCCACGTTCTCGCGGGCGTTGATATTAGGTTGTACCCGCGTCCAGGCATAGGCAGCGCCCAGCACCGCAAGCAGAATCACCAGCGTGGCCTTGAAGTTGGCACTGCGCTGTTTGAGGTCCTCCAGGAGGTCAGCCGCACCCACTACCTCCGGGGGCACAAACTGCGGGTCCAGCTTGCCGGCTGCCACGTTGTTGATCTGCGAAAGAATCAGGCTCGCCTGCCCGTCAGACTCAGGTGCAAGCTCTGCCGGCAATGAAGCCACCACATAGTTCTGGATAACCTTGCCTTCAAAGCCTGCCCACAGTGCCAGGACAACCAGCGCAGGTATCGCACACCACAAAGCGGCACGGGCCGCGTAGTAAAATGGCAACGCCTTCAGGTGGCGAATTCCGCCGATCGGCCCGGCTACCGCGCGCGAGCGCATATAGCACAGCCCATAGGCGACGACGGCAATCACCAGGATCAGAGGCAACAGATTGGCCGTTTGCATAACGTTCTCTGTATCGTGTGAATATTGAGTTAAAGCCAGCTCAACGTTTTTATTATTGTGCCAGTTTAGCGGCTGCTTTATTCATCGGGTTGTAACAAAAGAACGCGAACCTCCCCGGCCCGCGTTCTTTGTCGTCATCCCTGACTACCCGGAGCTGCTTACAGCTCGTTGCCGGTCATCGGCTTCAGGTTGCGCACGTTCTTGGCCACTTCCATGCGGGTGTTGCGCGGGTTCGGAATCAGGCCTACATCGACCAGGTAGCCGTTATCACCCCAGGCACCTTCGCTGGTGAATTCCTCGGCGTATTCCTTGATCCCCGGAACCACACCCACGTGGGCGTTCTTGATGTAGAAGAACAGAGAGCGGGCAACCGGGTATTCTTCGGCAGCAATGGACTCCGGAGTCGGTTCAACGCCACCAATGGTTGCGGCCTGGATCTGGCTGCTGTTTTCCATCAGGAAGCTGTAACCGAAGATACCCAGGATGTCTTTGTCCTGAGCCAGGCGCTGAACGATCAGGTTGTCGTTCTCACCGGCTTCAACGAACGGGCCGTCTTCACGCATGCTGTGGCACACGCTCTTGAATTGTTTCTTGTCCATCGCCTTGATGAAATCGAAGGTCTTGCAGCCACCTTCCATAGCGATTTCAACGAAGGCATCACGGGTACCGGAAGTCGGAGGGGGACCCATTACGTTGATTTCCATGTTCGGCAGGCTGGAATCGATGTCGCTCCACTTCTGGTACGGGTTGGCTACCAACTTGTCGCCACCCTTGGGGTCCGGAACTTCCTTGGCCAGGGCCAGGAACACCTGCTTCAGGCTCAGGTCCAGCTTGCCAGCATCTTTGGAGTTGGCGATAACGATACCGTCAGCACCAATCTTCACTTCGGTGATTTCCTTCACGCCATTGCTCTGGCACATCTCGAATTCGCTCTTCTTCATGCGACGGGATGCGTTGGTGATGTCCGGGTGCTGGGTACCGATACCGGCACAGAACAGCTTCAGACCGCCGCCGGAACCGGTAGATTCCAGTTTAGGAGTCGGGAAGTCGGTGTTACGGCCAAAACGCTCGGCAACCACGGTGGCGAACGGGTAAACAGTGGAAGAACCGACGATGTTGACGGTATCACGGGCCATGGCCGGGGTGGACACGGCGGCAATGCTGCCCGCCAGGGCAACAGAAGCGATTGCAGCTTTCAATTTCATCACGTTATGTCTCCAGTATCGGTGGACGTTATGTTGGTATCTGCTTTACCGATGAGTGCATCCTAGGGAGACTCTGTGACAACTTTGTTACAGCTTTTGAAATATAGCCGTCATTAGCGAAATTTTCTTGCAGCGTGCCGCCAGCCCGTTACCATGCACAGAAAACAATTCTCAGGCTTCTGTAAGGCAAACCATCCATGAAAGCATACAATGACGACAGGCCCGCCCCCCGCGGGGAAATGATGCTGCAGGTAATTCCCCTGCCCTCCGACACCAACGCTAATGGCGACGTGTTCGCCGGCTGGCTGGTTAAACAGATGGACATTGCCGCCGCCACCATGGCCGGGCGCATCTCCCAGGGCCGCAACGCTACCGTGGCCATGGATCGTATGGAATTCCTGTCGCCGCTGCGGGTGGGCTCCCAGGTGGGTTGTTACTGTGAACTGGTCGATATCGGCCGCAGTTCCATGAAGATCCAGGTGGAAGTCTGGACCCTGGACCGCAATTCCAAGACACCACGTAAGGTCACGGAAGGGCTGTTCGTGTACGTGGCTATAGACGAGCACGGCCGCATTCGGGAAGTTCCGGAGCAGAATCACTGACCGGACGACCGGGCCAGTGACCACAACCCCAGCACTGGCCCGGGCAGCAACAGCAGCACCACCCACAGGCCCCAGGCACTCCAGAGCCCGCTGGTAAGCCAGATAGCAGGCAAGGTCAGGCCAAAGCCAACCGCATTCATCACCGCCAGGGACGAGCCCACGGTTTCTTTCGGGGCCGTTGCTGCGGCCAGCGCGGAAAATTGCGGGGAATCAGCCACCACCGCGACGCCCCAAACCAGCAGTAACGCCATCAACAACGCCGGTGGCAGCCCGTTCATCCAGGGATAGAGCAGGCACAATGCCCCGGACACTATCAACGCCCGCCGGGCGACCCACTCACTACCCAGAGTCCGACTGATCCGACCGCCGCCAATACAGCCAACTGCCCCCATACCGATCACCGCAAATGACAGCCAGGGTATCAAAGCCTCACTCTGTCCCAGACGCTGCAGTTCTCGCCCGATCAACAGCGGCACCAGCGTCCAGAAGGCGTAAAGCTCCCACATGTGGCCAAAATAGCCACCGGCCACGGCCCGGAACCGGGGTAGGCGCAAAGCAGACAGTCCCTTTCTGAGCGGAAGACGACCGCTGGCTCTGGGCAGGTGCGGCCCGTCACCCAACAGAAACACCAACAGACCGCCCAGCAACGCCAGGCATGAGGATGCAAACAGTGGCCACTCCCAGGGCATACCCAGCGTTGCGCCTCGCATCAGGTGGGGTAGCGCGGTACCGAGGGTCAGCATACCCACCAGCCAGGCCAGGGCGGCGCCGGCGTATTTCGGTGTCCAGGCAATCACCAGTTTCATACCGAGGGGATAGATGCCGGCCAGGCACAAGCCGGTGGCGAACCGGAACAGGCTGTCCAGCGGAAACACCCCGGCCACCGCTACAAAGCCGGCGTTCGCCAGTGCGCCCAGCAGGCTCGAAATAAGGAAGATGCGGCTGGCACCGAAGCGATCCGCCAGGCCAGTCACCGCCAGGGCAAGCGTGCCGGCAATAAAACCCGCCTGAACCGACAGCGTCAGCCGGCCCAGATCCGATTCCGCCAACCCCAGCTCGGCGGCGAGCGATAGCCAGACCCCGTTGATACTGAACCAGAGGGAGGTGCCGAACAATTGTGCGAGCACAATGACTGGCAAAGGATAACGTTGCAGTAGGCTGGTCATATTATTGTCTTTGCGGTTACCGGAAAACCAAGCCTAGCTCGAAACCCGACTGAGACCCCATGCGACTTTGGTGCCCGGTCACGGTTTGGTTAAACGATCCAGCCGCAGGCGCTCCCGGCCATCAAACAGCCGCCGGCCTCCCCAACTGACCGCCATCACCGCACCAAACCCCGTGCCAACGGTGATAGTGAGCATAATCAGAATCTGATATTTAACGGCGACAGCAGGCGGGCTGCCCGCCAGTATCTGGCCGGTCATCATGCCCGGCAGGCTGACAATGCCGGCCGCCGCCATGGCGTTGATGGAGGGCATCATGCCACTGCGCATAGCTTCCCGGCGAATATCTTCCAGTGCCTGCTGCCAGGTCTGGCCCAGCATCAGCCGGTTCTCGATTACCGCCCGCTGGCGCCAGACCGAATCATTCAGACGATCCAGGGCCAGGCTGACACCGGTCATGGTGTTGCCCAGCATCATGCCCAGCAAAGGAATCGCGTACTGTGGGGTATACCAGGGCTCCGGACCAATCACCACCGCCAGTGCCAGCACGGTCACGGTAAACGACGACACGAACATCGCGCCGGTGCCGATCCCGAACGCCCACCCGCCTTTCAGGCGTCGGCCCTGGCGCGCTACCACTTCCCGACCAGCCACCAGCAGCATGACCGCCGCCAGCAGCGCAATCCAGTAGAAGGCGGAAGAGGCAAACAGGGCTTCCAGTACCAGGCCAATCAATGCCAGCTGAATAACCGTTCGTATGGCCGCCACCAACAGGCTGCGGGTGATGCCCAGCCGCCCCAGGTAGGCTGTCGCTGCCAACGCCAGCACCAGCAAAGCCGCCAGGCCCAGTTTCCACCAGGCCAGGTCAATCACTTCCATGGACAGGCTCCAGTGCGGATCCCCGAATCCGATAGTGAGCGTTGGCTACCCGATGAATCTGGGCGGAATCATGGGCGACCCACAGGGTGGCGATCTGCCGCTGTTCAATCTCCTGCAACAGCCAGCGTTCGATCGCCTCTGTCGATTCGTTATCCAGATTGGCGGTCGGTTCATCCAGCAGCAGCGCGTCTGGTTCCTGAACCAGGGCCCGCCACAACGCGAGTCTTTGTCGCTCACCGGATGACAACCGGCTAACCGACCAGTCCATAACCTCGGCAGTGAAACCCAGAGCGGCAGGCAAACGCTCACAAGCCCCCTCAGGAAAGTGTGCGCTTACCTCATCAAACCACCACTGGCTTTCCGCCGGCACCATTACCACCTGCCGTCGCCACTGGTGTGCCGGCACACTCTGTTGGTCGAGGTTATCCAGCGAAATCCGGCCGCGATGGGGTTCCAGATCGGCCACCGCGCGCAGCAGCCGACTCTTGCCACTGCCAGAGGGGCCCGACAGGCACACCACCTGTCCGCGGGGAACGGTCAGCGATACCTCATTCAGCACGCCAATGCTGACACCTTGAAGCAACAACCCTGTCAAAGCCGGCTCACCAGGGCAGTTCCTCACCGTTGCTGTGCCAGAACGACCCGGTATTCTCCAGGGTCAGATTGGCAATGCGCTCGGCCAGCCCCCTGGCAGACTCCTCCGGCGTGATCAGCCCGCCAAAGTTCACCATTCGCGTTTTCACATAACCGGGATGCAGCTGCGCCACGGCGATACCTTTGGGTTTGAGATCGACTGCCAGGGACTTTCCGAAAGCGTTAAGCGCCGCCTTGGACGCCCGATAGCCATAGCGACCGCCGGAATCGTTATCGGCAATGGAACCCATGCGACTGGTGATATTGGCGATCTTACTGCCCGGCCCCATAAACGGCACCAGGGCCTCAGCCACCCGCAGCGGGGCGTAGGCGTTGATTTCCATCTGAGTACGGATGGAGTCGAAGTCGATACTGCCCAGCTGCTCGTCCTGCAGCAGCCCGGCGTTGTTGATCAGCAGGCTGATACGCTTGCCCGCCAGACCGGATTTCAGCTTATCGATGCCGGCATCGGTGGTGACATCCACGCCGTCGATCACCTGGGCCGCCACACTGGCCAGTTCGTCCGATGACTGCCGGCACACGCCAATCACTTCGCAGCCTTCAGCGGCATAGTGCCGGGCCAGTTCCAGACCAATACCACGATTGGCACCGGTAATGACCACCACATTGGAATCAGACATAGCCTTTTTCTCCTATTGGTTTCTCCGCTCGTTCCGGCAACCATACTGACAACGCTGCCGCTGTGGCTACCAGGGCTGCGGAAATCCACAAACAGGCTTCCAGCCCATAAGCCTGGTACACCCAGCCAGACAGGATGGTACCCAACAAGCGGCCGGCGGCATTGGACATATAGTAAAAACCCACATCCAGCGACACGCCATCGCCCCGGGCGTAGCTGACAATCAGGTAGCTGTGCAGGGAGGAGTTGATGGCAAACAGCACCCCGAACAGCAGCAAACCGCCGATCACCACCGCCTGTGCCGACCAGCCGGCCATCAAGGCCCCGGCAATCGCGGCAGGAACCAGCGCCAGTACTGCCGCCCAACGCACGGCACCGGATTTACCGTTGGAGTGTCCGGTGATTCTGGGTGCAATGGTCTGGATAAAGCCATAGCCGATAATCCAGCTGGCCATAAAGCCACCCACCTGCCAGTGATCCCAGCCAAACACCGTGGCCATATACACCGGCAGCGCCACCACAAACCACACGTCCCGGGCGCCGAACAGGAACATCCGGGCCGCCGACAACACGTTGATGGCCCGGCTCTTGGACAGAATCTCACTGAATTTGGGTTTCGCCTTGCTCTTGCCCAGATCCTGCCCCAGCAGGAACAGGCTGGCCAGCCAAACCAGCCCCAGGGCCACTGCCATGATGATCACCGCACCGGTAAAACCAGAGGCCATGAGCAGCACGCCGCCCAGAAAGAAACCCACTCCCTTCAGGGTGTTCTTGGAGCCGGTGAGAATCGCCACCCACTTGTACAGGGTGCCCTGCTGCTCATCCGGCACCAGTAACTTGATGCCGCTCTTGGCGGACATCTTGTTCAGATCCTTGGCAATGCCAGACAACGCCTGCGCCGCCATCACCCAGGGCACCGTGAGCATGGCCGCCGGCACCGCCAGCATGGCCAGCGCCACAATCTGCAGAAACAGCCCGATGTTCATGGTGCGGTTCAGGCCCATACGGGCGCCGAGATAGCCGCCCACCAGGTTGGTCACCACCCCGAAAAACTCGTAGAAGATGAACAACAGGGCGATTTCCAGAGGCGAATATCCCAGCTGGTGGAAGTGCAGCACCACCAGCATTCGCAGCGCGCCATCGGTCAGGGTGAAAGCCCAGTAGTTACCGGTGATCACCAGATACTGTCGGATGGCAGCGCTCATATCAGGCCAGCCCTACCTTGCGGACCAGTTCTGCGGTGCGGTTGGCGTAGCCCCATTCGTTGTCGTACCAGGCATAGATTTTCACGTGGGTGCCGTTGACCACCAGGGTGGACAGGGCATCGACAATGGAAGAACGGGGGTCGGTTTTGTAGTCGATGGATACGAGTGGGCGCTCTTCGTAGCCCAGGATGTCCTTCAGTTCGCCCTCGGCGGCCTCTTTCAACAGCTGGTTGACCGTATCCCGGTCGGTCGGCGTCTCCACTTCAAACACACAGTCGGTCAGCGACGCGTTGATCAGCGGAATCCGCACCGCGTGGCCATCCAGCCTGCCTTTCAGCTCCGGGAAGATTTCGATAATCGCGGTGGCGGAACCGGTACTGGTGGGAATCAGCGAACTGCCACAGGCCCGGGCCCGGCGCAGGTCCTTGTGGGGCGCATCGATGATGGTCTGGGTGTTGGTCAGGCTGTGGATCGTGGTCAGGGAACCGTGTTTGATGCCCAGTTTCTCGTGGACGACCTTCACTACCGGCGCCAGGCAGTTCGTGGTGCAGGAGGCCGCCGTGATGATGCGGTCATTGGCCGGCTCGAAGATGTGTTCGTTCACGCCCATGACAATGTTCTTCGCGCCCGGCTCTTTCACCGGGGCGGTCACCACCACCCGCTTCACACCCTGATCCAGGTAGCCCTGCAGCACGGCGACTTTCTTGTTCACGCCACTGGCCTCGATCACCAGGTCGCAACCAGACCAGTCGGTATCGGCAATGGCTTTGTTATGGGTCACGCGGATGCGCTGGCCGTCAATCACAATCTCATCGCCATCGGCGGTGGCTTCGTGGTTCCAGCGGCCATGCACGCTGTCAAAGTTCAGCAGGTGCGCCAGCGTGTTGGTGTCAGCCCCCGGGTCGTTGATGGCCACAAATTCCAGCTCCGGCCAGCCCCAGGCGGCCCGCAGAGCCAAACGGCCAATGCGACCAAATCCGTTAATACCTACCTTGATCTTGCTCATGGTGTTCTCCTTGCGAGTTTCGCAATCCTTGTAAATTCGTGATCAGGGGCACTGCACTGCCGGGCGGTCTGCCATGGCCTGCAACCTCGCCAGGGGCTGCCCGATCAGTGCCGCATTGTTCCGGGCGGTTTCCTCCAGAACCCGCACTACCCAGTCTGGCAGATGCGGATGAAGGTAATAATAGACCCATTGGCCCCGGCGCTCTGTTTCCAGCAGGCCGGCATCCCGAAGTGAGGCCAGGTGCCGGCTGACTTTTGGCTGGGAGACTTCAAACGCCTCAGTCAGCTCGCACACGCACAGCTTGCCCTGATCCTTGATCAGCAGCAGGGCCGCCAGGCGCAGGTCGTCGGCCATGGCCTTGAACACAGCCACCGGGTTGTAGTCCGCCGGTTTCAGGCTAGTCTCTTTCTGATGCACCAGGGTGAACAGGCCGATACGCTCCCTGATCTCTTTCAGCGTCAAGGCAAAGGTGGCGTGCCGGTTGGCCTCGGCCGGGTCCGGAAAGTCCCAGGCAATCTGCTGGGCGCCAGACGATACCCTGGCGCACTCCCGGGCAGCCTTTTCACACAGGGTGATCACATAATCCCAGTACTGGCCCTGCAACTCAGACAGCGACTTGCTGTAAAGCCCGTCCACCGGAATACCGGCTTCCTGCAGCACCTGTAGCGCTAACGGGTGCGGCTCACCGGGCTCGGTGCCGGCACTGGCCACCTCGAACCGGTCTCCAGCCATGTGCCGGAGCAAGGCTTCTGCCATCAGGGAGCGGGCGCTGTTGGCGGTGCAGACAAACAGGACTCTTCTTTTCATACGAATTTCCGTATATTCGGGTTGCCATACATTTAACTTTTGCGATAATAGCCGGCAACTGTGACAGAGTAAAGACAGCAATCGCAGCCAGCAGCAGCGAGCCAACCGCGATAAAGGACATCGAAACGACCATGGCAGAAAGACTACTGGAGATTTACAGGAGCAATCAGCGGGAAGGCAACCTGCTGTTTTTCATGATCCTGGCCTTTCTGGCCATTTTCTTCATGCCCGCCGGAACCGAACGCTTTGATAACGCGGTGCTGGAAGCCTTCCGCCTGACCAACTGGTATGCCCGGGAACACGTGATCCTGTGCCTGCTGCCGGCGTTCCTGATTGCCGGGGCCATGGCGGTGTACATCAGCCAGGGCTCGGTAATGCGCTATCTGGGGCCGTCTGCCTCGAAGCCGGTAGCCTTCAGCGTCGCCTCGGTATCCGGCACTTTGCTGGCTGTGTGCTCCTGCACCGTACTGCCGCTGTTCGGCGGCATTTATCGTCGTGGCGCCGGACTGGGGGCGGCGGTGGCCTTTCTCTATTCCGGCCCGGCCATAAACATCATGGCCATTGTGGTCACCGCCAAGGTGTTGGGGGCTGAAATCGGGCTGGCCCGGGCCATTGGCGCCATTGTCTTTGCCGTGGTTATCGGCGCCATCATGCACCTGATCTACCGCAAGGAAGAGGCCGAGCGCTCGGTGAGCAATGCCCGGGGCTTCGGCGGCGACGAGGCTGACAAACCGGTCGGTGTCATTGCCCTGTTCTTTGCCCTGATGGTAGGCATCCTGGTATTCGCCAACTGGGCGGCGGCCGACAACCAGGCCTGGATGGCGGTCTATGACCTGAAATGGCCCATCACTGCAGCCCTGGCCGCTGTCCTGGGTGTGTTGCTGGTACGACGCTGGCACTGGCCACCGGGCCAGTTGCTGATTCTGGCCGCCGTGGTTGCGGCCTTTGCCACCCTGGCACCCGGCATGCCGGAGCTGCCGTTTGTGATCGGTATCGGCGGCCTGATGCTGATTGCCACCCTGCGGGACCAGGACCGGGAATGGCCGGTGCAGAGCTGGGACTTCGCCAAGCAAATCCTGCCACTGCTGCTGGCCGGGGTGTTTGTGGCCGGCTTCGCCCTGGGTCGCCCCGGCCATGAAGGCATGATCCCCTCGGAATGGGTAGCCGCCGCGGTGGGCGACAACTCCCTGCTTTCCACCATTCTGGCGTCGGTGCTGGGCGCCCTGATGTACTTTTCGACCCTCACCGAAGTGCCCATCGTCGAAGCCCTGATGGGCTCCGGCATGGGCAAGGGCCCGGCACTGGCGCTGTTACTGGCTGGCCCGGCCCTGTCGTTGCCCAACATGCTGGTGATCCGCACCATTCTGGGCACGCAGAAAACCCTGGTGTACTGCGCCCTGGTGGTGCTGATGGCCACCATTACCGGCTTTATTTACGGAAACTGGTGGGTATAACCCCACCCGCACAAACCCGAAGGAGATGACCATGAAATTCACCATCTATGGCAGTGGCTGTGCCAAGTGCAAGCAATTGACAGCGAATGCCGAGGAGGCCGCCAGGGCACTCGGGCTGGACTACGAAGTGGAAAAGGTGACGGATGTGAACGACATCATTGATGCCGGCATCATGCGCACACCCGCCCTGGCCGTAGACGGCGAGATTGCCGTGGAAGGCAAGGTGGCCAGCGCCGACGACATCAAGAAACTGCTGGGCTGAGCATGACCTCTTCTGATTTACCCAACATCGACACCGGGCTGTTCCGGGCCCCGACCAACGACGATCTGTTCGCGGCGGCGCCTTCTGACCACAAACCCAGAATTCTGCTGCTGTACGGCTCCCTGCGCGAGCGCTCGTTCAGCCGCCTGGCGGTGGAAGAAGCCGCCCGCCTGCTGGAAGCCATGGGCGCGGAAACCCGCCTCTTTAACCCCCGCGGCCTGCCCCTGGCCGATGCCGAAGATGCCTCCCACCCGAAGGTTCAGGAGCTGCGGGAGCTGGTGCAGTGGAGCGAGGGCATGGTGTGGTGCTCACCGGAACGCCACGGCGCCATGACCGGCATCATGAAAACCCAGATCGACTGGATTCCCCTGTCCATGGGCGCCGTTCGGCCGACTCAGGGCAAAACCCTGGCGGTGATGCAGGTGTGCGGCGGCTCCCAGTCATTCAACGCAGTCAACCAGTTGCGGGTGCTGGGCCGCTGGATGCGCATGGTGACCATCCCGAACCAGTCGTCCGTACCCAAGGCGTTCATGGAATTTGACGACAACGACCGGATGAAGCCTTCGGCCTACTACGACCGTATCGTGGATGTCATGGAGGAGCTGGTAAAGTTCACCCTGCTGGTGCGGGACCGCAGCGATTACCTGACCGACCGCTATTCCGAACGCAAGGAAAGCGCCGAAGAACTGTCGAAGCGTGTGAACCAACGTTCCATTTAAGGATGTGCAATGAGCCGTAACAGCGATGTAAACACGGTTGAAGCCACTGACGGCGGAATGGACCTGTTCGGGCGTTACCTGTCCGTGTGGGTGGCGCTGGCCATTGTGGCCGGTGTAGCCCTCGGGCAGCTCGCCCCCTCGATTCCCGAGACCCTGTCCCGCTTCGAATACGCCCAGGTGTCCATCCCCATCGCCATCCTGATCTGGGCAATGATTTTCCCGATGATGGCGCAGATTGATTTCAGCGCTATTGTCGGGGTGCGCAAGGAGCCAAAAGGGCTCGCCATCACCACCATTGTGAACTGGCTGATCAAGCCCTTTACCATGTTTGCCATTGCCTGGTTCTTCCTGATGGTGGTGTTTGAGCCCTGGATCGCCCCGCAACTGGCCAGCGAATACCTGGCCGGCGCCATTCTGCTGGGCGCCGCCCCCTGCACCGCCATGGTGTTTGTCTGGAGTTACCTGACCCGCGGCGATGCCGCCTACACCCTGGTGCAGGTGTCCCTGAACGACATCATCATGCTGTTCGCCTTCGCCCCGATTGTGGTGTTCCTGCTGGGTATTTCCGACATCCAGGTACCCTGGGATACGGTGATTCTGTCGGTGGTGCTGTACATCGTGATTCCGCTCACCGCCGGCTACCTGACCCGCCGCATCCTGATCGCCCGCAACGGCCAGCAGTGGTACGACGAGGTCTTTATGAAACGCCTCGGCCCGGTGACCCCGGCGGCGCTGATTGTCACCCTGGTTCTGCTGTTTGCCTTTCAGGGCGAAGTCATTCTGGAAAACCCGCTGCACATTGCCCTGATTGCCGTGCCGCTGATTATCCAGACCGTACTGATCTTCTTTATCGCCTACGGCTGGGCAAAATTATGGAAGGTACGCCATTGCATCGCCGCACCCGGTGCCATGATCGGTGCCAGCAACTTCTTTGAACTGGCCGTGGCTGCCGCCATCGCCCTGTTCGGCCTGCAATCCGGGGCGGCGCTGGCCACGGTGGTGGGCGTACTGGTGGAAGTGCCGTTGATGCTGATGCTGGTGCGCATAGCCAATAACACCCGGGACAAGTTCCCGGCCTGATCAGAGATTGTCTTTGGGAGTGAATATGGCCCCTGGCGCGGTGTCAGTTGCACGAATTCGGGAAATTTTCCTGGCCTTCCTGGCCCTGGGCCTGACCTCCTTTGGCGGCCCGGCGGCCCATCTGGGTTATTTCCGTAATGAGTTTGTGGCCCGGCGCCGCTGGCTGTCAGAGCAGGACTATGCAGATCTGGTCGCCCTGTGCCAGTTCCTGCCCGGGCCCGCCAGCAGCCAGGTGGGGTTTGCCCTTGGCCTGCAGCGCGGTGGCGGCTGGGGCGCTGCCGCCGCCTGGACCGCCTTTACCCTGCCCTCGGCCATCATCCTGGTGGCCTTTGCCCTGAGCGCCAGCCTGCTGGATGGTGCGGTCAGCCAGGGCATTATCCATGGCTTGAAAGTGGCGGCGGTAGCCGTAGTAGCCCACGCCGTGCTGGGCATGGCGCGCTCACTGTGCCCGGATCAACAGCGGGCCGGCATCGCCCTGGCAGCGGTTATGCTGGTGGTGTTTGTGGGCGGTACTGCCGGGCAGGTTTCCGCGATTGTGGTCGGAGCCCTTGCGGGCCTGGTGCTGTGCCGCGCTGCCGACGACGGCGCCGCCGGACATTCCGGCATCTCGGTGTCAGCGGGCACCGGCCGGCTGACGGCTTTTCTATACGTGTTCCTGCTGGTCGGCCTGCCCCTGCTGGCGTGGCTCGCGCCCTCGGCCCTGCTGGATATGCTTGATGGCTTCTACCGCGCCGGGGCCCTGGTCTTCGGCGGCGGCCACGTGATGCTGCCACTGCTGGAAGCGGAAGTGGTGCAAACCGGCCGGGTAAGTGCCGATGAATTCCTCGCCGGCTACGGCGCCGCCCAGGCCATCCCCGGCCCGCTGTTTACCTTTGCTGCCTACCTGGGTGCCGTGATGGGGCCCTCTGCACCAATTATCTGGGCCGCGCTGGCCCTGCTGGCCATTTTCCTGCCCGGCATGCTGATCCTGATGGCGGTACTGCCGCACTGGAACAACTTCCGCCGCTGGCACCGCGCCCAGGCCCTGATGCGCGGCGCCAACGCGGCTGTGGTGGGCATTCTCGGTGCCGCGCTGTACCAGCCGGTATTCACCAGCGCCATCGTCGGCCCCGGCGAATTCGCCCTTGGCCTGACCGGGTTTATGCTGCTAAGCGTATGGAAACTCCCGGCCTGGGGCGTGGTGATCGTGATGGCCGCCGGCGGCGTGCTGCTGGGTGCGTAACCTGCCGCGCCTGTTCAGCCGGCAGTCACCCTGCTAATATCCCGCTCGTTTTCTGAGCGCGCCAAACCCGTTAATCAGCACCACCGACCGGAATTAAAAGAATGGATGTTTACCAGGCCCTTTTCCTTGGCCTCCTCCAGGGACTGACCGAATTCCTGCCCATATCCAGCTCCGCCCACCTGATACTGACACCTGCCTTCTTTGGCTGGGAAGACCAGGGCGTAGGCTTTGACCTGTCGGTGCATGTGGGCACGCTGCTGGCCGTGGTGCTTTACTTCCGTCGGGATGTCTTCGGCGTTGCCCGGGACGGCCTGATCTCCATCCACCAGCGCAAAATCGTCGGCCAGGGCGCCCTGGCCTGGTACCTGGTCATCGGCACCATTCCCGCAGGCCTCGCTGGCCTGGCCCTGCTCGACATGATCGACAACGAACTGCGCGGCGCCTCGGTGATCTTCTTCACCACCCTGGTGTTCGGCATTCTGCTTGGCATTGCCGACTGGCTGCCGAAACGCCAGCGCACCATGGATACCCTGAACTGGAAAGACGCCGTCGTCGTCGGCATCGCCCAGGCCATGGCCCTGGTCCCCGGCACCTCACGCTCCGGCGTCACCATCACCGCCGGCCTGTTCCTGGGCATGACGCGGGAAACCGCCTCGCGGTTTTCGTTCCTGCTGGCGATTCCGATTATCGTGCTGGCATCTGCGGTGAAGCTGCTGGAAGTGGCATCATCCGATGTGATCGTAGACTGGAGTGGCTTCCTGATCGGCGGCGTAACGTCGTTCCTGATGGCCATCACCGCCATCCACTTCTTCCTGAAGTGGCTCAACAAAGTGGGCATGTGGCCGTATGTTCTCTACCGGATTGTTCTGGCTGGTGTGATTTACGCGGTTCTGATGTAAGACGCTTATTCGGGAGTTTCGTTCTTTGGGTGCAGGCCTCGACCTTGGGGGTTGGCAGGCATCAGGAAGGGCTTTCCAAAAAGCGCTCAAGCCGTCCATGGGCGCTTGTGTTCCGCCATCCATGGCTCCACAAATTTTTGGAAAGCCCTTCCTGATGCCAGCTCGTAACTACCGAATTGCCTGCCAGAAATAACTTCTCATTCCGCCTGATGGTTCAAGACTGGCTCTCAAAGACTCGCCTGTTATCTATTGGAGTTAAGACGTCACGCTTCCATATCTCTGCCTTTATGAGGATGGCACGGAGTACAGCGTTTCGGTTTGGGGGAGCCTTTCCAAAAATTTGCGGAGCCATGGATGGCGGAGCAGAAGCGCCACAAGGATGTGCCGAAGGAGCGGTTTTTGGAAAGGCTCCCCCAAACCGGAACTCCCCGCAACCAGCATGCGAACTCAACAGAGGCTAACGCCGAAACCTAGCAGGCCTCCAAAGGCGCATAGGCCAGCACCAGCCACTTGGCGCCATCGTCGAAGTTTACCTGCACGCGGGTGTGGTGCCCGGTGCCCTCGGAGTTCATTACGATACCCTCGCCGAACTTCGGATGACGCACCCGCTGCCCCAGACTGAAACCCGATTGCTGCGCCGAATCCTGGCTGAACATGCTTTCATTGGGGCGGGACACCATCGCCGGCCGGGTCACCGTATTGCGTAACCGCACTTCCTGCAGGCAGTCGCCCGGAATCTCCCGAACGAAGCGGGACAGCGCGTGGAATTTTTCCTGCCCGTACAAGCGGCGGGATTCGGCGTAAGTGAGCACCAGCTTTTTCATGGCACGGGTAATGCCCACATAGGCCAGACGGCGTTCTTCTTCCATACGCCCCGGCTCTTCCAGCGACATGCTGTGGGGGAACAAACCTTCTTCCACGCCCGCCAGGAACACCAGCGGGAATTCCAGGCCCTTGGCGGAGTGCAGGGTCATCAGCTGCACGCTGTCTTCATGGGCATCGGCCTGGGCTTCGCCGGCATCCAGTGCCGCCTGGGCGATGAATTCTGCCAGCGGGTCGACGCCGTCTTCCACCTCGAAATCGGACAGCGCATTTACCAGCTCTTCCAGGTTCTCTACCCTTGCCTGACCTTTCTCGCCTTTTTCGCTGGCGTGGTAGTCCTTCAGGCCACTGGCTTCGATGGCCTGCTTCATCAGCCCCTGCAATGAGGCTTCGCCCACCATTGCAGACAGGCCGTTGATGATTTCCATAAACGACTGCAGCCCGGTTTTCGCCCGGCCTTTCACCTGCCCTGCTGCCAGCAGGCGTTCGGCAGATTCCCACAGGGAAATGCCCTGCTCGGTGGCGTATTCACGCAACTCCGCCAGGCTCTTGGCGCCGATGCCGCGGGTCGGGATGTTGACCACCCGTTCGAAGGCGGCGTCGTCCCGGTGGTATTGCACCAGGCGCAGGTAAGCCAGGGCGTTGCGGATTTCCTGGCGGTCGTAGAACCGCAGGCCACCATACACCCGGTAGGGAATGCCCTGGCGCATCAGGGCTTCTTCCAGCACCCGGGACTGGGCGTTGGAGCGGTACAGGATGGCGGATTCGCTGCGCAGGTTGCCGTCGTTGACCCAGGCGGTGATGGAGTCGGCGATGTAATTGGCTTCGTCCTGTTCGTTAAAAGCCGCGTACAGACTGATCGGTTCGCCTTCGGGGCCGTCGGTCCACAGCTCTTTACCGAGGCGACCCTGGTTGTTGGCGATCACCGCGTTGGCTGCTTTCAGGATCATCTGGGTGGAGCGGTAGTTTTGCTCCAGCCGCACCAGACGAGCGTTGGGGAAGTCCCGCTGGTACTGCTGGATGTTTTCGATCTTGGCGCCACGCCAGCCGTAGATAGACTGGTCGTCATCCCCGACCACGGTGAGCGGCACGCGGTTGCTGGCCAGCACCTGCAGCCAGGCGTATTGGATGGTGTTGGTGTCCTGGAACTCGTCCACCAGGATGTGCTGGAAGCGCTGCTGGTAGTGGCTCAGCAACTCCGGCCGGTGCAGCCAGAGTTCGTGGGAGCGCAGCAGCAGTTCGCCAAAGTCCACCAGGCCGCCCTGCTGGCAGAGTTTCTCGTACTGGCGGTAGATTTTCAGCATGGTGCTGGTGAAGTGGTCACCGGGGTTTTCCTGGATATGATCCGCCCGCAGGCCTTCGTCTTTCTGGCTGTTGATAAACCACTGGGCCTGTTTCGGCGGCCACTGGCTTTCATCAATCTGGAACTCGCGCATCACCCGCTTGACCATGCGCAGCTGGTCGTCGCTGTCGAGTACCTGGAAGTTCTCCGGCAGGCCGGCGTCTTTCCAGTGCGAGCGCAGCAGGCGGTGGGCGATGCCGTGGAAGGTGCCGAACCACAGTCCCCGGGAGGGGATGTTCATCATTTCTTCGATGCGGTAGCGCATTTCCTTGGCGGCTTTGTTGGTAAAAGTCACCGCAAGGATGCCGGTGGGCGGCACCCGGTCCACCGTCATCAGCCAGGCAATCCGGTGCACCAGCACCCGCGTTTTGCCACTGCCCGCGCCGGCCAGTACCAGCAAGTGGTCGTTCTGGGCGGTGACGGCCTCGCGCTGGGCATCGTTCAGGGGGTCAATAATGTGGGAAACGTCCATAGCACCTGGCTTTTACTGGTTAAATAAACAGGCCTGAGAGTATAACAGGAGAAAAGCAGGTTTGTCGGGCAGGGATTGGCGCCGCTCTTTTGGAGTTAACGCTCAGGATCTTTGGAGTTAACGCACAGGAACGGGGACTTCTTCCCAGGACACGCTACGAGCACATCCCTGTGCGCTTGACTGTGGCCATCCATGGCCACAGACAGTCCTGGGAAGAAGTCCCCGTTCCTGCGCTGTCTGGCAACGAAGGTGCACCTCCCCCGTGCGACACCTCAAAAGATGAGGGCTTATGTCTTAGAAGCCACGCGGTACGGTTTGCGCTTCCACAAACTCGAACAAGCCTTCCAAGCCACCTTCCCGGCCAATACCGGACGCTTTCATGCCACCAAACGGCGCTTCCGGAGTAGGCCCGGTGCCGGTGTTCCAGCCTACGTGGCCGAAACGCAGGCCGGCGGCTACGCGCTGGGCGCGCTCGGCATCGGCGGTGAAGACGTAGGAGGCCAGGCCGAATTCGGTGTCGTTGCCGGCTTCGATGACTTCTTCTTCGGTGCGGAACAGGGCCATGGGCACCAGCGGGCCGAAGGTTTCTTCCTGGTAGCAGGCCATGTTGCGGTCAACGCCCTGTACCACCGTGGGCGGGAAGAACAGGCCTTCACCCAGTTCTTCCGGCTGCTTGCCGGCGACCAGTTTGCCGCCTTTGGCCAGGGCGTCTGCCAGGTGGCGTTTTACTTTGTCGAAACCGGCTTTGTTGACCAGCGGCCCGATGTCGACGCCGTCGTTCATGCCGTCGCCGACGGTCATTTTGTTCACCCGCTCGGCGAGTTTTTCGCCGAAGGCGTCGGCCACTTTTTCATGGACGAAGATGCGGTTGGCGCAGACGCAGGTCTGGCCGCCACCACGGAATTTGTTGGCGATCAGGTTGTCGGCGGCGGCGTCCAGGTCGGCATCGTCGAAGACGATATACGGGGCGTTGCCACCCAGTTCCAGGGACAGCTTTTTCACCTGCTCGGCAGTGTCGACGATCAGTTTTCGGCCCACTTCGGTGGAGCCGGTGAAGCTGAGCATGGGTACGTCTTTGTGTTCACACAGCACTTTGCCGATGACGCTGGCCTTGCCCATCACCAGGTTGACCATGCCATCGGGCAGGCCGAGTTTGTCCATGATGCTGAAGAAGGCAACCATGGTGAGCGGGGTTTCACTGGCCGGTTTGATGACCGAGGGGCAGCCGGCCGCCAGGGCCGCCGAGAGTTTCTTGGCGATCATGCCGATGGGGAAGTTCCAGGGCACAATCAGGCCGGTGACGCCGATGGGGCGGTAGTGAACCGTCCAGGTGCAGTCTTTCGGCTTTTCCGGAATGGTGTGGGCATCCAGCGCCTGGATGTGCCTGGCGCAGTAATCGAAGAAGCCGGCGGCGTAGTCCACTTCGCCCTGGCCTTCTTTCCAGGGCTTGCCGTGTTCCATGCACAGGATGCGGCCGATTTCCTCGCGGTTGTCCTTCAGGGCATCGCGGATGTCTTCCAGCCATTTGCGGCGGGTTTCAAGGGGATAGGGGTTGGTCAGCCGCAGGGCCTGCTTGCCGGCTTCGACCGCATCCAGTATGTCTGGCTCCGGCATCGAAGGTACTTTAGCAATCACCTCGCCCGTGGCCGGGTTGTAGACATCAAAGGTCCTGCCACCGGCGCTGTCTGTCCAGCGCCCGCCAATATAGCCGGTAAGATTCTGCAGCAGTGGTGATTCGATCATCTCGACTCCTTTTCTGTGCCTGATCACGCCCGGTTGCGGGCCGGGATCCGGGGTTCGGGTTCTGCCTTCATAGTGGTAGCTGGGGGCCAGCCTGTAAAGTCAGCGGGGATTTTTTGACCCATCCCGGTCTCTGCCTATACTCGAGGGAGTGAGTCAAGGAGGCCGGACATGAAAGCATTTTTCCATCCGTCACAGGATCTGCACATCCCGAAGACGTATTTCACCCGGGGCCAGATGCGCCAGCCCCAGGAGGTGCCGGATCGTACCGGCCAGATGATTGAAGGCCTGAAGGCGTTGGGCATTCCGGTGTTACAGCCCGCCGACCAGGGCGCGGCGCCGATCTCGAAGGTGCATGACCTGGGTTATCTTCGGTTCCTGGAATCCGCCCACCGGCGCTGGATGGAAATGGAAGACTGGGGCGACGAGGTGATGTCCAACATCTTCGTGCGTTCTCCCAATGCCCTGCGGGGTGTCCTGGCGGAAGCGGCCTGTTACCTGGCCGATGGCAGTTGCCCGATTGGCGAGAATACCTGGAAGGCTGCCTACTGGTCGGCCCAGACCGCACTCGGGGCGGCCGATGCGCTGATTGCCGGCGAGCGCTACGCCTATGCCGTGTGCCGCCCGCCCGGCCACCACGCCCGCAAAGACGCCGCCGGGGGCTTCTGCTACCTGAACAATGCCGCCATCGCTGCCGAGCATATGAAAAGCCGGTTCCCGCGCACGGTGATCCTGGACACCGACATGCACCACGGCCAGGGCATCCAGGAAATCTTCTACAATCGCAGCGATGTGCTGTATATATCCATCCATGGCGACCCCACCAACTTCTACCCGGTGGTGAGCGGCTTCGAGGACGAGCGCGGCGAAGGCGAAGGTTATGGTTACAACATCAACCTGCCCATGCCCCACGGCTCCAGCGAGGAGGATTTCTTTGCCCGCGTGGAGGAAGCACTGGCGGCTGTGCGGCTGTACCAGCCCGATGTGCTGATCCTGCCGCTGGGCTTCGATATCTACAAAAACGACCCGCAGGCGAAGGTGTCGGTGTCGTCCGAGGGCTTCTGCCGGCTCAGCACCCACATCCGGCAGCTGGGGCTGCCGACGCTGATCGTACAGGAGGGGGGATATGACCTGGACGCCCTCAGCGAGAACGTCCAGCAGTTCTTCAGGGGGCTGGAAGGCTAGGCGCCCGGAGCGTAAACCTTCACGTTGTTAAGGCCTTCCGCCTTCAGGTGACCGGCGTGCATGCGGCTCATGGTGCCCCGGTCACAGTACAACAGGTACTGGCGGCCTGCCGGCAGCTCCGGCACCTGCTGGTTGAGCTCGTAGAACGGGATCTTCAGGATCTCGTTGTTGGTAAGCGTCAGCGGCGCCCGCTCTTCCTCGGAAGGGTGGCGCACGTCGATAATCACATCGTCTACCGCCGGGGTCTGTACCAGTTCCACCTCTTCCGGAGTCACCACGCTGTCCAGCAGTTCGCTCACCTTGGTGTGCTCGCTGTTGGCGATGGCGCTGGCCAGTACTTGCGGGTCCATATGGGTTTCTTCTTCCTCCACCCGGTGCAGCTTGGCGCGGGTGACCGGTTTGCTGGAAATCACGCCACAGTATTCCGGCATGTTGCGGGCAAAGGGCTCGGTACCGATGTCCCGGGCAATGCGGATGATTTCCTGCTTGTCCATGGCAATCAGCGGGCGCAGCACCACTTCATCGCTGGCGCGATCGACCACGTTCAGGTTGGTCAGGGTCTGGCTCGACACCTGGGCCACGGCATCGCCCATCACCAGGCCGGTGGCGGTGTAATCCCGGGCAATTTCGGCAGCGGCTTTCAGCATCATGCGCTTGAGCACCACGCCCCAGTGGCGATGGTTTACCGAACGCATGATTTCTGCCACCACGCCCTCGAAAGGCACCGAGATAAACTTTACATTGTGGGAGGCGCCATAACGCTGCCACAGGTAGTGCACCACCTGGCGCACACCCACTTCATGGGCGGTGCCGCCGAGGTTGAAGAACAGGAAATGACTGCGGATACCGCGGCGCATCATCAGGTAAGCCGCTACCGACGAATCGTAGCCACCGGAGATCAATGTCATCACGGTTTCCACGGTACCCAGCGGATAGCCGCCCAAGCCCTCGTGACGGCGATGGGCAATGTGGAACTGGTCATCGTTCACTTCGATGCGCACTTCCACTTCCGGATTTTTCAGATCGACCCCACGGGCCTCGGAGGCTTGCATCAGCGCGCCGCCGACCAGTCGCTCCAGGTCAATCGAACGGAAATCGTGCTGGCCATGGCGCCGTGCACGTACTGCAAAGGTTTTGCCTTTCAGTCGACCGGCAAAGGCCTGTATGGCCTTGGCGCCCACGTCGTCCAGGTCCACAAACGGGTAAACCGCGATTTCCTGGATGGTGGAAATGCCTGAAATTCGGGTAAGTTCATCAATCACCGCGCCGGTCAGGCCCCGGCCTTCGGGCACCTCCACATCAACCCGGTCCCAGCTGCCATCCACCCGGATGTCGGCATCCAGGCGAGCCAGGAGTTTCCGGATATTCTGCCGCAACTGGCGCATTTGCTGCTGGCGAACGGGTTTGCTTTTGATGGCCACTTCAGCGGCGGGACGAATCAGTAATTTCATAAAAAAGGACTTTGATCGGAGGAACGTCGGGTAGCGTAAAAGGCGGAAAGCGCTTAGTGTACCCTTTCGCCTGAGTGGCTCAAAATCCGTCATTGCCGAAACAGCAGGAGTTCCAACACCGATGACCGAACCCACCATGAATGCCCTGGTCTCTCCGGAGGGCAGCCTCGAAATTCTCTCCACCCACGAGGTAAACCGGCTCAAGGACAAGAGTGAAGGTGGCTTGTACCGATTGTTCAGGCAATGCGCCCTGGCGGTGCTGAATACCGGCATGGAAACCGACGACTGCAAGGAACTGATGGAAGCCCACGGCGATTTCGATGTGCGGCTGGTTCCCCAGCCCCGGGGCCTGAAGCTGGAGCTGATCAATGCCCCGGCGCACGCTTTTGTTGACGGCGAAATGCTGCGGGCGATCCGGGAACACCTGTTCTCGGTGTTGCGGGATATTGTCTACAGCCACTCGCTGCCAGACACCGTCTCCGGCTTCCGCAAGGATAATCCGGAAGACATTACCAACCTGGTGTTCCACATCCTGCGCAATGCCCGGGCCCTGGAGCCCGGCCGCCAGCCCGACATGGTGGTGTGCTGGGGTGGCCATTCCATCAGCCATGACGAGTACCAGTACAGCAAGGAAGTGGGGCACCAGCTGGGGCTTCGGGGAATGAGCATCTGCACCGGCTGCGGCCCCGGTGCCATGAAAGGCCCCATGAAAGGCGCGACCATTGCCCACGCCAAGCAGCGGATCAAGAACGGTCGTTACATTGGTATAACCGAACCGGGCATCATCGGGGCGGAAGCGCCCAACCCGATTGTCAACGAACTGGTGATCATGCCGGATATCGAAAAGCGGCTGGAAGCCTTTGTGCGCTGCGGCCACGGGGTGATCGTTTTCCCCGGTGGCGTGGGTACTGCCGAAGAGATTCTGTATCTTCTGGGTATTCTGCTACATCCGGACAACGCCGACCTGCCGTTCCCGGTGGTGTTTACCGGCCGCCGGGAAAACGCGGAATACTTCGAGATGATCGACAAGTTCATCCGCAATGCCCTGGGCGACGAAGCCGCCAGCAAGTACGACATCATCATTGATGACCCGGTACGGGTAGCCCAGACCATGAAGCAGGGCATCAAGGATGTGGAGACCTTCCGCCGCGCCATGCAGGATGCCTACTACTTCAACTGGATGCTGAAGATCGACCCGGTGTTCCAGTTACCGTTCGAGCCCAACCACAGCAACATGCGGGCGCTGGAATTACACAGGGATCAACCGGCACACCTGATTGCAGCGAATCTGCGCAAGGCGTTCAGCGGTATCGTGGCGGGAAATGTGAAGGAAAGCGGAATTCGGCAGATTCAAGAAAAGGGACCGTTTGAAATTGCCGGAGACCCGACGCTGATCAAACCCCTTGAGGCCATGCTGGAGCAGTTTATTGCCCAGGACCGGATGAAACTGCCAGGATCATCCGCTTATCGGCCCAGTTACCGTATTGTCAGTGGTGCGGCCTGAGCCGCACCACTGCCGGGCAATTACTTGCCGCCAGCCGGCAGGCTTGCGTAGTAAGCCGCCAGGTTAGCGATGTCTTCATCGCTCAGGGCAGTTGCCTGGCCCTGCATGACCGGAGCCTGGCCACCCTGACGCTGACCAGCCTTGTAGGCTTTCAGGGCAGCAACCAGGTACTGCTCTTTCTGGCCTGCCAGGTTCGGGTAGATGGGCACCTGGGAGATACCGTTCTGGCCGTGGCACGCGGCACAAACGCCAGCCTTGGCCTTACCGGCTTCGGCATCGGCTGCCATGGAAGCGGCAGGCGCAGCAGCACCCAGTGCGAACAGACCAGCAACTGCGAAGTGTTTCAGGTTCATAGAGTTCATCCTCTCATCGTTTTTACGTTTACAATTCAGTTTTTTATCAACCGGACCGTAAGTCAGACTCTCTTTATAGCACAGCCATCCAAGGCCTCAAATGTGATAGGTCAAGGACATTCGTGCGACCATAGTGCTGTTTTACTCTCGTGCTGACTATAGGACAGTACGAACAAACCGCAAAAATACATTAATTAACAAAATCACCTGCACACCGGAGATCACACCACATGTCTGTAGAGGTTCAGGAGCTCACCTGCCGCCAGGGCCACATCGGGCTGCTTACCCTGAATGCAGCCCAGACCCTCAACGCCCTGACCGAGGACATGGTCAACCAGGCCCAGGAAACCCTGGATCGCTGGGCCACAGACGACCGCATCTGCATGGTGGTGTTGCAAGGCAGTGGCGAACGGGCCTTCTGTGCCGGCGGTAACATCCGCAACCTTTACCAGGCCCTGAAAGGCGAAGGTGACACATCTGCCCCGGAACGCTTCTTCACCCGGGAGTACCGGCTTGACTACAGCCTGCACCGTTTCCCGAAGCCGGTGGTGGGCCTGGCCCGGGGCATTGTGATGGGGGGCGGCCTGGGCCTGCTGTCCGCCTGCCGCTACCGGCTGGTCACACCCGATGTCACCCTGGCCATGCCGGAAATCAGCATCGGCCTGTTCCCGGATGTCGGCGCCAGCTGGTTCCTGAACCGCCTGCCGGGGCGCCTCGGGCTGTTTATGGGGCTGACCGGGGCTCGCCTGAACGTGGCCGACACCCTGCGGGTGGGGCTGGCAGACCTGGTGATTGATGCCGGCCAGATCGAAACCCTGCTGGCCCGCCTGCAGGATGAGCGCTGGACCGGCGAGGCCGCCGCCGATGACAACCGGCTGTTCCGCCTGCTGAACCAGGTGGAAGCACTGGATTACCGGAGCCTGGCGCCGGGCCACCTGGAGCGGCACGAACAGACCATCGCCCGGCTGACCGCAGGCACCGAGCTGCCCGCCATCATCGAACAGATACTCGCCGCCGACATTGACGACCCCTGGTGGCAAAACTGTGCGGAAAACCTGAAGAATGGCTGCCCGGTGACCGCCTGGCTGGTCTGGCACCAGCTGCGCAAGGGTCAGCAGATGTCACTGAAGGATATTTTCCGGATGGAACTGGCCATGGCACTGGAATGCACCCGCCGCCCCGACCTCGCCGAAGGCATCCGGGCATTGCTGGTAGATAAAGATAAAGCGCCGGTGTGGTCGTTCAAATCCGCCGGGGAGGTACCGGAAGAGGTGATCGAACGGCATTTCGAGCCAGTGTGGGACGACCTGAACGACCCGATGCAGCTGGACTGACACCGGGCCGGGAAATCAGCGGGCCGCGCCCGCCTGCACCAGCAGCATTTCCAGGTCCTGGTTATTGCGGGCCCGGGCAATGTCGAGGGCCGTAGTGCCATCGGTGCGCCGGTAGTGCACATCAGCACCAGCGGCCAGCAGCATCTCGGCGGTCAGCAGGTCGCCGGCTTCCACCACTTTCATCAGCAGGGATTCGCCGTCCTGGCTGACATTGACGTTGGCTCCCGCCGCCAGCAAGGCCCGAACCACCGACAAATGCCCGTTTTCCGCCGCATGGATCACCGGCGTGTAACCGCTGTTGTCTTCGCTGTTCACATCGGCACCGGCCGCCAGCAACAAGCGGACAATACGTCGGTTACCCTCCGCCGCGGCCAGCATCAGCGGGGTTTTGGAAGAACCTGCCCTTGGGTCCGGGTCCACGCCCTGCGACAGCATATCCAGCACCGCCCGGTCTTCATTGGCCGCAACCGCTGCCAGCAAATCCGCGCCGGTTGCCCCGGTATCGCCTACCTCGCCTGTGCTGCTGCAACCAGCCAGCAACGACAGCACCACCAAAACCACAAAATGAAAGCGACTGCCCGCATCCCTGCTCATCATTCGTACTCTCTTGTTTGATTTTTTCAGCTATTTTGCGGGCCGGGTGGTCATAATTAAATCGAAACGGTCACAACTCCGACACTTGTGCCAACCAGCGGGCCACGATTTGTCTCAGCCGCATTTCGCCCTCCCGCTTGCCGGATACCTGCCCGGCCCCCTGCACTTGCGACCAGGACCAGCCCTGAAGCACGGCACGGCACCAGAGCCCGGCATCGTCCTGCCCGGCCAGCCAGGCCATCCAGCCAGGCCAGCTGCAGACTTCACGCAGCAGCGGCAAAGTCACTTCAAACCCCCGGTAACCCTCGGCAAAGCTCCGCAAATCCTGCCAGTCGTCCGGCCCGGGCTCTGCCGTGACAGGCAGGTCTGCGGCAAGCTGCGCCAGCAATTCCGGGGGCATATCTGCCCAGTGCCGGGGAATCAGCACCTGCCAGTGCCTGGCAAACCGACGGCGCAGGCGCTGTTCCAGGTCGCAGCCCGCCGGGGATACGCCCTTGAGCAGTTGCACCGGAAACTCGCCGGTAGAATGCTCCCGGGTCAGCCCGATACGCACCAGGCGTAATCCACAACCTTGCCAGAACGACTGCAAACCCGCCTCGCCACCAAAACTGGTACCCAGCGAATCCAGCCCCTGGCTCCGGCAAAACTCTTCCGCCGCCGCCACCAGCGCCCGGCCCACTCCCAGCTGCCGGGCCGGCTCTGCCACGGCAATGCGCACCACCCGAAAACACCGCTGCTGCGCCGCCTCCGCAAAGCCGCCATGGCTGGCCAGGGACTGCGCCAGCAAATGCCCCCGCAAACGGCGCTGGCCCATGGCCACCTGGACGGCCAGGTCCTGATCCAGGCCACCTTCCACACATCCCCAGAGCACACCCACGGTTTTGCCCTGCACAACCGCCCGCCAGCTGCTGGCAGCAGGATCGTCCAGCCACTGGCGCAAATCCGCCGGCGTGGTGCGGTAATGGGCATCCACCAACAAGCCGAAGGCCTCGGCCAATTCCGCCTCGCTGGCCTGTGCCGGATTCCAGGGTTCGACATGCACCGCACCGGGTGCCGGCTTGCTAGTGTCCGGCCCCCGGGCCCCCAGCAGAAACATCCGGAACAACACCCGCTCGAGAGGATCACCCTGCGCCCAGCGCACCGGCTGGTTCAGCTCCACCGATTGCCAGTGCGGCGTCTCCCGGTCCAGCACCTGCCGAAACCGGATCGCAAAGCCACGCCCGGTGCCCTCATAGCCATGCACCGTGCTGGCAAACGCCACCCGAGGCCAGCCCAGCAAAACCTCCCGCAGCCAGCTCGCCGGCAAACCGGCGGCCTCGTCCACCATCACCACCTCGGCCTCCGGCTTCTGCGCCAGCAACTCCGGCACCGGCAGAAAACAAATCGCCTGCCCGCCCGGCAGCACAAGCTCCGACTCCGACCGGCTCTCAACCCGGTCGCCCAGAACCTCCGCCGCATGCCGGAAAAAACTCTGCAGATTGTCCACCGAAGGCGACGTCACCAACACCTGCTGCCGCCCCGCCAGCAACAACTCCGCCGCCGCCATCCCCAACGCCGCCGACTTCCCCCGGCCCCGGTCTGCCGTCACCACCACCGGCCGCCGACGCCGCCCCAACCCGAAACGCACCAGTCGCGCCACCAGCTCCGACTGCTCCGCCGTCGCCCCCGGCCTGAACGCTGCACCCTCACCCCGCACATCCGACAGCACCGGCCATTCATCAATCCCCTGCCGAACCCGGATCACCGCACCATCAGACGCCACAACCTCCGCCAACCGCGCCAAAAACGGATGCTCCCCCGCCCCGTCCAGCCCCGTGCGCGAGTAATCCGGATCATCAAACCCCGGCCATTGCGCCAGCGGCGGCATCAACCAGAACAACAACCCACCGGCCCTCAACGTACCCGCCAACCCCGCAAACCCATCCGGCGGATTCCCCTGCCAGCCATCCCAGACCAACACCCCGGTCTCCCGCCCCAGCCAGCGCTTGTACTGCGCTGCCGAGACACCACGGACCCCCGCAGCCCCGGCGCCCTCATCACAGCCAACCCACAGTCCCCCTGCGACATCAAAACCACCCAGCCGCTCCTGCACCCAGCCCCGGGCCCACTCCTGTTCACCCTCCACCAGAACGAGGCGGCGTTGACCGGTATGGGCCAATTGAGCCGAAAAGGTTTGCCAGTTCTGTGTGATCGAGGAAGGCATAATCTGAAGGCAACTCCGATGGAGCGCTGCGCCGGGGGTGGCCTTCAAAAAATTTGCGGAGCCATGGATGGCGGAGCAGAAGCGCCACATGGATGTGCCGACAGGAGCGTTTTTTTGAAGGCCACCCCCGGCGCAGTGCGGGCATGAATGACAAAAGTCTCAGGCAATTATGCGGCACGGCTACTCCCGCTGCCAGCAGCCAAGTACAATACCCGCCATGCCAAACCAGCCCCAGATGCCAGACACCAGCTACCTGCCAGACCACCTAACCGACGAACAGCGGGCCATCATCACCGCCGGCTACGAACACTCGGTGATCACCGCCGTGGCCGGCAGCGGCAAAACCTCCACCCTGGCCTGGCGCATACGCTACCTGCTGCAACAGGGCCACGACCCGGACCGCATGCTGGTACTCATGTTCAACCGCAGCGCCCGCATCGACTTCCAGCGCAAGCTACAAGAGGTGTGCCACCAGTCCGGCCTGGCCCTGCCGGAAATACGCACCTACCACTCCATGGGCCTGCGGCTGTACAAACGCTTCGTGCGGGAAGGCTACCTGCCCGGATTCTCTGAAAAAATCCTCACCGAACAGGAAATCGGCTACCAGGCCTGGCTGCTCACCCGCCGGCTGGCACCGGAAGACCTGGCTGACGAAATCCGCCGCAACAAGAAAGACTATGTGGAAACCGCCACCGGCTTTATCGACCTGGTCAAAACCTGCCTGTCGCCGGCAGAAATCGTATTCGAAGAACTGGGCTACTCGGAAAAACACAAATACCTGATCGACCTGTTTCACAGCTTTGAGCAATGGCGCAAAAGCCAGAGCCGCATCAGCTACGCCGACATGCTGTACGAACCGGTCATGGCCATTCACCAGAACCCGCCATTGCAGCGCCTCGTCGGCAATAAAATGGACCTGATCCTGGTGGACGAATACCAGGACACCAACGAAATCCAGCACCTGCTGCTGCGCTACGTGGCCGGCGACCGCGCCCGGGTGACCGTGGTCGGCGACCCGGACCAGACCATCTACGAATTCCGCGGCGCCAAGCCTGAATTTATCCTGCGCCGGTTCAGCGACGAGTTCGAAAGCCCCCTGGAACAGACCCTGAGCTACACCTTCCGGTACGGGCACCAGGTCGCCTTGCTGGCCAACCACCTGATTTGCCACAATACCGGCCGCAAGGATGTGCTGTGCCACTCCCACTCATCCACTCCGGCCACCGATGTAAACCTGCACAGGGCAGACAACGACAGCGACCAGATCCTGAAAATTCTGCAGCAACAAAGCCCGGAGCAAACCAGCCAGAGCGCCATCCTGTTCCGGGTCTGGAGCCAGAGTGTGCCGATCGAGCTGAAACTGCTGGCCCGGCAGATCCCCTATCGCATCGACAGCGGCAAAGGGGCCCTGTTCAGCCGGGAAGTGCAGGCCATTATCGCCCTGCTGATGGTCGTGAGCGGCCGCCTGCATCAGCTGCCCGACAGTGACCGGCTGGACCTGGCCCGGCAACTGCTGCGCTTTCCCCACGTCGGCCTGAAAGAGCCGGAACTGGAAAACCTGGCGCAGTTCCTCGCCGGCTTCGACAGCGACTGGCACGAACGCCTGCTGGCCATGGACTTCAACGCCCTGGCCCCCATGGCCGCCCGCAAGCTGAAAAAGCTGGGCGAAGTATTGATGCAGCTGCGCAACTACACGGGCCCCGTGGCTGGACTGATCAGCGTCTACGCCGACCATACCGATCTGTATGAAGGCATCCGCAGCCTCGCCCTGACCCACGACAGCGCCGAGGAGCGCATCGACACCATCCAGGGCTTCCGCGACTACCTGAAAAGCCTGGATGTTGACGCCACCGGTGCGCTGGACCACCTCAAGGCCCTGAAGCAGCAAGCCGGCGAACAGCGGGAACAGGGCGTACTGTTATCCACCATCCACCGCACCAAGGGCCTGGAGTGGCCGGTGGTCATCATTCCCGGCCTGCAGGAAAAGTACCTGCCCTACAGCCCCCGCCCGCAGGACGATGCCCGAGCCCTGCTGGAGAGTGAACGGCGGCTGCTCTACGTGGGCATGACCCGTTGCCGGGAGCAGCTGCACCTGATTACCCGCCCCGACAGCAGCCACCCGCACCTGGATGGTGATCAGGGCCCCAGCCGCTTCGTGGCAGAATTCTGCTTCCCCCTGGCCCGGGAGCTGGGGCAGGTTCTCGATGCAGGTAACCCCGCCTCCGGCCAGCCCATAACGCTCCGGCACCCCCTCACTCCGGTCAGCCTGCGCTATGCCGAAAGGGCCAAAATCACCCTGGATGGCCAGGCGCCAGCCAGCACCCCGGACACCTCACAACCCGTATGGCACCAGCCCCGGCTCATTCACGCCATCTTTGGCGCTGGCCGCGTAACCGGGGAAGACGAAAGCTCATTCCAGGTGCGCTTTGATAATGGCGACACCCTGAATTTCAGCAAGAAAAGCGCCCACCTGTACTTCACCCCGGTAACAGACTGATCCATAAGTGGAACCCCCTGCGTACAAGTCCTGGCCCAGGTAAAGATGTAATTTTTTGTATTTTTTGGCTTACTAACCTAGATTCCAGATAAGGCATTAAATCTAGGGATTTGTCTGCGTTCCTGATGAGAGAACGGGAACATAAAAATGAAACAGGAGGTTCTGCATGAACATCGTGCGCCCGGTCGCCCTGGCCGTCTTAGCTTCATCCCTGTCTGCGCCAGCCCTGGCCGCCGACAAGCAATCCATTTACCTGAACCCGTTCGCCGGTTACCAGCTGTTTGACGACAAGCGTGACCTGAGCGAAACCGACACCTACGGCTTTGGCCTTGAGTACCGGTTCAAGCCCCACTGGGCGGTGGAAGCGGTCTATTCCCGGGCCGATGCAGACCGCAAATACGACGCCGGTGATTCCGAATTTGAAGAACTGCGCCTGGACGGCCTCTATTACTTCCGTGGCCAGGATTCAGCCTGGAACCCGTACCTGGCCTTCGGTGCCGGCCATGCCGATTTCGGACTGGGCGACAACATCGGTCGTGAAACCGCCGGCACAGACCACGACGAAACCCGTGTAAACGTGGGCGCCGGTGTGCGTTACAACATCAGCGACATGATTTCCCTGCGCGGTGACCTGCGCGAGTTCCACGGCATTGACGAAAGCACCTTCGACACCATGGTGTCTCTGGGCCTGAGCCTGGCCTTCCACCGCACCACCACCGAGCCCAAGCCAGCGGATGCGGACAACGACGGTGTGCCCGATTCCCGTGACCAGTGCGCCAACACCCCGGTCGGTGCCCAGGTAGACAGCCGCGGCTGTGAACTGGATGCCGACAACGATGGCGTTGCCGACAGCAAGGATCAGTGCCCGAACACCCCGGCTGGTGCTGAAGTAAACAGCCGTGGTTGTGAGCTGGACAGCGACAACGATGGCGTGGTGAACAGCAAGGACCAGTGCCCGAACACGGCCGCCGGTGCTGAAGTGGACGAAACCGGTTGCGAAGGTGTCACCGAGACCATCGAAACCATCGAGCTGCGGGTTCAGTTCCCCACCAACAGCTCCGTGATTGACGCCACCTACGACGCCGAAATCCGCAAGGCGGCGGACTTCATGGAAGAGTACCCGGACACCACCGTTGAGATTGCCGGTCACTCCGACAGCATTGGTGATGCCGAATACAACCGCTTCCTGTCCCAGCGCCGTGCCGAAGCCGTGGCTGATCGCCTGACTTTCGTACTGGGCGTGGATCCGGACCGTGTAACTGCAGTTGGTTACGGTGAAGTCGAGCCGATTGCCAGCAACGACTCTGCGGCTGGCCGTGCCCAGAACCGCCGTGTAGAAGCCCGCATCCAGGTTCGTCGCTAAGACCAACCGGACGGGTAATGAATAAGTAAGGCGCCTTCGGGCGCCTTACTTGTTTCAGCCGCAGTCATTCCACCCGAACCGCGTCCACCAGCAGGTTTCTGGGCGTCAGTTCCCGTGCACAGAAACGGCCCAGGCGCACACTGTAGCCCTGCTCCTCCAGAAACACCGCGTAATCCAGCACCATCCAGAGCTCCAGTGGCCGGCGGAACAGATGCCGCAGTAACTCGTGGCGCTGAACCTGCAACGCCCGCTGTTCACCCCGCGCCAGCCAGTGCTGCCAGTCCAGGTTATCCGGCAATTCCAGCTGTTTCTTGCCCGCCGCCCAGCGGCAGAAGCCTTCGAAGTCACCGTTATTCAGGGACGGCGGATGGGAGGGCACCGGCAGATAGCCGTCTACTGCCCGCAGATGGCGCTGCAGGGCATCAAAGCCCAGCCGCCATGCCGTCACCCGGGCCGTCTGCTCCCGTACCCTTGCGGGCGCTGTGACCGTTTCCTGCACGGCCAGGCGCAGGGTGTTACGGGCTGGCCTCAGGGCGGGTGCGTGGTTTCGGCTGCCTTTTGCCAGGGGTTGATACTGCTCCTGGGCCGTCAGGTGATAACAGCAGGGGGAAAAACTCAGTCTCGGCGTACCGGCCGCCGCCCCGCGCTTCAACAGTTGCCGGTGCAGGTCGCCACAGGCATGCAGCGCCACGCCATGCACTCCCGCAGGCCAGTTCAGGGAATCCGCCATCACATCCTGGTGGTGCAACTGCACCGGATCGCCGTAATGCCGGGCCAGCCGGTTGCCGTCCTGAACCAGTTCATCATTCCACTCGAAGCCCTGCACGCGCGCCGCCCCCCGGGCCGCCAGCGTTCGTGCCAGGTGGCCTTTGCCACAGCACCAATCCAGCACCGGCTGTTCCAGCGGCAGCACTGCGGCGGCAAAGGCACCGGCTTGCAAACGCTTGCGACCGGGCATATCCACGGCCTGCAGCTCCGGCAGTGCCGACCGGGCCCCGCTGTCGGGAGGCGACAGTTCCGGCAGCTCTACCAGGGCGCTATAGTCAGCAAGGTTCGGTACAAACCGGGCGGCTTCAACTGCAAACGCCGCCAGGTTTTCCTCAAAGGCTTCACAGGCGTCCACCGTCAGCGTGCCCAGCCAGTGTGCAAGCTCCCGATAACGTTCGCACCAGGCCGGTTCCGGCTCCATAAACGGTGCCGGCTGCCACAACTCCTGGTGCCGGACCAGCCAGTCATTCACCTGCTGCCAGTGGCTGTAAAAAGATCTCGCTAGCTGGTGTAAACTCGCCGCCGGAGGTAACGTCATGAAACTGGCCTTTGTACTGGTTGAACCAAAAGTTCCGGAAAACGTAGGCGCGGCTGCCCGGGCCCTGTGCACTATGGGTTTTGCCGAGCTGTGGCTGGTCAATTCCGACCTGCACACCCGGCCTGAAGCCCACTGGCTGGCTCACGGCAGTGATCACATCCTGGATAACGCGCGCATTTTCCCTGATCTGGCAGCGGTTAGAAACTCCGCGGATTTGCTGATGGGCACCTCGGCCAAGCCCCGCCATAACCGGCAGGACTGGCACCCGCCGGCGCAGCTGAAATCGGTACTGGCCAACAAGGGCGCGGCAGTGGCTACCGCGGCCCTGGTGTTCGGGCGGGAAGACCGGGGCCTGTCGAACGACGAACTGGCCCTGTGTGACCTGCTGACCGGCTTCCCCATGGCGGTCAGTTATCCGTCACTGAACCTGGCCCAGTCGGTGATGCTCTACGCCTGGGAACTATCGGGGCTCGCCGGTGCCGGCACCGACAGCCCTGCCGAAGAAACGGAAGCCGCCGGTCTCGGTGCCCTGCGTACCCGGCTGGAAACCCTGTTGCCGAAACTGGATGCCCCAGCCGATGAAAAGCTGTCGCAATGGGTGTTCGAGCGCCTGCCCCTGCTGTCGGAGCGGGATATCGGCTTTGTGCATACCCTGTGCGGCAACATCGAGCGCAAGCTCTGAGCTATTCGGAGAACCGCCCGGGCCGGAAGGCGTCCAGTTGCACCTCCGGCTCCTCGCCATCAATCACCTGGGCAATCACCGCCGCGCTCCCTGCCGACAGGGTCCAGCCGAAGGTACCGTGCCCGGTATTCAGGAACAGGTTGTCCCTGGGGCCTCGCCCGATAATGGCGGGGCCGTCCGGCGTCATCGGCCGGAACCCGGTCCAGGTTTCGGCGTCATCCAGGTTGGCGCACCCCGGAAAGCGCGACTGCACGGATTTTTTGATGGTGGCAATGCGGGCCCCGGGGATGTCCCGGTTGAAGTCCGCCAGTTCCACAAAACCGGTGGCCCGCAGGCGGTTACCCAGCCGGGTGGCAACCACCTTGAAGTTGTCATCGTGAATGGTGCTCACCGGCGCCCGGCCGGGCTCGCTGAGTGGCACCGTAATGCTGTAGCCCTTGACCGGGTAAATAGGCAGTTTCAGCCCCAGCGGCCGCACCAGCTCCGGCGACCAGCAGCCGGCAGACACCACGAAGGCATCCCCCTCGACAATCTCGGTACGGCCATCAGCCCGCCGGATCTGCACGCCATTCACCCGCTGCTGGTCCGCCAGCAGGTGTTCCACTGACACTTCATAGCGGAATTCGGCCCCCAGCTCCTGGCAGACCCGGGCCAGTTCCTGGCTGAACAGGTGGCAATCACCGGTGCCGTCGGTGTCGTAGCGAATGGCACCGTACAGGGGGCCGCCACCGGTCATGCCCGGCTCCACCTGCCGCACCTGCTCCGGGGTCAGCAGGCTTGAGGCAATGCCCATGCCGGCCAGCAATTCATGCAACTTGCGGTAGTCGTCCATGGCGTCTGGCGTGCTGGCCAGGTGCAGCAGGCCCTGATGGGCACCGTCAAAGGCCAGCTTGTGTTCCTGTTCCAGGGCCAGGAAACGTTCCCGGCTGTAGATACCAAGGCGCAACATGGCCCGCTTGTTCAGCCCGAATAATCCCGGCGACCAGGCGTAGCGCAGGGTGGCAAACATGAACCGCAAGGCCTCCAGTGACGGCGGCAGGCCCAGTTTCAGCGGGCCGTCCTGTTGCAACAGCCATGGCAGGGACTTGAACACCATGGACGGATCCGCCCAGGGATACACCACCCCGTAGGAGCGCTGGGCCGCATTGCCCTTGCTGGTTTCGTTACCCGCCACCGGGTGCCGTTCCAGTACCGTTACCCTGTGGCCCCGCCGTATCAGCTCCCGGGCAGTGGTTACACCCACCACACCGCCGCCTATCACCACAATGTGCATGACTTGCCTCCGTTAACTCACGCCATTCTCGGCCAGCAACTGCCGATACTCCTCCAGCACCTCCGGATGTTCCGCCGGATACTCCGGTGCCAGCTGCTTCAACACATCCGCCACCAGCGCCGCCACGATCGCACGGGCAACCGGCTTGCTGTCTCCGGGCACAACAAACCAGGGTGCATCGTCGGTATGGGTTGCCGCCAGCGCCTGCTCGGCATACTTCTGGTAAGTGGCCCGCTGCTTCCAGCCTTCGATATCGGAATGATCGAATTTCCAGCGTTTCCGGGGTTTGTCCAGGCGCTTCAGCAACCGCCGTTTGTGCTCATCTTCCGACAGGTTGAGCCAGATTTTCACAATACAGGTGCCTTCAGACACCAGGTGCCGTTCGAAGTCACAGACCGCCTGGTACCGGGCCGGCCAGTTGTAGGTGTCTTCGGCCCGCACCGGCCACACCCGTTCGCCAATCACCGCTTCATGGTGGCTGCGGTTGAAGGCCACCATCTGGCCATAGGCCGGCAGGTAAGGCGTCACCCGCCACAGAAAATCATGGGCGGCCTCGGCCCCGGTCGGCCGGCTGAACGACCAGGCATGAAAGCCGGCAGGGTCTGCATAGGTGGCCAGGGTGCGAATCAGGCTGTCCTTGCCACTGGTATCCGGGCCATGGACCACCAGCAACAGCGCCTGCTTGCGGTTGGCCCAGAGCCTGCGCTGGTATTCCCCGATGTCTTCCAGGCTGGCCTCAAGCGATGGCACACCTGCGCTGTCATCCAGCTCGGTGGGGTAATGCCCCAGCCCCGGTTGTTTCGGGCTCAGAAACCAGGAACGGGCAAACGCCGTGTACTTCATCAAGGAAACTCCCTAGGCCTGCCGGGCAGGTCAAGCTGTATGCAAACTGTTAAACTCAGGGTATCAACTTTCAGGATAGCAGCCAGCCCCGTGCTGCGATGGAGCCAGAACCCCGGATATGAGCAAAAAACGTCGCGAGATTCCCGTTTTCGATCACCCGATCATTGAGACCCACTGCCACCTGGACTATCTGAAAGACCAGCCCCTGGCGGATATTCTCGAGCACAGCCGGAAGGTCAACATCGAAAAGGTCATCACCATCGCGGTGTCGCCGGACAACCTGGCCGGCGTGCGGGAACTGAGCCAGGCTGCCGACTGGGTGTATGGCACCCAGGGTATCCACCCCCATGAAGCCGAGAGCTACACCGATACGGTGGAAGCCGAAATCCGCCAGCACGCGGGCGACAGCAAGATCGTCGCCATTGGCGAGATCGGCCTGGATTATTACTACGACAACGCCGACCGCGAAGTGCAGCGGGAGGTGTTCCGCCGCCAGCTGCAAATTGCCTGCGACACCAACCGCCCGGTGGTGATCCACAGCCGGGATGCCGATGACGACACCATCGCCATCCTCAAGGAATTCGAAAACACCCTGGAGCGGCGCGGCGTCATTCACAGCTTTACCTCCGGCCCCGGCCTGGCGCAATACGCCCTGGACCAGGGCTGGTGTCTGGGTTTTAACGGCATCACCACCTTCAACAAGGCAGAAAACGTGCGGGACATCGTGCGCATGACACCCATCGAGCAGATTCTGCTGGAAACCGATGCCCCGTTCCTGACGCCGGTGCCCTACCGTGGCCGGGAGAATGCCCCCTTCTACCTGCCGTTCGTGGCGGAAAAAATCGCCGAGGTAAAAGAACTACCGCTCGGGCAGGTTGTGAGCCAGACTTATCAAAACAGTCTCAGGGTGTTTTTCCCGAAACCATGATCTCATCCGTTTTTCAGGTACTCGGCGGGCTGGCGTTGTTCATGCTGGCCATGGAAATGATGACCAACGGCCTGAAAAACGCCGCCGGCCATTCCCTCCGCCACCTGCTCGGCCACTGGACCCGCACCCCGATGCGCGGGTTGATGGCCGGCTTTGTGATTACCGGTATTGTGCAGCACTCCGGCGCGGTCACCGTGGCCACCATCGGCTTTGTTAACGCCGGCTTGCTGTCCCTGAAACACTCCCTGGGCGTAATCTTCGGCTCCAACATCGGCACCACCATGACCGGCTGGCTGGTGAGCTTGGTGGGCTTCGGTTTCAAGATCGAAGCCATTGCCCTGCCCCTGCTGGCGGCCGGCGTGGGATTCCGCACCATCAGCCGCACGCCCCGAAACCAGTTTCTGGGAGAGGCCCTGGCCGGCTTTGCGCTGTTTTTCCTGGGCCTGTCGATTCTGAAAACCGCACTGGAATCCGCCGCCGGCGGCCTTACCAGCGGCGACATCATCAGCCCGGACTACGGCCTGCCAGCGTTCTTCATGATTGGCCTGATCGCCACCGTTCTGACCCAGTCCTCCAGTGCCTCGCTGGCCATTGTGCTGACTGCAGCTGCCGGTGGACTGATCCCGCTCGATAATGCCGCAGCAGCCGTGGTGGGTGCCAACCTGGGGTCTACCTCCACCGCTGCGCTGTCGGCCCTGAAAGCCACCGCCAACGCCCGGCGCCTGGCTATTGGCCACATTCTGTTCAACGTGGTGACCGGCATCATCGCCCTGCTGATCCTGCCGGTGATGCTCTGGATGGTCGCCACACTGACCGACCTGCTGGACCTGGAAGCCAACCCGGCAGTGTCGCTGGCCCTGTTCCACACCCTGTTCAACGTGTTGGGCGCCGCCGTGATGCTGCCGTTTATCACCCCCTTTGCCCGTTTTCTGGGCCGGCTTTTCCGCAGCAAGGAAGAGGACAATGCCGAACCCCGGCACCTGGATGACACCCTGATCACCACGCCGGAACTGGCGATCGGCGCCGTAGACCAGGAGATGAAACGGCTGATCGGCCATACCCGGGGCCTGCTGAGGGTATGCCTGGACCGGGAAGGCCTGAATGTCGCCCAGATCCGCCCGAAAATGGAGGCCATCAAAGCCCTGAACAGCGCCATTACCGACTATATCGGGCGGTTGCGGGCGGAGAAAATGCAGGTCTCCATTGTCGACGCCCTGACGATCAGCGTTCGCACCTGTCGCTACCTGGCCGAAGCCACCGACCTGGCAGACCGGTTGCTGACCCTCAGGGAACTGGCAGGCCGCACTGAATTTGCCGGCTCCAAACAGGCCTACAGCGACTATCTGGACACCCTGCGGGCACTGGTGGCGTCGGAAGAACCGGCTCCGGAATTGCTGGCAAAAACCGAACAGGTTTATCACAGCCTGAAGAACGACACCCTGCAGAAAATTGTCTGGCAGCGGCTGGCCACCACCCTCGGGGACCAGATGCTGGATACCCTCAGCTCGGTACGCCGGCTGAGCGACCAGTGGGCCAAGTCACTCTACTGGCGCGCCGGCACCGATATCCTGAACGGCTACCACCATCAGGAGCCGGTGCCGGAGAACCCGCAATAACCGTTACGGCCCGTGTTCTTGGCCTGGTACATGGCCTGGTCGGCCTGGCGCAGCAGCTGGTCGCCGTCCAGCTCCGCAGGCTGGGGATACAGGGTGTAGCCGACACTGGCAGAGACTTCCACCATGTGGTCAGCCACCCAGACCGGCTCGGCAACCGCCGTCAGCAGCCTGTCCATCAGGTTTTCAATAGCGTCCACATCGGCCACGTTCACTACGATGGCCGCAAACTCGTCGCCACCAAGCCGTGCCAGGGTATCTTCTTCCCGCAGCACCGTGCGCAGTCGCCGGGCCACTTCCACCAGTAACTGGTCACCGGCGTCATGGCCGAAGGCATCATTCACCGGTTTGAATTTATCCAGGTCGATATAAAGCACCGCCAAACGATAATCCTGCCGCCTGGCCTGGGCCATGGCCTGCTGCAGGCGCTCGGCAAACAACACCCGGTTGGGCAGGTTGGTGAGGGCGTCATAGTGCGCCATGGTGCGAAGCTTCTTCTCGGTTTCCTTGAGCCGGGTGATATCACTGAACACACCCACGAAATGGCTTTTCTCGCCCTGCTCATCCACCACGCTGCTCAGGGTCAGGCTCAGGATCAGCCGCCGGCCATCCCGGTTACGGCTGGCGAACTCGCCGCTCCATACTCCGTGTTTGCGGGCAGCCACCAGTATCGAGCTGCCTTCATCCACCGGCAGCGGTGGCACGCGGCCTATTGCGGTGTTGCGGTCCCAGCCGGTAATCAGGAAGTAGGCCTCGTTGGTGTCGATGACCACACCATGGGCATCGGTGATGAAGATCGCTTCCCGGGCATTTTCAAACACCTTCAGGGCCAGCCGCTGACGTTCTTCGGCCTGTTTCCGCCGGGTGATGTTGTACCAGGAACACAGCACCGATGGTGTGTCGTCATCATTCTGGTAGACCGGGGCCAGGGTCATGTCCACCCACACGTGGCTGCCATCTTCCCGGCAGAAGAGCCACTCGGATTGCGCCACATCCCCTACCTGAACCCGCTGCAGCAGTCCTGCCAGCTTTCGGGCGGAGTCCTGGCCATCCGGCTGGACCTCCGGGGAAAACCGCTCCAGGGGCTGGCCCAGCATGTCGGCGGCGGAGCGGCACTCAAGCAGCTCCACTGCGGCCCGGTTACAGTCACTCAGGGCCCGGCCACGGATCATCAGCATGGGCTGGGGCCAGCTTGCCACCAGCTCCTGAAGCCGGCGGCTTTCCCGGGACAGCTGGCGCTTCTTGCGGCCCAGCCAGATGCTGGTAGCCAGCAATAACAGCACCAACACGGTTACCACCGCTACCCATAGCCGGTACTGGTGGAGTACATCCAGCCAGGTTACCTGGGGGACCTGGTCGTAAGGCGGCAGGCGAAGGCTGCGGGTCAGGTGTTCCACCGACTGGTAATCGGCCGGGGGCGCGAAGGAAGCCAGGCCTGCGGCCACGGCAGCCGGGTCGTCCGGTTCCAGGGCAAACAGGGCGGAGGCAATCTGGCGAATGGTGCGGGAATCCACATGGGGCAGCGACACCAGAGGCCATTCCGGATACAGGCGGGTTGAAAGCCGGAACGGATAGCCCCGGAGGTTCTGGGCGTTGATCACCTTCAGTGCGGTTTCCAGCCCCGGGTCTTCCTGCAGAAGTTCTTCCAGAACACCGGTGCGGATAAAGCCGATGTCGGTGTCTCCCGCCAGCACAGCCCGAACCACCCGGTCATGGTTGCCCAGATAGATGATCCGGTTATCCCGCCGGATATCCAGGCCTGCCGTCTGCAGCTCCAGGGCCTGGGCCTGGTAGCCGCCCAGATAGTGAAGGCCCGGGGTAGCAATGCTTTTGCCGCGCAGGTCTTCCAGCGCTTGAATATCACTGCGCCCGGCTCGGGCGATGATCACACCGCCAATGCTGCCGGTAGTGATGCCGTTCCAGTCGCGCTGCAGGGTAGCCAGTACGCCGGTCAGGCTGCGCTCGCTGCGGATCATCAGGAAGTGAGCCGGATTGGTCAGGAAAAAATCAATGCGGTTGGAGGCAACCGCACGGTCCATTTCTTCCTGGGCCAGCACACGGATGGTGATATCCCTGCCGGTCTCCCGGCTCAGATAGTCCGCCAGCGGCTGATACTTTGCCATCACCAGGGGGTCGGGGCGATATCCCAGCACCCCCAGCGTCACGCTACCCGCTTCTGCCGCCACCGGGAGCGGCGCCAGAACCAGCAGCACCAACAGCGCAATCGCCCGCCCCGGGTTACCTGCAAGAACCAAGAACCAACTCACTCTGCCCGCCTTGGCAGAAACTGCTGGCTGGCGATCCGTTCGTGTTCCGGGTGCTTGTCCATCAGTCCCTCCCGTTCCAGAAGCCCGGCCAGGCGTATGGCCGTTGTTTCAATTGTTCCGTTCTTGGCCAGGTAACGCTGGTTGGCGGCGAGATCTGGCAACATAACCGTCGCCAGTGCCTGGCGGATAAGCTCCGGCGCCATGCCCTGCCGCGTTGCTATCCGGTAAACCGCATCGTGCAGGTTGCGCACCAGGTACCGGTAACCGGCAAAATGGCCGGCCACCAGGTCCTTTATTGGCCCGGGCTGGCGGCCTTCGGCCCGGTGGGTCACCGCCAGCACATCAAAGATGGTATCCGGCAACTCCCGGCTGTCAAACAGGCTGACGGCCGCGGCATCCAGTTGCCCTGACAACAAGCCGCTCATGGAATCCCTGGCCGCCGTGCCCTTGACCAGTTGCACGGTATCCGGTAACCAGCCGAATTCTTCCGCCAGGTACAAGGGCTCGTACCCGATCCAGGGGTGAATACCGACTCGCAGGGGGTCACCCCGGCCACAACCGGGCAGGCTGGCGGCCAGGCCGGCGGCAAGCGAGAGCTGTAGGAAGCGACGACGGTGCATGAAAGGCTCCGAATAACACAATGTGTCGGATAGTAATACAGATGTCCTGCAGCCGCCTACCCGCAAGGGCCATCGGACCCAACCAGAACCCTGATATTCAGCTTAGCCGAAAGACAGGAACACGCCCATCAACACCGGAGACAGAAACGACAGCAGGAAACCGGAGGCAATGGCCACCGGCACACAGGCCAGGCCGCCACTGCTGCGGATAACCGGCAAAGTGAAGTCCATCGCGGTGGCACCACCGTAACCGATGGCCATGGCCGGGCGAGCGGTGATCACCAGCGGAATCAGAGCCAGAGCAATGATTTCCCGCAGCACGTCGTTCAGGAACGCTACGCCACCCCAGGCCGGGCCCAGGGCATCGCCAATGACAATGCCGGACAGCGAATACCAGCCAAAGCCAGACGCCAGCGCCAGGGCCTGGTGCCAGGGCACCTGCAATACCGGAATCAACGCCAGGCCCGCCACCAGGGAGCTTGCCACCAGCGCCAGGGCAATGCCCAGCCCCTGACGGTTCATCAGCAACTTGCGCAGGGAAAGGCCGGCATTACGTAATTGCAGGCCAATCAGAAACAGCAGAAACATCAAGGCACCGGTGGCCACATCGTCCACCAGCGGCAGCTCCGGAAACAGGAAATAACCCAGCAAAGCCCCCACAAGCACCGCCAACAGGGGTTTCAGCCCGGCCAGGAACAGGCGCCGGTAGCCCGGCCGACCCTCGCCGGTTTGTTCCCCGACATCCAGTGGCGCCCAGCGATGAAACAGCCACAACCCCACCATGTTCGCCACCAGTAACACCAGCACCAGCGCGCTGACCTGTCCCGCCATGGTGCCCAGTTGCCCCAGCAGCCCTTCCATCTGCCCGAGGCTCAGGCCCAGCAGTGCCAGAATGAAATACACCAGCCCTTCCACGGTGTAGTGGATCACCGTCATCAACCGGCGATTGGACAGGGCAAAGGCAAAACCCAGAAATAACGGGGCAAGAATCAGCAAAGCGCCGGTGAGCATGGCAACCTCGGAAAAGAACGGCTAAGGGAAAGGATCAGTGCAGGCTGGCGCCCGAGCGATCCTGCACCAGTACCCAGGGCGCAATGACCACGGCCCAGAGTTCCGCATTGCGATCATACCAGCCGCGCGCCAGATCCGGTGCCACTTCACCCACCTGCCCGGAGGTCATCCACTGTTCGAACTGCGCCTTGTTGTCGGCGGTCAGTTCTGCGGCTACGTCCAGCAAGTCCAGCTCCGGTGCAACCCGCACAACTTGCCCGCGGGCGTAGTAGGTTTGCAGCTCGTGCCAGTGAATTCGGGAGGTTTCGAGGTTGAGTTTGGCTTTGATGTCGTCGCGTGGGGAGTCAGCCATGGCACCTTGTCTTCATTCAGGGATTAAGAAAAGGCCGCCAGCTTACCTGAAAATGCGGGGCAGGACACGGGGCCAGCCGGGCTGGCCCCGCAGGATGGCATCAGGCGGTGCGAAGCATCTCCCGCACCACATAGTGCAGGATACCGCCATGCTGGAAGTACACCGCCTCATTCGCGGTGTCGATCCGCGACTTGAGTTCACAGCTCTCGGTGGAGCCGTCCTTGTACTTCACGGTCATCTTAAGGGTCTGGCCCGGCTTGATCTCGCCGGACAGGCCTTCGATGCTGATGGTTTCCTCACCGGTGAGTTTCAGGCTCTTGCGATCCGTACCCTCCGGGAACTGCAGCGGCATCACCCCCATGCCGATCAGGTTGGAACGGTGAATACGCTCATAGGATTCCGCCACCACGGCTTTCACGCCCAGCAGGCGGGTACCCTTGGCGGCCCAGTCCCGGCTGGAGCCGGTGCCGTACTCCTTGCCGGCAATCACCACCAGCGGGGTGCCGCTTTCCTGGTACTTCATGGCGGCATCGTAGATGGCCATCTGCTCGCCGGTGGGCACGAATTTGGTGAAGCCGCCTTCCACGCCGTCGAGCATCTCGTTACGGATGCGCACGTTGGCGAAGGTGCCGCGCATCATCACCTCGTGGTTGCCACGGCGGGAGCCGTAAGAGTTGAAGTCTTTCGGCTCTACACCGTGTTCCTGCAGGTATTTACCGGCAGGAGTGTCCGGCTTGAAGGAACCGGCCGGGGAGATGTGGTCTGTGGTCACCGAATCCCCCAGCAGGGCCAGGATGTTGGCATCCTTGATGTTCTCGATGGGCTCGGGCTGCTCGCCCATGCCTTCGAAGAAGGGTGGGTGCTGAATGTAGGTGGATTTGTCGCTCCACTCGTACACCTTGCTCTCCGGCACCTTGATCGATTTCCAGATGTCGTCACCTTCGAACACCTCGCCGTATTCCTTGCGGAACATGTCGGTTTTCACCTTCTCGACCGCTTCGGCGATTTCGGCCTGGCTGGGCCAGAGATCGTTCAGGTACACCGGGTTGCCGTCTTTATCGGTACCCAGCGGATCCTTGGTCAGATCCAGCCTTACGTTGCCCGCCAGGGCATAGGCCACCACCAGGGGCGGCGAAGCCAGCCAGTTGGTTTTCACCAGCGGATGCACCCGGCCTTCAAAGTTGCGGTTGCCGGACAGCACCGAGGCTACAGTAATGTCGCCATCGGTAATGGCCTTTTCCACGGCATCCGGCAATGGGCCGGAGTTACCGATGCAGGTGGTGCAGCCGTAACCCACCAGGTTGAAACCGAGCTTGTCCAGGTCGTCCTGCAAGCCGGCCACTTTCAGGTAGTCGGTGACCACCTTTGAGCCCGGCGCCAGAGAAGTTTTCACCCAGGGCTTGGTGCTCAGGCCCTTCTCCACCGCCTTCCGGGCGATCAGGCCGGCGGCCATCATCACGCTCGGGTTGGAGGTATTGGTGCAGGAGGTAATGGCAGCAATCACCACGGCACCCGGGTCCAGCCGGCACTTTTCGCCGTTCATTTCCAGCGGCTGACTGGCCGGGTGTTCGTAGCTGTTATCCACGCCCACCGCCGTCTGACCACCTTCTGATTCCAGTTTGCCTTCCTGGGCTTTTGCCGGGCCTTCTGCGGTTTCCATCAGCAACTCGAAGGACGCCTTCATGTTTTTCAGGGCCACCCGGTCCTGGGGCCGCTTCGGTCCGGCCAGGCTGGCCTCGACATCGCCCATGTCCAGTTCCAGGGTGTCGGTGTACGCCGGCTCATGGCCTGGTTCCCGCCACAGGCCCTGGGCCCTGGCGTAGTTCTCGACCAGTTCCAGCAGTTCCTCATCGCGGCCGGTCAGGCGCATGTAGGTGATGGTCTGGTCATCCACCGGGAAGAAGCCGCAGGTAGCACCGTATTCCGGCGCCATGTTGGCAATGGTCGCGCGGTCCGCTACCGGCATGTCTTTCAGGCCGTCGCCATAGAATTCCACGAACTTGCCCACCACGCCTTTCTTGCGCAGCATTTCCACCACGGTCAGCACCAGGTCGGTGGCGGTAATGCCTTCACGCAGCTTGCCGGTGATCTTGAAGCCGATCACCTCCGGAATCAGCATGGAGACCGGCTGGCCGAGCATGGCGGCTTCCGCTTCGATGCCGCCCACACCCCAGCCGAGTATGCCCAGGCCGTTGATCATGGTGGTGTGGGAATCGGTGCCCACCAGCGTGTCCGGGTAGGCGATGGTTTTACCGTCCACCTCCTTCTGCCACACCGTTTTGCCCAGATATTCCAGATTCACCTGGTGGCAGATGCCAGTCCCCGGTGGCACCACCCGGAAGTTGTCAAAGGCCTGCTGGCCCCAACGCAGGAACTCATAACGCTCCTGGTTGCGCTCCATCTCGATGGCGACGTTGTCCTTGAAGGCAGACGGATTGCCGTACTTGTCCACCATTACCGAGTGGTCGATGACCAGGTCCACCGGCGACAGCGGGTTGATCAGGGCCGGGTCTTTACCCGCCTGCTTCACCGCCTCGCGCATGGCGGCCAGGTCCACAACCCCGGGCACCCCGGTGAAGTCCTGCATCAGCACCCGGGCCGGGCGGAACTGGATTTCCGTGTCGGAGCCCCGGTCTTTCAGCCACTGCACCATGGCATCAATGTGGGAACGGTCGACCGTGGTGTCGTCTTCGTTGCGCAGCAGGTTCTCCATCAGTACTTTCAGGGAGAACGGCAGGCGGTTGAGATCGCCCAGGGTGTCTGCTGCCTTGGGCAGGCTATAGTAGTGGTACGTCTTGCCACCCGCGCTCAGGGTGGAGAGGGTATTCAGGCTGTCTTTGCTTGGTGATGTGTTCGACATACGTTGCCTCCTCGTGGAGTTTGTCTGGTAACACTCTATCCACTAACTATTGCACCGATAAGTGAGACTTCAACCGGCGACGATGAATGTTCGACATTTCCTTGGTGAATAGTCACTTGCGTTGTTGCGCGCGGCAACCGAGTTGTCGTTCAGCTCTATACTGGTCACCGACGCCCAACACCGGATTCTCTATGCCAACCCGGCCTTCTGCGCAACAACCGGGTATAGCCCGGACGAGCTGCGGGGCACCGGAATCCCGCAGTGTGAACACAATGGCTGCGACCCCCTGCCAGTTCTGTCATCATTAGCGCCTGTTTTCTGACGGACCAGGATCCTCTCCGTGAAGCACGATTGTCATTACCACCCGGGCGAGCCTGCCAAGTGGCATTGCGGTGAATGCCAAATGCATTATTGCACCCGCTGTATGCCCGATGCCGACACCCGGCAGTGCCGGGCCCTTTGCCCCCGCTGCAGCAAAGCCATGCGTTATCTGGGCGCCGCCACTGAAGTGGTCCCTTTCTGGCAACGGGTAGGCGCGTTTTTCCGCTACCCGTTCCATACCGACCCGCTGATCGTCATCGCTATCTGCACCCTGGTGCCCCTGATTGCGCCGCGCAACCTGTTCGGCGTGCTGATCTGGATTGTGCTGGCCCTGGCGCTGTTCAAGTACACCTACGCGGTGATCAACCACACCGCCGAAGGCCACCTCAAACCGCCACCCGTGGCCGTCGCCTTTACCGGCAGCGGGTTCAACATCGTGATTCTGCAGCTGCTGGTGTTTGTGCTGATGGGCGGGCTGGTGGGCGCCGCTGCCATGATCGGCGGGCCGATCCTGATGATGCTGGCACTGGCCTTTGCCGTACTGGCCCTGCCCGCCAGCATCATGGTGCTGGCCATGGAGCGGTCGGTGGGTGCCGCAGTAAACCCCATGAACCTGGCGGTACTGATCTCCCGAATCGGCACCCCCTACTTCCTGCTGTATGGCTACCTGATTCTGCTGACCCTGGCCTCCGGTGCGGCCCAGGACTTTGCCGTTAACCACTTCCCCATGTGGGTAGCGCAACCACTGGCCGGCTTTCTGAACAGTACCTTCACCCTGATCCTGTTCCACATGCTCGGTTACCTGCTGTTCCAGTACCAGGAGGAACTGGGCTTTGCGTCAGACCTGCAGGATGGGGAAGGTATAACCGAAAACCACCAGCGGGATCGCAGCAGCCGGTTTGATGCCGACCTGGACATGAACCTGAAAGACGGCAACTACGACCGGGTACACAGCATGCTGCTGGACGCCCTGAAGAATGACCGGGATAACCCGGTGCGCATTGGCCAGCTATACCAGCTGCTGACCGCCCGGAACGATACCCGGGAGCTGTACCGGTTCCACCCCAGAATCATGGCCTGGCTGGCCGCGCGACAGGATGGTGACGGGCTGAACCGGCTGGTAGAAACCCTGCAAACGCTGGAGCCCGGCTTCAAGCTCGAAGACCCGGAACTGGCAGTAACCTGTGCCACCACCCTGTATCACCGGGGCCACCCGAAAACGGCTATCCGCCTGCTGCAGGACTTCCACAAACGCTTCCCGAACAGTGACCAGCTGGCACCCGCCTACCTGATTGTGGCCCAGGCCCTGGCCAATGGCCTTCAGCAATGGGAGAAGGCCAGCGCCTTCCTGGCGTTTATCCAGAAGCGATGCGCCGGCCATCCGGTGCACCAGGATATTGAGGTGTGGCTGGAACAGGCCCGGAACCACCAGCCCCTGAAGGGCCCGAAAGCCAGCTTTCAGGTGCCGGACTAGCCCCTTAACAACTGCCGGTAATGCCGAGCCTTGGGTTCCATCTGCAGCTTTTCGAACTCGGCCAGCAGTAACCGGCAGGCTTCCTGCACCATATCCGGCTCAGCCTTAAGGCGCATGCGTTCGAAGGCCTTTTCAGCGGCTTTCAGGTCGTGGTTTTTCAGGCTGGTGAACAGCACCCGGTTATGGTCTTCCACCGCCAGCGGGTGATGGGCTTCGCCCTTGCTGAGGTACTCGTTCCAGACTTCCAGCATCTGTTCTGGCTGCCGCCGGTTCATGGCATCGGCCATCAGGGTTCGGGCCAGGTCCCGGTATTCCGGCAGGTCCGGGCGCAACTTGGCCAGCTGGTACAGGTGCTCCAGCAATACCGTTCTGTCCGGATAGTTTTCCCGTAAAGCCTCGAACTGGCGCCGGGCCAGGTCGAATTCCATGCGGCCAACACTGGCCATGGCCTGGGCATACCCTCGGGTAAACTGCCCGTCTTGCTGCTCCGGTTCCGGCTCGAAGAACTCTTCTTTTACCTGCAACCAGCTCTTGCCCAACAGCCAGACCAGCGCAGCCCCCGCCAGCAGGCCGCCGGCGTGGGCCATGTAGGCAATACCGGTGGCCCCGGCAAACCAGTAATCGTAGATCTCCTTGCCCAGCCACACCGGCAGCATGGCAATGGCCGGCGCCCGGAAGTAGTTGAAGTACACACCCAGGAAGTAGAAAAACCGGATTTTCTGCAAGCCATAGATGGCCACGTACATACCCATCAGCCCGGATATGGAACCGGATGCGCCCACCAGCGGGACCTGGCTGCCCATGGAAAACCCGGTAAATACCAACCCGGACAGGGCCCCGCACACCAGGTAGGCCACCAGGAATTTGCCCGGGCCCAGCGCCCGCTCCACGGTAAAACCGAGCAGGAACAAGAACAGCAGGTTGCCGATGATGTGGCCCCAGCCCCCGTGCAGGAACTGGTAGGTGATCAGGGTATACAGCGACAAGTCAGACGGCACCAGCCCCAGCTGGAAGGCGCTCATGCGGCTGATCCACTGCTCCTCGATGGCCCCGCGCTGCTCCGACCACTGGTTGCGCTCGGCCACCGACCAGATCAGGTCACGATTGTCTTGCAGGTACTGGTAATAATCCCGGTCAAACAGCAGGGTAACCGCCTGCCAGCCTTGTTCATCCTGCTCCCTCAGGGCCTGGAATTCCTGCAGCTCCAGCACACTCTGCTGGTCGCCTTCGAAGCGGATTTCCCGCTGCAGGTAGTCTTCGTAGGCGGGGGCTTCCAGTGCCAGCAGGTTGCCATCAAGGTACTGCTCGATCGCTGCGTCCAGCTTGCGGTCGTCTGCTCCCTGATAGAACAGGAACACCATGACACAGGCCATCATCAGGCCCAGGGTTACCCAGGGCGGGCGCTTCCAGTTGATGGCGTTCTCGGCGGGGATAATCAGCATGGGCGGTCACAATTCATCATAATCTGTCCCTGAAAAGCTGTTTTTTACCACAGCGGGGCCTTCTTTTCGCGGTGTAATGTCATCACCAGGTCACACAAATGCCATTCAATCGGTGACCAACAACCCCGTCAGGGGCTATCGACCATTAGCCAATTGTTGTTATTGCTCTATAACTGAATAGTGAAACGGCAATAACAAGAAGAACCTGACACTGGACTCAAGGATACTGCACATGACCGTACTCGTTCTGGACAACCCCGAAATGCTCGCCCGGGCCGCCCTGCTCTCCGGTGTAATGGCAGATTCGCTGGGGACAGAAGCCAGCCGCCCTCACCGCACCCGGTTCCATTATGGCTTTAACAAACATGTGCCTGACGCCGGCGATGCTGCCATTATGCGCCAGCATGCCGCCTACCTGAAAAACCACCCCGGTGTACGGGTCAGAATCCACGGCCATACCGACAACTTTGGTTCACCCGAGTACAACCGCTTCCTGGCCAGGCTGCGTGCCAACGCTGTAGCCCGGTTGCTGATTCAGGAGGGCGTGCCGCAAAGTGCTATCCTGATGACCACCTGGGGCGCCGAACGCCCCCTGACCCGGCCGGAAGACCACGCAGCCAACCGGCGGGTGGAACTGGAGTATCTTACCGTGGATATGGCCCAGGCCCTCTGAACCGTCTGGCACCGTAAACAGAAACGGGGCCTCGAGGGCCCCGTTTCTTAGACAGCTATCCGCCTCAGCCGTATACCTGCCAGACATTCCACAGCAGCAACAACGCCGCCACCAGGATCGCCAGCCAGGTCAGCAGAATACCGATCATTCGGGCTTTGTGGGGACCACCCTTGCCGTTGATCATGCCCCAGGCATGCAGGATTCGCCCGACCACTAATGCCATGCCGGTCCAGTAGATCAGGCCGCTGGCGACACCGTTCAACTCGGCAATGGCCAGCATGATCAGGCCAACCGGCGCGTATTCCACCAGGTTGGCGTGGGCGCGCACCGCCGCTTCAAACTCCGGGTCGTCATTCACCCCCAGACCCATGCGGTACTTGAGCCGGTACTTCACCACCTGGCCCGAGAGCACCAGCAACAACAGGCCGATAACGGCCGCGAAGACTGCGGTTACGGGTACGATCATGTCAGCCCTGCTTGATCTTGTTGACGACAGCCAGCAGCAACACCGCACCTACCGTGGCTGTGACCAGCTCGCCGATCATGCTCTTCACCGCCAGGCCCAACATGCTGAACAGCACACCGCCAATCACTGAACCGACGATGCCGATACCGATATTGGCCAGCACACCGAACCCTTTACCCTTCATGATCAGGCCCGCCAGCCAACCGGCCAGGCCACCGATAATCAGAAACCAGAGAAAGCTCATTTATCCACTCCCCTTATGTGGTGTTCAATCCTGCCAGAAGACTGCCCTGTTTCGGGCAGGCATTCAAGCAGTTCCGGGGCTGTGGCCGAGGGCTGTGATGGCGTCTGCCATTTGCTGGTGACACCGGGCCATCAGCTCCGGCACATCGTCACGGGTCAGGCCGGTGGTTTCTACCGGCGGCAGGATATGCACCGGCACCGGTTTCCGGCGGCCGGCCCAGCCACGGGTTTGGCTGTGATACTCGCCGACACACACCATGGTGATGGGGGCTCCGGCGGCAATGGCCGTGTGGAAAGCACCTTTTTTGAAGCTGCCCAGCCCCCGGCCACGGCTACGGGTGCCTTCAGGAAACACCCAGATGCTTTTGCGGTCTTTGTGAATAGCATCACTGGTAGCCTGCATGGCTGCAACGGCTTTATGGGAGCGGCCGCGATTGAGGATGATGTTGCCGCCGAGCCAGAACACCTGGCCGAAGAACGGCAACCAGACCAGTGAGGACTTACCCACCGCCACGGTACGCGGCGGCAGCAGGTCGCCCACCACGAACAGGTCGTCGTTCTGCTGGTGGTTGGCGATGATTACCGTGGGCCGGTCTTGCGGCATGTTTTCGGCGCCATACAAAGGGCGCTTCATGCCCAGCAGGCAGCGGCCCACCCGGGCCAGTGTCCAGGCCAGCAACCGGTTGTTATCCGGGTTGAAAGGCCGTGCGATGTAGCCAATCAGGGCCAGCATGCAAATCAGCGGAACACTCAGCCAGGCCAGGATTTTTCTTGCGACTGCCATACAGCTCTACCGTTACTCGAAATTTTGGCGCACAAGTGTACGCCAAAATCAGAGGGCGGCAACAGTATCCTTTTGTACCGGTCTGTTAACCGGCTTTGCCTCCACCACGAAACGCAGCGGGCCGTTGGCATCGAGCGCATCAAACGGGTAGCAGGTTACCAGCAGCAGGGTATCCGGGCCGAAGGTGCTGGTATCGATGGACTCTGTTCTGCTGTCCACCACCCGGGTTCCGGTTACCTGGTACTGCTGCCACTGCTGGTCCTGGCCCTGCAGCTGCACCCGGTGGCCCGGCTCAATGTACTCCAGGGGCCGGAAATGGGTATCCCGGTGGCCAGCCAGAATCACCGGCCCCTGCTCCCCGGCGACCATCCGCCCCGGGCCAAACGCCAGGCTTTCTCCGTGCAGGCCCTCCAGCACAATCATCGACACCCCCAGCTCCGGCAACTCCAGCCTGGCCACCGGCCAGGTATCGGCCCAGGGCCAGGGCCGGGCTTCCACCTGTCGCGCCTGGGTTTCGGCCCAGGCCAGTGCCAGCAGCTCCTGGGCTACCAGCGCCTTGAACGGAATCCACAGGCCGAACATCAACACGGTGGCGGAGGCACCAAACAACAGCAATAGCAGGCGGTTCATCATGCTGGCCTCCGGTTCAGCAGCAACATGGCCAGTGCCAGCATCAATCCGGACAGGCCCAGTGCTGCCAGCAACGGCCAGGCGGTGGCGGTTTGCGGGTAACGCAACATGCCGTCCCGGCTACCTGCTGGCAGCAAGGTGGGAACCGCCTCGGTGTCCAGCTTCGCCTCCGCCGGTCGGGCCGGTTGCTCCTCGACCGCCACAAAACTGGTGAACGGCGACATCACCCCGTGCTGCACCGACAACGCCACGATCGCCGGCTCATCCGGCGCTTCACCCTGCAGGCGGGCGGCATCCATCAGCTCGTCTATCCGGTCCCGGGCCCACTGGCGGTTCAGGCCGCTGGCCGGGGCAGCATTGCCCAGATCAAGCCGGGTATTCCAGGGCCGGCCGCCGGGCAAGCGTCCGGAGACCTCCAGCTCACCACCAGCAGGCACACCCCGCACCACCTGTACCAGCGGGCTGCCCTGAAACAGGTCACCGGGCCTGGCCGGTACCGCTTCCACCGGATTGCCACCGGTGGGCCAGCGTACGGTCAGGTCACTCATAACCGGCGCTTCCATGGCCGCAAACAGCCCGTTCAGGGCACGATTCACCTCACCGGTATTGTGTATCGCAGTGAACTCGCCACGGCCCCAGCGGGCCGCTTCGCGCAGAAAGTGCATATTGGGGGCCGAGCCGATGCCCACGGTGAACAACCTTCGTTCATCAAGGCCGGTACGAATCCGCTCGAACAAGGCCGATTCATTACCTACGGCACCATCGGTGATAAACACCATCTGCTGCACCAGTCCTTCTGCCGGCGCTTGTTCCATCGCCATCGCCAGTGACAGCGCCCCCGCCATTTCCGTGCCGCCGTTGGCGTTCAGACCTTCCACATACCGCCTCGCACGGGCCAGGTAATGGCCCTCGGCCGGCACCGGGCGGGCAAACAGGCTGTGGGCCTGGGAATTGAACTGAATAACGTTGAAATAATCCCCCGGGCGCAGGCTATCCAGTCCTTTCAGCAGCGCTGAACGGGCCTGCACAATGGACTCCCCTGCCATGGACCCGGAGGTATCAATCACAAACAACAGCTCCCGACGCAACACCGGGCCGGTGGCGTCCGGGGGCAATATCATCGCCATCAGAAAATCCTCACCCTGCCACTGCTGGTGAAACACCGCCGCCGTCGGTTCCCGGCCGGTTAACGGCCGCCAGCGCACAATCAGGTCACGATCCATCAGCACTTCCCGGCCTTCCGGACGCACCACCACCCGGCCGCCGTCTGTCTCGGTCACCAGGCTGTGACTGGGGCTGGTTACCCCGGCCAGCGGGAAACCACTGTCGATGGCCAGCTCAATCCGGGCCCGGTGGCTGCGCTCATCCACATCAGCCGCCCGCACCGTGAACGGGCTGATCTCCGCAGCATCCGGCACTTGCGTGGTGGCCGTGGCCCAGCCCGACTGCCACTGCGTTGCTGTCTCGACAACCAGTTCACCCGGCATGTAACGGGGCGTGAGCGCGGTGGGCAGGCGCAACTCGAACTCACCGTGGCGATAGCTCACCGGTTGCTGGTAGCGAACCTCCACCCGGACGGTTTCCCCGGGCGGGATGTTGGCCACCCGGCTGGTAAACAGGTTCGGGCGCTGCTGCTCCAGCGTGGCCGCATGCTGGCCGGCGGATTTCGCTTTTTCATAGGTTTCCCGGGCCTTGGCGCGGGGCTCGATGCGCCCGACTATCCGGCGCTCACCCACGGTCATGGTCAACCCGAACACCGCGGCCTGTTCCGGTAACGGAAACACGAAAATACCTTCGTGCCATGAATCACTGGTATTGCGGAATTCCCGGGTAAGCGTGGTCTCCGCCAGCAGGCCGGACACCCGCACCTGAAATTCACTGTCCAGAACCAGTGCCGGCTGCTGCCGGTTGCCCTGGCTGTCGACAAAGTAAAGCTGGCCGGCTTCCTCAGCTTGCCCGGCTTGCCGGTCACTGGCCTCGGCATACAGCGGATGGACAAACAGCATCAGCATAACCGCCAGCCACAGGCTGACCCCTTCGGCGCAGCGCAGCCAGCGGCGTTTGCTGATCAGGGGGCGAGCGGTGCGGGTCGTTTGCGAATAGAGGTCGGCCCGGACGGCCGGGTTGGCAAGCAGCGATAGCAACATCATCACGTCATCCTTTTTAGTGGAAGTTGGTGATGCCATTGCAACAGCCGGAACGGGCGCCGCCGTGGCAGAAACGGGCAGGCCGGCGACAAAAAATGATGAATTATGGCAATCGGGCCGGCACAACTTGTACCAGCCCTTGAGCGTGGTTTAATGGCTACACATTCCGGTGAAACACACAGCCATGAAAAAACACATTGTTCTGATAGAAGACGAAGCCGGTATCCGCGACAACTACCGGGCCGCATTTGAACGCCGGGGCTACCGGGTATCCGCCTATGGTGACCGGCCCTCCGCCTGGCAGGTGCTGCGCCAGAGCCTGCCGGACCTGGCTATTATCGATGTAGGCCTGGGCGACGAACTCGAAGGCGGCTTTACCCTGTGCCAGGATTTGCGGGCCCTGTCGGCCACCCTGCCGATTATTTTCCTGACCGCCCGGGACAGCGACATCGACTCGGTACACGGCCTGCGCCTTGGCGCCGACGACTACGTGACCAAGGACATGAGCCTGGACCACCTGCTGGCCCGCATCACCGCCCTGCTGCGCCGGGCCGAGGCCTGGGCCGAAGCCCTGCAAAAGCCGGACGAAGTGATTCACCGAGGCCGGATGACCATGAATGTAGACCGCATGACCGTCGCCTGGAACGACCAGCCGGTGGACCTGACCGTCACCGAATTCTGGATGCTACACGCACTGGTCCAGCACCCCGGCCATGTCCGCACCCGGGACCAGCTGATGGAAGCCGCCAGCACCGTGCTGGACGACAACACGGTGACTTCCCACATCAAACGCATCCGGCGCAAATTCATTCAGCTGGACGAGACCTTTGATGGCATCCAGACCGCCTACGGCATGGGCTACCGCTGGAATGCCCGTGAGGTGTAACCCTTGAGCCTGAAGCGCCAGCTGTTCCTGGCCAGCCTGCTGATGCTGCTGATCCCCTGGGCCGGCCTCAGTTTTGTGCTGGAACTGGACACGGCCCTGCGCCAGCAAACCCTGCAGCAGCTGCAAATACAGAGCACCCGGCTGACCGAGCTGGCCGACGACCTGCTGCTGGGGCAGCCGGCCATTGGCGCCGACCCGGTGGTGTATGCCCGCCCGGTGCAGACGTCAGGCGACAATTTTGTCTGGCCCAGCTATGAAGACCAGGACCACCGGCAACCCTGGCAAAGCGCCGCAACCAGCGACAACGAGCCACAACTGCGCTGGCAGGCAGCGGCCGACGATCGTTACCTGTACCTGTTAACGGATGTTCAGCAACACTCACTGACACCCTTCAACCCGGCCCGGCCGGAGCAGCCCTATGACCGCTTCGAGCTCTGGCTGCAGGCCCCCGCCAGCGACCTGGAACAACCCGCCGGCCCGCGTATCTGGCACATAAAACCGGATGAAGTACGGGCCACCAACGCCCGTGAACCGGAGCGCCGGGATTACCGGGTGCATGCCACCTGGCGTATCCGCACCAACAGCTGGCAGCTGGAAGTGCGAATGCCCCTGCCCGCCCAGGGCAGCCGGCTGGGTTTCCGGGTGGCCCGCAGCGATACCGGCGCAACTCTGGCCGGAACCGGGACCGAGCCCCTGCCGGCACTGATCTATCCTCACCGGGTTCTGGAGCGGGCCCTGGGCCGGCAACTGGGCCCCGGACAGCAGGTCACCATCACCGAGCCCGCCGGCTGGATAACCGCCAGCGTCAGCCGGGAGGGCCGGGATAGCACCGACTTCGAGAACCTGTCGCCCGGGCAGATTCTGGACACCCTGACCCTCAACGGTCTGCGCGCCCTGGTGCGCTGGTATCAACCGGAGCCAGCAGTCCTGGCCGGCACCGACTTCCAGCTGAACACCCGCCAGGTGCCCGACAACGGGCTGGTGAAACACCCGGACGACTCCCTGTGGCTGGCCACCGCCCACCCGTTGTTCGACGGCCGCTCCATGCTGCTGGAGCAATCCCTGAACCAATTGCTGAGCGTATCCGGCTCGGCTCTGGGCAGTGTGCTGGCCCGCTCCCTGTTGATCATCCTGGCACTGATGCTGGTGTTGCTGGGCTATGCCAGCTGGTTGTCGTGGCGCATAACCCGCCTCCAGCGGCTGGTGAGTGCCAGTGTGGATGACGACGGCCGCATCCTCGGCCCGGTGCCTGTTCCAAGATCCGGCGATGAGCTGGGCCAGCTGCAGCAGCACTTCGGCCAGATGGTCGACCGCCTGCAAAGCTATAACCGATACCTGGAAAGTTTTTCCCGCCGGCTGTCCCACGAGCTGAAAACCCCGGTGGCGGTGGTGCGCTCCTCGCTGGAGAACCTCGCCCACAGCCAGTCGGAAACCGAGCGCCGGGAATACCTGGAACGGGCTTCCGCCGCCACCGAGCGCCTGCGCCGCATCCTCACCAGCATGAGCGAAGCAGCCCGGCTGGAACAGAGCTTTGACCATGCCGACAAAGAACCCTTTGACCTGGCCGAGGTCGCCAGCCAGGCCTGTGCTGCCTACCAACAGCTGGATGACCGGCACCGGATTCACTATCAGGGACCGCCCAATGGCTGCCCCCTGCTGGGCAACCCGGAAATGCTGGTACAAATGCTCGACAAGCTGGTGGATAACGCCCGGGATTTCACCCCGGAACAGGGCAACATCGAGGCACGCCTGCAACATCGAACAGACCACTACCAGCTGGATGTCTTCAACGAAGGCTCACAGCTGCCGGAAACCGCCGGTGTGGATATCTTCGGTGCCTTTGTCACCCGAAGGGAAGGCAAGGCCGAAGGCCACCTGGGCCAGGGCCTGCTGATTGTCCGACTGATTGCCGACTACCATGGTGGTAAGGTGGAAGCCTTCAACCAGCACCATAACGGAATTGACGGCGTGTGCTTCCGCGTTATCATCCCTGTACAACCAGCATAACCAAGGACAGCTCCGTGACCTCCCAGCCACGCCCCCTGGATTTCCACCCGCTCCGGGCCGATCTGTACCAGGAGCTCCATTCCCGCCCGTTCCAGGTGCTGCCTTCACGCGCCCGGGTTACCCAGATCGCCCTGCTGACCACCCCGGCCCAGCGGCAAAGCCAGTTCCGCCACCTGCAGAACCTGCACCGGTTGCTGGGCGAACACTGGCCGGAACAGGAAGTAAGTTGCTACGAACAGGATTTCGGCCCGCTGCGCATCCGCCGGGAAGTGCACATGGAGTTCACCACCTACACCTTCACCAACCTGCGGGACTCCGATGCCGATCCGTTTGCCGAAACCGGCATCAGCCTGCTGCCGGACGGCTGGCTGAACGAACTCGAAGGCACGGTGGTAGGGGCCTTCCATGTGGAAGTACGGCCATCGTCTGAAAGCGCCCGCAACGAGCTGGCGTTCATGCGTAAACACTTTGAAGGCATGCGCCTGGTGGGTAGCAGTCCGCAGGAAGGGGCGGCGCGGATTCTTGGCACCTTCCAGTTGCACAGCGACCAGTTCGGGCGGTTTATGGTGCTTAACCACAGCATGTCAGACAGCCAGCTGGGCCGTTTGGTGCAGCGCCTGATGGAAATCGAAACCTACCGGCTGATGTCGCTGCTGGCCCTGCCCCTGGCCCGGGAAATCACCCCGGCCCTGAACGACATGGACCAGCAACTGGTGAACATCACCCAGTCACTGGCCGACAACGAAACCCTCGACGAACAAAGCATCCTGGCGGAGCTGACCAACATTGCCTCGCGCATTGAAGCGTTCCGGGCCCATTCCACCTTCCGCTTTTCCGCCACCCGGGCCTACCACCGGCTGGTACTGACCCGGCTGGAAGAGCTGCGGGAAGACGAAGTGTCCGGCCACCTCACCCTCACCGAGTTCATGACCCGGCGGCTGACCCCGGCGGTGAAAACCTGTGAGGCCGTGGGTGAACGCCTGGAAGACCTGTCGCGCCGGGTAGACCGGGCCTCGGACATGATGCGCACCCGGGTGGAACTGGCCATCCAGAGCCAGAACCAGCAACTGCTCAGCTCCATGGACCGGCGCTCGCGCATCCAGCTGATGATGCAGCACACCGTGGAAGGCTTCTCGGTGGTGGCCATTTCCTACTACCTGATCGGCCTGCTGAAGCTGGCACTGGATACCCTGCGCGAGGCCGGCGTAGCCTTTAATCACTCGCTGGTGCTGGGCGTTGCCATTCCGGTGGTGATGGTGCTGGTGTTCATCGGCATCCGCATGATTCACCACCGGTTTATCAAGATGGCCCGCCGGCAGTAGCCGGCCTCAGGTGAACCGGGGGTCGCCGGCAAACTGGCGGAAAAACTGCTGGGCGGTGCGGCCGTTGCGTACGCCCTTGCCGGTGGCAAAGCGCACCGCTTCGATATGCAGTTGCTCCCGGTCTGCCACTTGCGGGAACAGGGCATCCACCGCCTGCAGGTAGATATCCTGGGAGAACGGATAGAACGACAGCTGCAGGCCAAACCGGTCGGCCAGCGACACCTGCTCTTCGATGGCTTCGGCCGGGTGCAACTCGCCGTCACGGACCTCGCTTTTCAGGTTGTCGCTCATAAACTCCGGCATCAGGTGCCTGCGATTGGACGTGGCATATACCCGCACATTTTCCGGTGGCAACTCCAGTGAGCCTTCCAGCACACTCTTGAGGGCTTTATACCCAGACTCCCCCACATCAAACGACAGGTCATCGCAGAAAATCACAAACCGGAAGGGCAGGTCGCAGATGTCATCGACAATTTCCGGCAGGTTTACCAGGTCGTCTTTGTCGACCTCGATCATCCGCAGCCCCTGATCCCGGTAACGGTTGAGCAAGGCCTTGATCAACGAGGACTTGCCGGTGCCCCTGGAACCCCAGAGCAACGCATTGTTGGACGGTTCACCCGCCAGAAAACGCTCAGTATTGCGGGCCAGCGCCCGTTTTTGCCGCGCGATGCCGGTGAGATCGTCCCAGCTGATCGGATCCAGCCGGCGAATGGCCCGCAGGCCTGAGCGATGGCGGCGCCAGACCGCAGCCGGACTCTGTGCCCAGTCGAAGGGGGTTTCGTTCATAACCTTACTCCGTTTGGTTCTGAATATGCCCGCTCACAGTCTGGCCTTGGCCAGACCTGTAGGGGTAGGATCTGCAGATCTTATCAGACACCAGGAGCAAACCATGGCACGCATCTATAACGACAATTCCCTTTCCATCGGCAACACCCCCTTGGTAAGACTGAACCGGGTGAACGACGGCGCCACGATCTGGGCCAAGATTGAAGGCCGCAACCCGGCCTATTCCGTCAAGTGCCGCATTGGCGCCGCCATGATCTGGGATGCGGAAAAACGCGGCGTTCTGAAGCCCGGCATGACTATCGTTGAGCCCACCAGCGGCAACACCGGTATTGCCCTGGCCTACGTGGCAGCCGCCCGGGGTTACAAGCTGGTACTGACCATGCCTGCCTCCATGAGCCTGGAACGCCGCAAGGTGCTGAAAGCCCTGGGCGCCGACCTGGTACTGACCGAACCCGCCAAGGGCATGGCCGGCGCCATTGCCAGGGCGGAAGAACTGGTGGCGGCAGACCCGGACAACCACTTCCTGCCCCAGCAGTTCGAGAACCCGGCCAACCCGCGCATCCATGAAGACACCACCGGCCCGGAAATCTGGAACGACACCGACGGCGAAGTGGACATCTTTGTTTCCGGCGTGGGCACCGGTGGCACCCTGACCGGTGTTTCCCGCTACCTCAAACAGACCAAGGGCAAGGCTGTGACCACCGTAGCCGTGGAACCCACCGATTCGCCGATCATCACCCAGGTACGCAGCGGCCAGGACCCGAAGCCGGCCCCCCATAAAATCCAGGGCATTGGCGCAGGCTTTATTCCGGGCAACCTGGATATGGACCTGGTGGACCAGGTTGAAGCCATCAGCAACGAAGACGCCATGGCCATGGCACACCGGATGATGAAAGAAGAAGGGATTCTGTGCGGCATCTCCTGCGGAGCTGCAGTAGCGGCAGCCGTCCGGGTAAGCAAACAGCCGGAGCACCAGGGCAAGAACATTGTGGTGATCCTGCCGGATTCCGCCGAGCGCTACCTGTCTACGGGGCTGTTTGCCGACACCTTTGGTGAGCTGGAAAACCAGCAGTAATCCAGGTTCCTTAAACGCAAAAAGCGCAGCCTCGCCGGGCTGCGCTTGTTGGTTTCAGGCGGCTCAAAACTGGAACTTCAGGCCCACCCGGCCAGTATCGAAGTCCGGGCCGTCATTGGTCACCTGGCCGTTGAAGTCGTCTTCATCAATATCCACGTTGTAGCGGTTGTATTCGGCGAACGCTGTCAGCTGCTCGGTTACCCGGAAATCCACACCGGCGCCGACAAACGGGTTCACTTCATCGTAGGTTTCACTTTCATCGAAAGCGTCTACATCAAACGCCGAGGCAAAGGCACCTGCCTTGGCATACACACCGAAACTGTTGGTCAGCGGCAGGCGGCCAATGGCACTCAGGCCGGCACCTTTAAGCTTGCCCTCTACCTCGTCATCACCGAAGTTGCCGAAATCGATGTACTCGGCCTCCAGGGCGAAGAATTCGTTGAACTGGTAACCCAGGGCAGCACCCAGCAAGTCGTTCTCATCCTCGAACTCGCCACCGTGGGACTTGTAGCCCCCGTAGCTACCGCTGATGTAGGGGCCGGATTGATCACGGCTGACGCTGTCCTGCGCCCAGACGGCCGGGGCGGTGAATACAGCAGCACTCAGAACGGTGGCACACGCAAAACTGGCTTTGTAGCTCATAACGCGTTTTCCTCTGTGGTCAGGTTTCCATTCGTCGAAACGAACAACCGGGACGACTCGTTCCCGATTGCGTGAACCTACCCTACCGGGGAAATTTCGCGTTTTGGGTTAAAACCGTACTAAGAATTATTCACATTCAGGTCATGTTTCCGGACATGACCCGCAGCGGCCCTGGCGGCCAGTCCGGCGGCTGCCCGCCCGGCCAGCGACAAGCCGGTATAGCTCAGGCGGGATATTTCGTGGTGGCAGACACGCACGATGCGACTGCTGTGCCGGGTTGCGGGAATGGCTTCCAGCACCCGAAAGCTCTCATCCGCCACCGAAAGGTGAATCCGTTGCAGCTTGACCGCTCCGTGTTGCACGCCATGGGCCAGCAGGTCTGCCACGCCGAGCCACCAATGGGCATTGCTATGGGTTGGTTTCATACCAGCCACTCCTCAAGTTGCCGTGCTACGGCTGAATGATGGGCCAGGCGGATGTGATCCACCCCCGGAAAATTCGCTGTGCCGGTCAGCTGCCAGCCCGGCTGCCTGGCACCCCGGGCGCTGGCCTCATGCACCAGCGCATCGCCAAACAAGGCATTCACCGGGTGCTCTTCACCCCTGGCCAGCAGGCCGCTGATCACATAATGCCGGGCGCCGGCTAACAGCGGCTGGTGCGCCGTGCCCGGTTCAAACACCTCGCCCCGTGACAGGTTGCGAATGCCTTCACTGCGCAGGTCGATCACCTCGCCCACCACCTTCAGGTAATCCCGGGGCACCCGGTTGAGCCAGCCGGCGGCCTTGTGGGCACCGACTGCCAGCCAGGAACCGTCGTGGGGCGAGCCGATGTACACGCAGTCCGGGTTCAGCCGGACCCAGCTATCATCATTTTCCGCCCCGTAATGACAGGCACTGCGAATCAGCAGGCCGCCCATACTGTGGCCAAGCAGGACAAGGCGTGTTACCGGTACCGGCCAGTTGCTGACCAGCCGCTCCAGCAGCGCGGCCAGGTCCTGGCCATTGCGATAGATGGGACGGCCGGAATTGAAACGGAGCTTGAGTGCCGAGGCATTCCCCAACCGTTCAGCCAGCCGGGTGCCATAGTGCTCGCCTGGCTGGCCCGGAAAATCCCATACCGATTCCAGCTCCATCAAGCCGTGGATGGACAGACACAGCACACTGCCCGGCGCAGCGGGCCGGGGGTTCAGCAGATCCAGCGGCTCGCCGTCGGCAAACACCGTCATCGGCACCGCCAGTGCGTTGCCCCGGTGCTCCAGCCAGTCACCCAGAAAGCCGCTGGCAATGGCTGAAATGTGTTGCTGGACTCGCCCAGCGGAAGGAACAGACACCATGGTTATCTCCCGTGTATCCTTCCAGTGTACGCCCTTGGCGGTGCTTTGCACTGGCCATTTTCAGGCCAGAATGCGGCCCCGGGGCAAACCGGAGCGCCGTGGCTCAACGTTTGGTAATCTGCCCGAAAGGGCGACAGACACCTGATCCTGCTAGTCTTTGTGCCCGTATCACCCAAACCGGCCGTGCGCGCCTGTTGTCCACTGAGCAGCCAGAGGAAGTAGCCTATGCGATTTGCCATTATCGCCCTGACCAGCCTGTTGTTCTCAGCCAGCCCGGCCCTTGCCGAGCCCCAACCAGAAAGCTCTGCCGAACCGGAAGTGCTCGGTTTTATTGAATGGGTGGTGATGGGCGAAACCGGCATCCGGCTGAAAGCGCGCCTGGACACAGGCGCCAAGACCTCGTCGCTGCATGCAGTGAACGTGGAATCTTTCGAGAAAGACAACGAGGAATGGGTGCGCTTCCAGCTCCCGCTGGGCGATCACGAAGACCAGCCCAGCGAAGGTGAGCTGGAACACGATGAAGTGATCCTGGAATTCGAGCGACCGGTTTACCGCACGGTGCTGATCAAGCGCAAAGGTGCACCCTCCCAGCGCCGGCATGTGGTGAAAATGGAATTCTGCATCGCCGGCAAGGTGCACGAAACCCAGTTTTCCCTCACCGACCGGGGCAAGTTCGCCTACCCGGTACTGCTGGGCCGCCGGTTTATGCGGGATGACAACATCCTGACCGATTCCGCCAGAAGCTTTGTTGCCGAACAGGAATGTGAATACAGCACACTGGAAGAGCTCGCCGAGAGCAGCAAGGCGGTAGAGCCCTAATCGGGGCTCACCTCCGGCTCATCATTTCGCACTCGTAGAAAGCTGGCAAACCTGGGCAAGCCGGTGGCCGTGAAGCCCCGGTAGCGGAAGGTAATCACCGTGCCAACAGTCGGCGGATTGTGTCGCTCAACATCACTGAAGCCGGTGCCAATACGAAAGCGGCGGCCATTGGCCAGCTCCACTTCCAGCGATCCCATCAGCCCCTCGTACTTGCCCTTACCTTGCAGGTGACCAACCACCGTGGCTTCGGCGTCGTCGTGGGTCTTCACTTTCAGCAGATCATCTGAACGGCCGGCCTGGTACCGGCTGTTTCTGCGCTTGAGCATCAGGCCTTCCGCACCGGCAGCCACGACCTGTTCAAGCTCTGCCACCAGTTCAGGATGGCTGGCAACCGGGCGCTGCACCACCAGGGCCAGATACGGTGAACCAGAACCTTCAACCAGCTGCTTCAACTGGCGATAACGCTGCTCGAACACCTTTTCAGGAACAGGCAGGTCAAACACGTGAAACCTCACCTGACGCCATTCCTCGTCCACCGGCTGCCCCTTGCGCACCACCCCGGACAACTCGGCAAAGCGCCCGCGACCGTTCCAGAGTTCACCATCCAGGGGGTGCCGTGGAAACTGTGCCGTAAACCAATGCGGCGCCGCATACACATGCCCGCCCCGGGACCAGAGCTTCTCGCCATCCCAATAAGCCCGGACACCGTCCAGCTTTTCACTGACCCAGTAATCCTCGAGGTTTACACCCGGGTGATAGACATTCGCCAGGGGAATGGCCGGAGGCCCCGCATTAGCCTGAGGCGGATAAGTGGCAAGTAACGAAAGAAAAAGCAGGCTGAGTGCCAGGGCTGCTGCCCTGACACTGCCGGTCGTGAAGAGTGGCATGTTCCTTTGCCCTTTTTACATCCTGTTGATGGTATTCCGAAAAACTCTTTGCTCAGGCCGTTACATACTTCAGCAGCTCAACCACCTGCTCCGGCGTTTGTGCCCAGGCCATGGCAGCTGCATCTACTTCCTTGAGCGGGTGCACGATGTCTTCATCATGCAGGGTAATGTAAGGCGTGCCCATGGCGGCGCAGTAGCCGGCATCGAAAGCCGCGTTCCACTGCTTGTATTTGTCGCCAAAGCGGATAACCGCCAGGTCGCACTGTTCAATCAGGGTTTTGGTGCGGATGGCGTTCACCTTGGAAGACTGGTGATCACGCCAGAAGTTGCTCTCCGGCTTGCCCAGGAAATCGCCCGCAGCGTCGCTGGATTCGTGGTCGGTATTGGCAGAGGTGAACTCAACCGGCAGGCCGGCCGCCTCGGCACCCGCAGCAATCTGCTCACGCCAGTCGGTGTGGATTTCGCCGGAAAGGTATACGGTCCAGATCATTTTGGGCTCCTTAAGCTGAATTAAAGCCGGCCAGTCTAACCTACCGGCCGGCTATAATGTAGGTATCAGCCCGCGACGGAAGCCTCATGCTCACGAATCATGGTGTAAAGCTGATCCTTCAGGTGCAGGCGTTTTTTCTTCTGCTCTTCCAGATACTCGTCTGATGTGTTCTCAACACCGGTTTCGATGCGGTGAACCTCGTGGTCGAGATCATGGTACTCGTCAAACAGCTTGGCAAAGTGGCTGTTGCTGGTTTTCAGTTGGTGAATGGCTTCCTTGGACTCGGGAAGCTCGTGCAACAGATCATGCTTTTCGATGGTCATTCCTGGTGTTCTCCTGAGTTTTGTTGGTGCCTGAGTTCACTGTATGCCTATCGCCTGAGAGCGCTCTTGATCAACGTCAACCCGATGGCCATCGGCCGTAAGATGCGATTAGCCACCGCATTTTTCGCGCACACTGGCCCGGAACCGGTCTCGTATCTGCAGGTTCTGTTCTTCGGAGACAAACACCCGCTCCCCTTTATCATTGAGGTTGTAGAAGGTGGAGATACTTTCCATATGCTTCAGGCGGGCGTGAAGCTTACGGCAGGCCTCTGATTGTCGCTCGGCCTGCATCCGGGCCTTCGCTTCTGCCGCTTGTCTCGCCTCCCGCTCCTGCTGTTGCTGGTTCACGAACTCCGTCATTTTCTGATGCCGCTCACGGGCGGCAGTATCGGCCTGTGCAGGGGCAGCATTCACGCGTACTTCACTGGAACTCGCCTGCGCCGGTGGGCGATCGCCGAAATGGGTTTGGCCATTGGCATCTGTCCATTGGTAGACGGCAGCGTGAGAAAACGTACCAAGGGATACCAGAAATAAAGGGATGAGAAGCCTGCGAGCCATAACTGAATTCCTTTTCGAATAATGCTTTTAACGACTTTCGAAGGGGTAAAACCCATTGATCAATAAGACGCTCAGGCTCGGAAACGCCCTCTCCCTCGCTTTTGTTGCTGCTTCTCCTCACGCCCCGCTTGCCAACCAGACACTGACCCCATCTGGGTAAACTTCAGGCCCCGCTCGTAAGCACGGGTGAGTTGCTGATTCAGACCCTGTAGTGCCTCGGATGGCTTGGCCCATTGGTCTTTAGGCAAAGGCGCGGACCAGGCTTTCAATTCTTCTGGCAAGCTCTTCAGGGCCAAGGTCTTGATGCGGCGTTCAGTGATGATGTGGGCTAAGTAACGCTGAAAGAACCAGTCACCCAATTTCTTGACCAGCCAGGGTAACAAGGACATTTCTTTACGGGCCTGGTGGCATTTGGCTTTGTAGTGAGCCAGAGTCTCGTCCTCCTTCGGATCCGGGCAGGCCTCGGGGCCATTTTCCATAAACTGGCGAATACACTCCCATTGGGCCAGGCCGGCTGTTTCATGGCCGACGTTGATGCTTGCAGCAGCCAGGGCCGATTCCGGGTCGTCCGGTTTCGGAATGGCCATGGTGAGCACCGTATGTGTGGCCATCAAGCCGGGACCGATGTCCTGGCGGGTTTCGATGTAGGCGACCAGTTTTTCCCACGGGTAGATTTCGTAGACGAGTTTGGGGTCGTGTTTTTTCTTTAGGCGGAGGGCAAAATAGAGGTAGGTTCCTACTACTAAGACTTCGATTACCAAACCTATTAGCAAATAATCTCGTACACTTTGAACATATTCTGGAGGATTATTTTCTAGGCCCACAGGAGCATATAGGGTGGCAGCGATTGTGAAAGCAATAAGCATGTAAGCAAACCCGGCTGCATTCTCATTCCAAAATGGCAGCTTGAATTCCTTCCCCTCTACCCAGCGCGGCATAGCCACTTCCCGCCGCTGCCGGTTCAGTCTCATCGGTGGCGTTTCTTTTACTGCCTTGTTGCCCAGAAAATGCATATAAAGCCCCCAGGGCAGGGAAATCAGGAGATTTCCAACAAGCATAAACAGCGGCGCTTCCCAGTCCCAGTGTCCAAACTGATTTGGCCCTACTATGAACATAAAGCCGAACCCTAAGAAACCAATCGATAACAAGCTCAAGCTCAAGAACATTAGGGAAAACTCAGCGCCGAACAACAAGTTGCCGTTCTGCAAATCCAGCCAGCCCTCGGTTTTTCGTCGAATCCAAGCGTTGACGTCCGCCGCCCTCTCGCCGGTGGCCACAGGTGCAGGACCCAAAGCCAACAGTCGTCCCTCTTGGGTCGTGCGGCGCACACCGGCTTCCCAGTCGGGCTCAGGCGATGTTTGAGTTGGTGATGGGCTTTCGTTAGCTTTGGTCATAGTCAGGACTTGATGGGATGGTTTACCAGGGCATGGTAGTTGATGATCAATGGGGTCAATCGCGTGTCCGGCGCATCCAGAGGTGTTATCGGCTGCCATTCTTTCGTTTCGTTAGCGCCGACCATCGGCAAATTACCCTGCTCGTGTAAGGTCAGCTTGTAGTGGTACGCCTTGTCTGTCTCTGGCAACCAGTTGGGGGAGTTTGCTGCCTTGTAGCGGAAGGCCAAATAAAACCCATCCGCCGTATCCAGGTCAGCTCCGGTCAGGGACAGCTCCAGGGCAACGCCCGCCGAGCCCATACTCTTGGTAGTAATGGCCTGATTCCAGTAGTCGTGGTCAGGCTCCCAGGCCGTCCTTTCCTGCCGCAAGATTGCCCATTCCATGTTATCCGCTTCTAGCGAACTCAGTCCGGGCAATTCCAGGCGGAAGGCGCAATAACTTGTGCGCCCATCCAACGCGGCTTGTTCTGCCTTCACTGACAGAGTGGGTTGGTAAATGACCTTGGCCAGTTCGTGGCGCTGCTGATCCGTATCCCAACCCTTGGCGTCATTGCCCCAGGCACTCTGCTCACACCAGCGCTGCACGTCTGTGCGTTTATAATAGCTTTGTACCCAATTGCCTATGCAGACCAAAGCGGTACCTATCCACAGGTAAACGTTCAATCCCCTGAACACACCGCCGGCCAACGACAGCATACCCCGATTGACCGATTTCCAGGTGATGTCGACCGAGGTTTTGCGGAGGACGTGGTAGATGCCGGCTGATCCGGTTCTGGCCATTCGCCAGCTACCTGCCCCAAGCAAACCATCACCGCTTAACGTTAGCCCAGCTCCAGCCCGTTCCCCACCACTTTTGTTACTGTCAATCATGGAGAAAAACTGCTTTATGCCATCTGCGCCAGCCGAGAAAAATCCCGCCCAAGCCGCAATGGTGCCCCCCCAAACATTCACCCGGGCCAGCCGAGTCAGCACCTCATCCGTCTGGGAAATGGCCTTATAGTAATAATTCAGACGCGCACTGCCGACGATGGTCAAAACACTGGTGGCCGCGCCGATTGTGCCCGTGGCTCCGGAAAACGCGTCCGCCCAGTTGCCATCCGGATCGTCGTTTATCAATTTTTTGATTGCATCCCATGTTCCAACAGCCCCAACCAATCCCATAAACGACACTAATCCCATGCCGCCTATGCGTTTCGGCAGGTCCAGAGTGTCCTGTCCGTGAATCATACCCCGGCCATAATCCATCATTCGGGTAAGCCCGCCCCGCTCTCTCAGACGTCTCAGTTCATCGACTTCGGATTGCACGGCACGGCCGTAGGCGGTCCTAGTCAACCCAGCAATCAGGAGAGCTCCGCTGTGGTTTTCACCCTCTAACGGGGATGTATCCAATAATCTGAACCCGCGTTCCCGAAGCTGATGGGTCAGCTCTTGCTTTTGAGCACGAATGGCTTGGATCTGTTCGTCGTACTCTCGTTTATATCGGCGACGGTCTCGGGTACTAGCCTCGCTATGCCGCTGCTGAAGGCGGTTTTCCCGCTCCAAAACCTCCTCACGCAACTTGGCCAGCCGTTCGATTTCCTTCACGAGAGATTCATGCCTGGCAAGGCTTTCGGCATCTGCAATCTCCAGGTCAATCTGGTACAGCCTTTGGTTCTCGAAGATGTGGGCCCGCAGGCCAGGGTCCATACGTTCAAACACTTGCCTTAGGCGGCCATGCAGATCGGCGGCATCCACCGCCTGCACCAACTCGAATACCGCCAATCGACCGGTAATGTTGAGCTGGGCCAGGTGGTGGCTGAGTTGTGCGGCAGCGCCCTCTGAAAGCGACGGAAATTGCATATGGGGGCTCTGCTCAACCAGTCGAACCCACTCTTTATATGCTGCAGGAGCTTGCTTGGCATCCATTATGGCTTTCAGGCCGTCGATTACATCTTTTAAAGCGCCGGGGATGATCTCGGGTTTCAGATCCAGGGAGATCAAATGCTGATGCCCGATCTCCTCAAAGTAAAATCGCTTCAGAAAGGAAAAATCACCCGATGCTTGTGCCCACTCCGTGAGCACCGCAATCAGACCGTTGTCCATCTTCAGCAGCGCCACATAGTCGGCATCGCTCTCCCGGTCGTAAAGATGACCATGAAGGTAAAATGTGGCCAACAAAGATTGAATATCTGTGACGATCCGTCGTTTCTCTTCGGAGAATTTCGACAGATGCTGCTGAGCCTTTTCAAGATAGGCATTCATGTCGCCAAGCTTCACCAGGTCCGCAATACCTTGCTCGCCACCGAAATCGGTGCCGTCAACAAGGTTGGACTGATAGTCCGCCATGGATTCGACGACACTGAGTACTTCACGCTGTGACATGCCCAATTCAGTTGCCAGCGCTTTAGCAGCGTCACGCATTCTGGTGACCCGTTCATGGTCGGACGGCATATAGCTATAGGTGCTGGGGCCGGCGACCTTTCGGGCGCTTTGCTGATATTCAGGGAAACTTTCAATCAGCTCTTTCAACCGGGCATGTTGGGCCCGGCTTCCCTGAGCAACCTTTTCAAACAATGCCCTGGCATCTTCATCTTCAACCTGCGCCGAAAACGCGCGGGCCAGCTCGGCTACTCGGTCGTCATCCAATCGAATCAGATCGCTGATGAAGCGCGCCGGATAGTATTTCGCGTCCTCTGCCTCCAACCATGCGTTATGGTTGGTATCCACAATCGCCCAGGCATCCAGCAGGTCGTCGATGTGGCCCATAAAATCATCAACCACGAGATACGCATGGTCCAGATCATAAGCCGCCAATCGATGAGCGAACGGCTCAGAGCCTGTGTCCAATGTATTTTGGGCCCAGTACCAGGAGGGTAAATGGGCTTTCCCATCCATGGGCACGGTTTGCGTGTCCGGGTGGGTCAGTAGCGATTCCAGACTTGCCTGGCTCAACAACCGGGGCTTTCCGTTGATGGGGCAGTAACCAGACAAGCTCACCCGCTGCATCACCTGTTTACGGTAATCTTCCCAGCTAATAAGCATGCTGCACTTTTTCGCGGTCAGCTGTGTGGCCGAGAAAAAGACATCGACATGCCCCCTGCGCGGGACCACGATGGCCGGAGTATCCGGGGTGCCAGTACGCTGATCCTGAGCGGCTTCATTACCTTGCCATAACCGCTTGGTGACCGCACCGCCATCTTTGACCTCGTATTCATGCAGAATGTCCGGGGCATCGGAATGGAACAAGTAGAGGTAACCATCCCGTACCTGGCGGATGCCAATTGGCTGAAATTCGAGGTTGAACCGGGGCTCCAATGACGGGTGTTCCGCCGCCTCATCGGCATAAGCGTATCGTACCGGGATCAACTGAATATCCGCACGGGTCAACGGGCAGGCGCCTTGAGCCGTGGTGCTTGCCAGGCTTGCGCGATCAGCGGCGGCTATGGGGTTAGTAAGTTGCTTACCCATGGATAGGCTCTCCTTGCACTTGGGTTCCAGCCGAGGACATGGCGATCTTCGCCGCTTCTCTGGCCTGCGCTTCTGCGGCCGTTCCTGGCCACCGATGAAAAAGGTCATAAATGCCAGGGGCCGCTGCTTCCCATAGCGACAGCTCTCCCAGATAACCGTATACGGTACACCAGTGGAGCAAGGCCTGTAGCGATTCATAGCCATTGGCCAACGCCTGCTCCATGATGGTCCGAATATCCTTTATCAAAGCCTGCCTTACGTTTGACGCCACTCTACTCGGGAAATAGGTCTCAAGGTGCTGCATCAATTTGACCAACGTTGCGCGTCGATTAGTGTCCGTTAAACCGCTGAGGGTGAGCTCTCCCAGTCGAAATGACGCTCTACTCTCCACGTTCCGTCCAACGCCAGCCTCCGGCAACCAGTCCGGGCGTATCTGGAGGTGCCAGCCATCCCATAAGGCGTCCGGAAGCTTAACCGCAGAGAACGGAGACCAGTATTCGGGTACCCCGCCATCACCGGAAGAGGCCAGCAAGACCCTTGCAACCATGGGGTCGGCGAACCGCAACATAACGTTGTAGCCCAAGGGGTGGCGTACCGTGATAAACCGGCGTAGATGATCAGCTAACGCATCCAACGATTCATCGCTGGCAATCGCGTAACCCCACTCTTGTGCTTTGCCTTCCAGAGACAGTTGTTCCAACAACGGGTGGCCCCGGTCGGTGCGTACCAGCAACGGTGCAACATCGCGAATCGATGCCCATTCAGTGCCATCAAACAGATTGCGATAGTCCGGAGTGTCAACAAGCTCGTACAGCCAGCGTTCCGCCTCTGCGCGTGTGCTGCCATCAATCAGGACATAATTGAAATGCATGTCCTGAAACTGAGCGCTGGTTTGTGAAGGTGCGTCGAAAACATCAACCATCGGACCCATCTCCCGATGTGCTCTCTCCTGACTGGCAAATGGAGGTCAGGGCTTTGCCTTCCTGCAGCGCGCGAATCTGGGCATCCGGTTGCGCATTGGTTCTCTGGCCGACCGTGGCCAGCGCAGCAGGCTCGGTATACGCACCACCGGTATCCACCAACCCCGGCCTCTCCGGCACCTGCACCTTCTGCCCACTGCCCTTACCGCCAGCGCCACCGGCGTTCATCTTGATACTCGCGCCCCCCATGGCCACGCCGCCGGGATCGATCTTTACGAAGCTGCCACCGGCTTTCAGAGTGATCTCAGCGCCGGCTTCGATCACCGCTTTCTGACCGGCTTTGATATGCAGCTCGGTGCCCGAGTCACTGAGCCAGGCGGTGCCGGCTTTGAGGTGCAGGGTGCCGGTGACGTTGAAGCTGTGGTCTTTGCCGGTTTGTTCGCGCTTCTCGCCGTCCACGGTGTGGTGGCTGTTGCCTTTGGTGTGGCTGAAGCGGTTGTTCACCACCGTCAGGTGGCTGTCGTTCTTGATGACTTCGGTACGGTTGTTTTCCGTCAGCAGGTCCAGGTCTTTCTGGGCGTGAACGTAGATTTGCTCTTGATCAGCTTCGTCTTCAAACCTGAGTTCGTTGCTGCCCTCACCCTTGTGGGTTTTGGTTTTTAATGTGGTCCGGGTTTTGTGTTCCGGCAGCGCGTAGGGCGGTGTGTTGGTGGCGTGGTAAGTCCTGCCGGTAATAATGGGCTGGTCCGGGTCGCCGTCCAGGAAGCTAACAATCACTTCGTTGCCGATTCTGGGCAGGGCCATAAAGCCGTATTGGCCGCCGGCCCAGCCCTGAGCCACGCGCAGCCAGGCGCTGGAGTGTTCGTCATTTTTTGAGTAGCGGTCCCATGGAAACCGGACTTTGACGCGGCCGTACTGATCGCAGTGGATTTCTTCCCCTTCCGGGCCGGTGACGATGGCCATCTGAGGGCCGTCCATCATGGGTTTATGTTCACAAAGAGGCCGCCAGGTTTTGTCGGCCGGGATGGCGGTGAAGTCGTTGTGGTAACTGGTGGGTTCGCTGCCACCCTCTTCTTCCATGGCCTGGGGCTGTTTGCCGGTGTGGGTGATGGCGGTCAGCAGCCATTCCCGGTTCAGGCTCTGGCTGTCGTGTTCCTGCAACTCCACTTTGGCGCCGGGAGCGAAGTCCGGGCGGTTGCTTTTGCCGTTGGCCATGGACGCGTCGTTTCTGAGGGCATCCAGTTTGTTCTGGGTAAACGGCTGGCCGCTGGCGTCGGCTTTGTAGCGGCCGGGGTAGTCGTAGTGCTGGTAGTCTTCCCGGTGGTTAACACCGCCGGCACTGTGTTCATGTATCAGGGCGTAGGCCGGATTCTTGAAGGTGTAGTCCTTCGTGGCTACGGAGGAAGCACGCACCCGCTCTTCGTAGGCAAAGCTGAATACACAGGCTTGCTGGGTGCTGCCTCCGGCTCTGGTGTTGCAGGTCACGGGTTCCAGTTTCGGGGCATCGCCGTGGTGGTCAGCAAGAATCAGTGCTGGTTGTTCTCCACCATCCACGCTGCCGTGCTGATAGCGGTAATGCCAGCCTTCTTCGGCGGCCAGTCTGTCCAGGAATTGCAGGTCGCTTTCCCGGTGCTGGACGCAGTATTCCCGTTCTTCAGGGGGGCGCTTGAAGTCAAAGACCGTATCAATAATGCCCCGCTCTTCGAGCAGGGTGCGCACGATGGTGTCGGTACTCTGGGTCTGGAAGATGCGGCTGTTGTGCATCAGGCCCAGACGCCATAACGGCGGCTGGATGACCACTTCAAAGCGGGTGCGACGGTGGCCGGTGTTGCCACGAACAAACTCATTCACCACGCCGGTGAAACGGCGCAACGGTTGCCCATCCTGCCAAACCACCAGGTCTACCGGTTGTTCCAGAATGTTCGCAGCGGCCACATCGGGGTCTGTACTGACCAGTTCTAACCGGCCATGAAACAAGGAAGACAGCTGTTCGGTCAGCGCAAAGCCAACTACCGAAAAGTGATCAGAGGGGAATTCGCCTACACGGGCGGTGAACTGCAATCCGCTTGCCTGGGGCATGACTTCGATCCCTGAAGAAAGACATGTCTGTTCAAACCCACACCATCCGGGTACGGGCTGCGATCAGCCCGGGCGTTCAGGCCCGGGCGCGGGCCATAGTCTAATACAAGCTGCGGGGTATTCGGTACCCTGCAAGCAGCTGCTGTGTGAACGGGTTGGTATTACTGGCGGCATGCAGGCGATAACGCATGGCGCCATCGTCTACGTTGAATTTTACGTCGACAGCGTTACTGCTCACGCCGGCAATCTCTGCTTTATCCAGCAGCCGGAACAGCGCCCAGGGGCCGCTTTCAGAGATGCTGCGTGGCGAACGGTTAACCTGAACCGGCACCAGGGTAATACGGCTTTCCACCGAATCCCGCAGGGTGTTGGGCCATACCAGCGGTATGCTCTGGCGCGGGCCATGGGAGAACTCCACCAGCTGGCCGTCGATGTTCACTACCGCCCTGCGTTTGTTGTTGGTCAGGTTCAACGGTTCCAGGGCAAATTCCACATCCAGTGTACCGCTGCGGGTAAAAAAGGCCTGGCGGATCTGGCGGGCACGATCCAGGGCCGACACCACGTCACGCCGCACCAGACTGGCCCGGCGGGCGTCGCCCACGTGCTCCGGATGATCTTCCAGGAACAGCTTCAGGTTCTGGTTGTAGAAGGTTTCCAGAATGCCATCCGGAGCAAAGAAGCGTTCAAAATCCTGCAGGGCGGCATCACGGCCGGCACCGGCTGTGAACGGATAATGCCGGGCCAGGTTTTGCTGGAACGGCTGGTAAACCTCCCGGTACCACTCACGCTCCAACTGGGCCACCGCCCGGTCCAGCACCACCCGCCAGCTTTCCGAGGCCAGCCGGTTCAATATCCGGTTGAGCGGTTCCGGCTGGTGGTTGGCCATGCGCTGCAGGGTGAAGATCGGATCAGCCCCCTGCAGGCCCATGCGGGCCCGGGCCGCCGCCAGGGAGGCCTTGCCGGCATCCGGAGACTCCTGGATGTTGCGCAGGTACTCGTGCAACTCGCCGACCACCAGCATGATTTCTTCCAGCCCCGAAGGCTGTTCGCCCTGCTTGTCCGACAGGCGGTTCAGGTCCGAGAACTGCCGTTCGATATCCTGCAGCATACGGTAGTGGGGCGACTGTTCCAGCAGCTTGCGGGCGGCCTCGGCTTCCCCTTCGCCCACAGGAATCAGGCGGGTGTTGTTCTGTACCTGGGCCAGCAAGCGAGTCAGGGGCTGGTGGCCGCTGGTCAGGCTTTCCAGCATGCGCACACCGTGGTTCAGGTCTTCAAACCGGTGGATATCCACCCGGCTGATGGCCGTGCGCCAGGCGTCTGCGTAGTTCTCTGCGTAAAGGGTTTGCAGACTGGCCAGCAGTTCTGCTTCATCCGCCTTGCTGAAGTCCACATCGTTGCGGCGGCCCAGTACCCAGGCATCCACCAGCGCCAGCTCGGTTACAGACCCGGACTTGCCCAGGAACCACTTCTCCAGGCCGTCACGGGTCAGCAGGGCCGGAATGGAGAGCGGATCTTCCGTGCCCGGCAGCTCATCGCCCAGCGGTTCGCCGTAGGCATCCAGCCGGGTGAACACCGTGGTGAAGGCAGGGCCTGAGCTGCGGGCCAGTTCCAGCGGGGCCTGGAATTCCCGGCCGGCTTCCACTTCCAGGTCACGGTAAACGCGATCGGGCGTGCTGATGCGGCCCAGCTCGTGCTGCGCCCACTGCACACTGCTGCGGAAGGGCGCCAGGGCCATGGCGGCGGTCTGGTCGCCGTCGGCAGCCATGCCGGCCAGGTCGGTGTGGGCCATGGCGTACTGCAGGTGGCCATACAGCCGGTTCTGTACATCCCGCTGGCCTGGGAAGCTCGACTGCCAGTATTCGCGCATATAGCCGGAGACAAGGTCACTGCGGCGACCGCTGGCATCGTAGAGCATACGAAGCACCCGAAGGTGTTCCAGCCGCTCAGTGCTGTCATCCGGCGCGCGACCCATTTCTTCCATCACGCCGAACATCAGGGCCGGAAGGTACTGGTAGGCCAGCATATCCAGGTAGGCGGCATCCACTTCCGGGCCGACCTTGTGGCCCTGGTACAACCCCATATCGGTAACCAGCGGCCACTCCTTGCGGTAATCACCGAACGCCATGGTGGCTTCCCGCAGCTGGTCCAGGGGCTGCAGCAGGTTGCGACCGGTGCTGTCCGGCTCATAACCCACCGGTTGCCAGTCGTTGATGAACGAGTTCACCCGGGTTTTCACCTGGGCAGCCGCCTCGGCGTTCTTGATGAAGTAATGCTGCCAGCCGGCGGTTACACCGGCACCAGCGCACAGGGCAACCATGGCGGCAAACGCCACCTTGCGCCGGCGCTTGCTGACAACCTTACGGTTATCGCCGGCCAGCCCGGCCTCCCGGTAAACGATGTCGGGAAACAGGTTGCGGGTGAACAGGCTGGCTGACTGCCCGCCACGCTGGGCCGGCTGAATCGGGCCGGTCACCTGGTAGTTACGGGCAGCGGCAGAGACAAAGGCATCTTCGGGCACGCCTTCCTGCAGAACCGAGGTAAAGAAAGTGCCGCGCACCAGTGCCGGAGTGGAGAAGGCATCGGCTGACAACAGGTCGGCCAGGAACTGTTCCATGGTCGACTTCAGGCCGGCCAGCTGGCGGGTAAAGGAATAGGCCGCTGCCCGCTCCTCGTTATCCCGGGTGTTCGCCAGCACGTCCGGCAGGCGTTGGGACAACTCCTCCACCATCTCACTGTAGCTGCCCGCAAACTGCTCCAGCCAGTGATCATGGTCCTGCTGGCTCTCCAGCCGGAAGGTAAAGCCCAGGGCTTTTTCCTTCTCGGCTTTCGACAGGGTTCGCACAAAGGGCGCAAAGCCGTACATCAGGTCCATTTTGGTGAAAGTGACATACACCGGCAGCCGTGACCCCAGCTGCTCCATCAGTTCCCGCAGCCGTGTGCGCAGCAGTATGGCATGGGCTTCCCGTTGCTGGTCGCTGGCGGTGCTCAGGCGCGCCAGGTCCACGGCCAGGATCACGCCGTTCAGCGGGCGCTGAGGCCGGCTGCGCTCCAGCCAGCCGATAAAGTGGTTCCACAGCCGGTTCTGGATCTCACCGGTGGCGCCCTCACCCTGGTTCTGGCTCAGCAGTTCACCATCCGGGTCGATCAGTACGCCGTTGTCACCAATCCACCAGTCAAAGCTGAACGGATTACGGTCACCACGATTGTTACGGGTGACGTTGGTCAGGGTGTAAGTCTGCCCTGCCCGCTGAATCAGGCTGGTTTTGCCGGCATCTTCCAGCCCCATCACCAGGTACCAGGGCAAGCGGTAAAGCCCCTTGCGGCCCGGCAGGTTGCTCTTCAGGGCATGTAACTGGCGGTCCAGCAAACGCTGCTGCCGGCGCTCCATGGGCAGGACAGGATCTTCCTGTTCCTGCTGTTCTTCGGCCTTGGCCTTGTTGACCTTGCCCAGCCGGCGCGCCAGGGCCATGCCCCAGAACACCACAACCAGAAGAATGACCCCGAGGGTAACCAGCGCCCGCATCTGCCAGGCCATCAGCGGGTATTCACCGTGGATTTCCAGCCTTGGCCCCAGCCACCAGGTGGCCACCAGCAAGGCAACCACGCCCAGTACCAGGGTGACCGGGGCGGCGTTACGAATGTATGGCAGAAGCCAACGACCAATGAGTAATGCTTTTCTCCACATGGTTTCCATTCCTGCGTTAGATGCGTGCGGGCGTTACGCCAGTCGTTCCAGTTGTTTGATCAGGCCCGGTTCCCAGTCTTCCAGGACCACCCCCTGAACCTGGTTTTTCAGGTCCTGCAGGTGTTCGCCAGCCATGGTTTTCAGGCCGGTTTCTTTCAGCAAGCGGGCACTGGCCAGGCGCCAGTAGAAGCGCTCCCTCGGTTCCCTTGCCTCCGCCAGTCCCTGCTCCAGAAGCTCCATGGCCGAAGCCAGCTTATTCTGCCCCGCCAGCTCCAGCGCGCTGTCCAGGGCCTGCTCCCAGGCATTGGCCCCACCGCCACCACCCTTGGCGGAAACCGGCGTGGTGTGCAGCCAGTCGGCGGCCTGGTCACTGAGGAACGGGGTGCCGTCGTTAAACGTGAGTTCCGCCAGCTGCGGCAAGCGTTCGACAAACGCTTTCAGGGCTTCCCGGATGGCCTCGGCGCAGTCGCCGTGGCCAAGGGCGGCGGCTACCCGGGCGCTCAACCAGTGGCCGTCGAGCCAGAACGGGCTTACCGACAGGCTTTGTTCAATGCGCTGCCAGAGTTCGTTGTCAGGGGTTTTCTCCAGAGCTTCCCGGTATTCCGACACCCGGTCGGCACTCACGGCGGCCAGGTCGGTGCGCTTGCCATCCCGGGTCGGTGGCAGGCTGGTAATGCTTTGCCAGATGGCATGGCGGCGCATCCGGTAACCCAGGGGGTTGTCCGGCTCGGTGCCGGTCAGCAGTTCGGCCACTTTCAGCAGGCTCTGGCGGGTGGCCCGTTCGTTGCCGGGGTCCAGGGTGAGGTTGCCCAGAGCTGCCGGTGTCGTCGCTGAAGCCTCAGGTTTAGGGCTTGCCGGGCCCTGGGTCGTGCCCGCTGGCGTCGAAGCGGGTTCTGTTGCGCTCTGGCTACCGGTGGGCTGATCCTGCCGGGGCAGTTTCTCGACGGCCCGTTTGAGGTCAAACAGAACTTCATCCGGCAAATCCCGAGCCCGGGCCTGGTCATCCAGCCGGGTGATCAGGTCCAGGCAGAACTGCCGGCCATCGCCGGCACTGGCATCAAACACCAGGCTTTCCACCGGTTTCAGGGCGCGCTGCAGTATCTGGGTGAACAGCATTTTCCGGGCCCTCTGGCCCTTTGCTCCGGGGTAAGGCCACGCTGTTTCCCACCAGTCGTCCAGCACCCGGTGCAGCAGATACAGAGACAGCACAAAGCGTTCGCCGTCCCCACCCCGCTGCAGGCTCACCATCAGAAACCCGAGCACCTTGATATCCTTGCTGCGGTCCGCCAGCAGCTGCAGCGCCACGCTTTCCACTTTGTTCCAGTCGATATCGTTGTGGGCCAGCGAACCCACCTTCATTACTTCGTCTTCCAGAAACTCCAGTGCGCTGTCCTCGGCCAGGCTTTCACCCACGGCAGACTCACCCGGGATAGCGCCAAGCACCTGGTCTACGTACGGATGTTGTTCGATCACCTGCATCACATTGCTCCCTTACCAGCCACAGGCCTGGCGCAAAGGCTTGATGGCCTCCGCGTAGCCGGTGAGGTCAAACAACAGCCCATCCAGTTCCGCCACATCGGCCTGAACCCGGGTATCCGGCTCCCGAACCATGGCCAAAACGGTGCGAATAGCGGGCAGGCCACGGCCAGCACTGACCACCAGCCCTTCATCCCGCACCCGCCACCAGGCGCGTTCAGCACTCAGGGCCACATTGACCCGCTCCCGGTTAATCGGCTCCGGCAGCATGACCGCAAGTTCGGTGATGTTGTTGTGGCATTGCAGGGTCAGTACCGGGCGCGGGGGCTTTGCTCCCAGGGCGGTCACGGTGACCAGGTGCCCGACGGTTGCCCCGGTGTTCCGGTAAATCACCCCGGAGGCATCGCCCTTACCAGCCAGGGCAAAGGCCTGGCGCCAGCGTTCGGAGCGATTCATCCGAGGCTCTCCGGCACCCGGCTGATAACGGGCCAGCGGTGTGGCAAAAACCTCGTCAAAACAGGCCAGCCGTTCCAGCCGGTTGGCTTCTTCAGTGCAGGCCTCGGCCGCGGTCAGGCGCGGATCGGCGACGCCATGGCTGCTGGCACACAGCATGGCCAGGGCCAGCAGGCCAGTTCGAACAGGGTCTTTCAGGGTCATAGGTCAGTTACCTGATACTTCAGACATTTATGGGCCAGGGTGCGCTTCGGCAAACCCAGGCTTTCGGCCGCCTGGGCACGGTTGCCGCCGTACTGACGCAGACGGTCACGGATAATGGCGGCTTCAAAGGCCTGGGAGGCCGCTTTCAGGTCGCGGATGTCGTCGACTCCCGGCACCCCCGGCACGGTTTTGGGCTCCACGCCTGCTGTCAGTGGCTGGCCAGGTTCGGCAAACAGGTCATCCAGGCGCAGTACATCGGGCTGGATATCGTCACCAGCGGGGGTTTGCAGGCAGGCCAGTTCCACGATATTGCGCAGTTCCCGCACGTTGCCGGGGAAGTTGTAACCGGCCAGCGTGTGCAGGGCGTGGCTGCTGATACCCAAAGGGCCGCTGCCTTCACGCTCGGTATACAGGCGGATGAAATGCCGGCTCAGGGCTTCCAGGTCTTCGGTGCGCTCGCGCAGGGGGATGACCCGCAGTGGGAACTGGCTGAGGCGGTAAAACAGGTCCCGGCGAAAGCGGCCGTCTTCGATGCCTTCCTGGAGGGGCTGATGGGTTGCCGCTACCAACCGGAAGTCGGAGTGCTGTTCATCCCGGGCACCCAGGGGGCGGAACTGGCGGCTTTCCAGCACCCGCAGCAGTTTCGATTGCAGGGCCATGGGCATGTCGCCGATTTCATCCAGGAACAGGGTGCCGCCGTTGGCCTGGGCCAGCAGGCCTTCCTTGGCCTGGTCCGCACCGGAGAAGGCACCCTTGGTGTGGCCGAACAGTTCGCTTTCCAGCAGGCTGTCCGGGATGGCGGCACAGTTGACCACCACCATGGGGCCGTTGGCCCGGTCAGACATGTCGTGGATCCCCCGGGCAACGACGTCTTTGCCACAGCCGGTTTCGCCCTGGATCAGCACCGACAGCTGGCTGCCGGCGGCACGCACTACCTGGGCCCGCAGGTTGACCATGGCTTCAGAGTTACCAACCAGGGTGTGGGCCAGTTGGTTACAGCGCTGGCGCAGGGTTTCGGCGTCGTGCAGGTGGTCCAGGGAGCGCTTGAGCAGCCGCCGCTGCCAGACCTGGTCGCGGGTTTGCAGTTGGCTGATCCACTGGTGCACCAGCAGTTGTTTGATGCCGGCGTACAGGGGCTGGCTGATGATGCCTTGCCAGTCGGGGTGGTCGCCACACAGTACGAGCATGCCAAGCGTGCGGCCATCTGTGCCTTTTAACGGTTCCAGCCAGAAACTTCTCGGGCGGCCACTGAGTTCAAGGAGCGTCTGGAAGCCAGCGTGGTCCAGGCGGTAGCTAGCGGCGCGGGTGAGTTCCCGCGGCTGGCCGGTTTGCAGCACGTGGGCGAAGGGGTGGCTGAAGTCGTTGCAATCGAATTCGCCCGCTTCGTCCAGTTTGCCGCAGTGGAGGGTTCGGCCGCTGAGGTCGAGTTCCAGCGCCCAGCACTTGCTGAGCCCGAAGGCGTTTTCGAGTTGGCGGGTGGCGGTGTTCAACAGCGCCGGCAGGGTATCCTGTTTGATGAGTGCCACCGCCAGGTCTATGCCGGTGTGCAGTTCCTTCTGCATTCTTCCCATGCTTTCCATCCCAGAATAATGACTTAGGAGATCGTCGCCCGCGCACCCTGCGGGGTGGCTTTCCAAAACACGCTGTGAATACATCCTTGTACGCTCCGCTCTCGTTTGCCGCCCGCACACCGTGGGGTATAGCTTTCCAAAACACGCTGTGAATACGTCCGTGTACGCTCCGCTCCGCCATCCATGGCTCCGCAGGGTTTTGGAAAGCTATACCCCACGGTGCGCTACGATTCAGGAGGCCTCCAGGCTAAGCGACTGTTCCTATAAATTTATTTTCTTCGACACCCAGAGTGACCTTGGTCACCGGCTCCCTTGCCGCCAGTTTTTCCAGCAGCGCCAGCGACACCGGTGGCAACAGTTCGCCTTCGATGATCGATTCCAGCATCCTTGCGCCGTTTTCACTTCGGGTGGCGCGGCTGCGGATGGCTTCTACCAGACCGTCTTCCAGCTCCACCTCGGTGTGGTAACGGGCTTTGATCTGGTCAGCCAGGCGCTGGAGTTTGTCGCCGACTATGCGGTTGAGGGTGTCTTCGCCCAGCGGCAGGTAGGGCACCACTTCCATTCGTGCCAGCAGCGCGGGTTTGAAGAAGTTGGCCAGTTCCGGGTACAGGGCTTCTTCGATCTTTTCCGGTGCTTCGGCGTGGTTGACGATGGTCTGGTAGCCGAGGTTGGAGGTGAGGAAGAAGACGACGTTTTTGCAGTCGATCAACCGGCCTTCGCCGTCCGCCAGTTCGCCTTTGTCGAAGGCCTGGTAGAACAGGTTGAGAACTTCCGGGTGGGCTTTTTCGACTTCGTCGAGCAGCACCACGGAATAAGGCTTCTGGCGGATGGCTTCGGTGAGGATGCCGCCTTCGCCAAAGCCGACGTAGCCCGGGGGTGAACCGATCAGGCGGGAGACGGTGTGTTTCTCCTGGTATTCGGACATGTTGATGGTGGTGAGGAACTGGCGGCCGCCGTAGAGCAGTTCGGACAGTTGCACCACGGTTTCGGTTTTACCAACGCCGCTGGGGCCCACCAGCAGGAAGGCACCCATGGGGCGGCCCGGCCGGCGCAGGTCGGCGCGGGCGGTGAGCAGGTGCTGGTGCAGGCAGTCGATGGCCGTGTCCTGGCCTTTGATATGGGCCTGCAGATAGGCCGGCAAGTGGGTGATTTTTTCTAGTTCGTCGGTGGTCATGCGGTTGACCGGGATGCCGGTCCAGTCGGCGATGACTTCGGCGACCTGGCGGGCGTCAACCCGGGCGTGGACCAACGGTTCGTCGGCCTGGAGTTCAGCCAGTTCCTGTTCTATGGCGGCGGCTTCGCTTTTCAGATCCGGGCGTTCTTCGTGGTCGCTCTCGGCCATCTCAACAGCAGCGTCATCAGCGGTTTCGCCCTCGACATCCCCCGCCAACAGCTGTTCACGGATCTCGACCAGTCGGGCTACCAGTTCGCGCTGGTCGTTCCAGCTATGCTCCAGGGCTTCGGATTCGGCGGTCAGGTCGGCAATGCATTGCTCAAGTTCCTGTTCCCGTTCGATGTCGACGTTCAGGCCCAGGGTGTGTTCCCGGCTCAGCAGGTCCTGCTCCATGGCCAGCTGGTGCAGCTCACTGCGCACGTGGCTCAGGCGCCGTGGCGGAGTGCTCAGGTTCAGGCTGACCCGGGCGCAGGCGGTATCCAGTACGTCGATGGCTTTGTCCGGCAGCTGCCGGCCCGCCAGATAACGGGCAGACATTTCCGAGGCGGCTTTCAGGGCGCTGTCGGCGACCAGTACCTGGTGGGCTTTTTCGTAGACAGTACGCAGGCCACGGAGGATGTGGACGGCTTCGCCCGGGGTCGGCTCGTCCAGGGCGACCGGCTGGAAGCGGCGGCTGAGGGCCGGGTCTTTCTCGAAGTATTTCTTGTACTCGCGCCAGGTGGTGGCGGCGATGGTGCGAAGCTCGCCCCGGGCCAGGGCTGGCTTGAGCAGGTTGGCAGCGTCGGAGCCGCCTTCGCTGTTGCCGGCGCCAATCAGGGTGTGGGCTTCGTCGATGAACAGGATGATTGGCGTAACAGAACCTTTCACGGCTTCGATCACGCCCTTCAAGCGCTTCTCAAACTCACCTTTAACGGAAGCTCCGGCCTGCAGGGCGCCCATGTCCAGGGTCCAGAGTTCAACGGTTTTCAGGCGGTCCGGTACGTCGCCGTTCACGATGCGCAGGGCCAGGCCTTCCACCAGGGCGCTTTTGCCCACGCCGGCGTCGCCCACCACGATGGGGTTGTTCTTGCGGCGGCGGCAGAGGATGTCGATCATCTGGTCGATCTCGGCATCGCGGCATACCACCGGGTCCAGCTTTTCTTCCCGGGCCAGCTTGGTGAAGTCGGTGGCGTAGCGCTTGAGCGGGTCCATATCGGTATCCGCCACAGGCCTGGCCGCGCCGTTTTCGGTCAGTTGCGGGCGCTCAACGGAGCCTTCGGTTAGCCGGTCAAACTGCTTGCGCAGCTGTTCCCGGTTGATGTCCACCAGGGCCTGGGCCACCCGGGGCATCAGGTAGCGGTCGGCGTTCATCAGCAGGGCCAGGAACACCGCGCCGGAGCGCAGTTCGGTGTGGCCCAGTTCGGTAGAGGCCAGCAGCCAGGCATCCTGCAGCAGCTCCACCAGCAGCGGCGAGAACGAGGGATACGGCTCGGCAGTCTGGGGCTCACCGTTCAGGCTGTCGCCCACCAGCGGCTGCAGTTGCTGGTGGTTGATGCCGGTGTGTTCCAGGATCTGGCGGACGTCAGAAAACGGTGTTTCCAGCAGCTTGAACAGCAGGTGCGCCGGGGTAATCTCGGCGCCCTGACGGCTGATGCACAGGGCAGCGGAGGCTTCCAGCGCCTGGCGTGAAATGTCGTTGAGGCGCCCGATCAGCGCCGGCAGTTCTACCCGAATCACAGTGATGTCCTTATTTCGGTAGTTGGTCCAGTACGCTGAGCACATCCCTGATGCGTTCGTTCAGCGCAATGTTGTACAGGTGATAAATCCCAGCCATGGCCGCCACAAACACCCCCCCGATCAGCCAGGCGGGCAACCCGGTGCGCAACCGGTTACGGGCAGGGGCCAGGTTTGCCAAGGCATCGGTCAGCGGCCGGGGTTCCCGGTCACCGCGCAGTTCCCGCAGCTGTTCGTACAGGCCCCGGACAATCTTCTCGTATTCATCGCGGCCGTTTTCCATCACCTTGTAACGGCCCTCAAAACCCAGACACAGGCACAGGTAGATGAAACCCAGCATGTCCCGGTAGCGCTCCGGCTCTTTTTCCATCCGGGCCAGAATGGCGAACACCTTCTCACCACCCCAGGTTTCGTTGTGGAAACGGGACAACAGGGAGTGTTGTGACCACACACTGTGGGCGCCCCAGTCGGTGCCCAGCACCGCTTCGTCGATAAATGCGCACAGCACATAGCGGTATGCCACCACCGTGGGGCGTTCGTAGCCCTGCTCTACCAGTTCACGGTCGATGGCCGCCACTTCGTCGGTTACCTGTTGGTATAGGCTTTCCACGTCCCGGAAATCCGCCAGCCGGCGAACCCGGATAACCAGCCCCAGCAGCGGTGTCGCCGCGTCGATCAGGCGGTTTTCTTCCTGCCCCCGCAGCTGGAATCCGCTGTTGGCAAAGTCATTGCGGGAACCCGGGCTGTCGCTGTCGGCAAACAGAAGGTCACTGAATGCACGATCATCCGAATCCCTGGTGCTGCGCGGTCTGTCCATTACCGGTGCATCTGTCATGATCTAGCTCCTGATTGCCCAGAATTGCATTTCCAGCCCCGGGTAACTGCCGGCCACGTGGAAGGCGAAGCCGCTGGCGTTATCGAGCATCTGCCAGGCCTGGCTCTGGTCGTCCAGCCGGAAGTACACAAAGCCGGCGTGATACGGCAACTGGTGCGGCGCCACCGGCAAGGCGGACAGCGGAATGCCGGGCAGCTGCAGGCTGATGAGATCGCGGATTTTCTCCACCGAGGCCACCTTGCACTGCTGCACAAACTGTTTGCGCAGGTCGTCCAGCGGCATGTCGGCCTTCACCGCCAGGATGAACTCGGCGTCCCTGATCAGCTGGCCATCCTGGACCGGGGCCACTGTCAGGCCGTACTGGCGCTGCTGCAGGGCGATCGACAAGGCCCGCGGCTCCAGAACGGTACTCAGGGCCTGCCGCAGAATCTGCATCAGCGGGCTGAAACACGCCACTGGCAGGTCGTGGTCGTAAGGGGTGAACTCCCTTGGCAACCGGCTTTCGTCGGTGAAGGTCACCAGCTCGCCGCAGAGTTCCAGCAACACCTCATACAGCCGCTCCGGATGCAATTGGCGCAGCCGTGCCAGGTGCATAAACCGGGGGTGGGCACGGTTCAGCATCTGCAACAGCATGAAGTCCGACACATCGGCCACACCACCCTGCCCCGGCGCACCCACGCGCTCGGCGATGTTGCGGGCCCGCTCCTGCATCAGCCCGGCCATCTCTCCGACAAACCGCTGAAGCCGGGGCGCGGAACGCACACTGAGCATGGTGGGCAGGAAGTTCGGGTCCATCACCAGGCTGCCATCCGGGCGCTTTTCCAGGATCCGGCCAACGGCAAGGCTGGCGTAGGCGCTGCGGTCTTCCCGCTCCAGCATCAACCGCGGTGCCACCCGGCCCACATCGATGCTGTGGGCATCGCCATCCACCGAATGCAGGTCGCGGATCTCTACAGTTTGTGCCCGGAACCGGCCGGCGACCGGGGCATCCGGCCATTCCACTTCTGCCAGGGTATCGCTGCCCAGGGGCAGTGCCAGGAACACCACCTGGTTGGCCACCGAGGCATCGGTGATTTCCAGGGGCTCCGGCATTACGTCGTCCTGGGGCAGGTTGAACCGGGTGCCGTCTGGAAACAGCCCGCAGGCCCGCACCAGCCCGACCCGGCCAAAGCTCAGGTACTCGGCGTTCAGTTCCAGATCACTGAAGCCATACAGGTAGTCAGACACCGCCAGCGCCCGCTCGTTAATCTGGTGCTCCAGGTATCTTTGTTGCTGCTGGAAATGCTGGGGCTTGATAAACAGCCCGTCACTCCAGACCACTCGGTTGGTGACTGCCATCAGCTTTCATCCGAACGTGTCAGTTTCACTTCCCGCTCGCGCAGATTGACCAGCAGGTGGTAGCGGCCGCCAATGGGGTCCACCCTGACCACCTTTTTCCACTGGGACAGGTTGGGGTAGGCATAGAAAGCAATCACAGCGATAAAACGGGTGTCCTTGCTGATTTCGAACGGCTCCACAAACTTGAACTGGCCCGGCACCAGGGTGTAATCGCTGTGGTCCACATAATTGCGGCCCAGGGAATCTTCCAGGTCGGTCAGCAGCTGGTCGAAATCACCGGCCATCAGCAGCGAGCTGTCCCGCAACTCGATGATCTGGAACGCGATGGGCGTGGGCGCCAGGGATTCGTTCGGGTTTACATTCGGTTCCGCCAGCATGGTCAGGTCCACGCGGCTGGGCAGGTCTTCCGGATAGCCCACGGGAATGTCGGGATCCCATAGCACCTTGGCGGTCTTGGTCACCGCGTTGTACGGGGTGCTGCACCCCACCATCAACATAACAACCGCCAGCAAGCTCCATTTGCAGTACTTCATCAAACATTCTCCCTCTGTAGTTGGCGCAGATGCTGGTCATAAGCCTGGTCGAACACCTCCTGGAAGAGGCGCTCGAAACCCTGCTGACGACTGGATCTGAGTTCCCGGTAATAGTGTTGGTACATGTTCCAGGCCCAGCGGCCTTCGTCTTCGTTGTCTTGCAGGCCACGGCGGTAACCGTGGAACCGGCGCAACAGGGCCTCCGGTGAGAAGGCGTAAAGGATCGCTTCCAGCGCTTCCCGAATGGCTTCCCGGGTAGCCTGCTGGTGATGGTTCAGGCTCTCCAGGCTTTCGCGAACAGCGGCCGGGGCAGACAGGTGCACCGGGCTGCGCTCGGCCGCAAACAGGGTCTGCATGGTGCCCGCATAGTCATCACCCAGGCGCAGCGGATTGTCCTCAATCGGCTGCAGGCGGGTGCGCAGGGCCCGGTGGCGGGAATCCTCGCCCTGATGCAAAGCCAGCAGGCCTTCGACCGTGGCTTTCAGGGTCTGGCCGGCCTCTTCCAGAAACAGGCGCATTTCATCGCTGTCGGCAAAGTCAATCTCGGCTTCCATACCGCGCATCAGGGGGGCACCGCTGATGTGTTGCCGGCTGGTGTCTTTGGCTTCCCGACTCTGTTCCTTGGACTCTGACATGCCCTGTCGCTCCTGTGTCTCTGGCCAGGGAGCCAGCGGGTCTTCGCTGATCGGTTCCCCCGCCGGGGTGTGCAGTCCCTCAAGAGGCTCGCGGCCATCCGGCAGTGCCTGGCCGGATTCCGACCGCAACAACGAGCCTTCGGCCACATCCACCAGTTGCCTGTGCTGGCCGGCGTCTTCTTCCATCCCGTTGTTAAAGGCCGCCTCGCCATTGAGCTCTACCCGCATCCGGTACCGGCCAATGGTGAGTGTGTCACCATGATTCAGCCGCGCCCTGCGGCCCCGGCCAACAGGCTGGCTACTGCTGTTGATGTAGGTTCGGCCGCTGCGGTCGATCAGGCAGAAGCCGCCATCCAGGTAACGAACCTCGGCATGGCCGGCTACAGCGCCGGTGCGATGGGGCGACAACCGCCAGGTATCGTTGGCGGCTGTACCGATAGAGCCGCCACCGGTACTGAATTTGTGTTCAATGCTGGCACCACCGCCGGTTTCGGTCGGGTTGATGATCACCAGGGTTAATGCTGCTGTCCGGTTTGACACCTGTCTGGCTCCTTGCCTTATCGTCGTATCTGGATGCGCACCGCCGGGCGTTCACGGGCCCGCTCCGGTGTTACAAATGAATTCCAGCCGAGGCGCACATCCTCACCCAGCTGCATGGGCCGGATATCCCTGGGCCGCATCTGCAGTTCCAGGTCGTAGGCCAGCTGCTCCCGGGTGGTGAATTCCACCAGCTTCACCAGCCGCTCATGGTCCCGGCCGTTGGGCAGGAAATCCGCAAAACGGCGCCGGCTCAGGTTGCGCAGGCGCAGGATAAACTTGCCGCTGCGATCCCGGATGCCGGAGCCCACCAGGGTGTCCTGGCCCAGGCTGGCATTGGCCTGGCCCAGCCGGGTTTGCTGGTCTGGCCCGATGGCCACCTTACGCAACACCCACTGTTCGATGCTGACGTCTTCCAGGTCGAAACAGTGCGCGACAATGCCGCTGACCACTTCCGGCGACCGGCTGCGGCCCGCCATCTGGCCCGCGTAGGCCAGCATCTTGGACCAGTTGACCGGTGTCGCATCCCGCAGGCGGCTGTCGCCCAGCCCCACCAGGGCAAACACCAGTTCGGAAAAGCCATCGCTGGCGCCCGGCTGAAACCGCACGTAATACCGGTACTTGCGCCAGGCCCGGTGAAACAGCGTGACCAGCCGGTGATTGAAAAAGTCCAGGAAGTGCCGGCGCACCCCCAAATCCTGGCCCGCTTCCCAGGCCAGGTCTTCCAGGTAGTAACCGGGCAGTGGCGACTGGGAGCCGTGCAGGCCGAGGAAGCTCACTTCCATCTGGTAAGGCGCGTGTTCATGTTCCGGCGACAGGGCCGAAATCACATCACTGCCCGGAAAGCCCAGACCGGCCGAGGCCGAAAACCGGATACGCTCCTGCCGGGGCTCGCCGTTGCCGGAGTTTTCCAGGTCGTCGCCGTGGTGCCGGTGAATCAGGTCCACCAACTGAAAAAAACTGTACCGCCGCGCGTTGCCGAGGACAGGTTCCAGCCCGGCTACATCAGCGGCTGCTGACCTTGCTGTAACGTCCATGTGTACCGTTCCTGGTTGTCTGTATTCACCACTTCCAGCTGGTGAAAGGCATTAATGCTCGCGTAAAGCGCAAAAAACTGACTCAGTACCGTTCCGAACAGGTACAGATCGCCCTCGCTGCCGAAATTCTGCTGATCCAGCTTCAGCACCGAACGGATCCCCCGCACCGGCAAGCCGCGCACCATTCGGTCCACCGGCTGGGTGGCAATCTCGCTGATACCCGCCAACCGCTTCTGGGAAACCCGTTCCGCCTGCCGGTCGACCAGGGCACGGAAGTCGTACACCCGCAGCACCGTGCGCAGGGCATCCACATCCAGCATCGACAGGTAGTTCAGGGACAGATTGGAAATCAGCGTCCACAACAGGCTGCCATCCAGCGTCGGCCGCAGCGTGGCCGTGGGCCGGGTAATGTTGCTGAACGAGGCAAACGCCGGCGTGGTCTCGGTGGCCATGCAGATCTCCCCCACCGCCAGTTGCTGGGGCAGCTGCCGGTTGGTGCAGGTCAGCGTCAGCGACACCGCTTCCTGCCGGTTCATACATTCCGACTCGTCACCCCGGACAAACGAAATGTAGTGATCAAAGCCATCGCCCCGAACGCTCTCCCGGGTACGCACCCGGTAATACAGTGCCGTACGGCCCCGATCCCGCTCCACCTCGTGCTGGAAACTCTCGAACGCGGTATACAAACGCGGCTCACCCCGCCCCGAACGCCCTTCCAGCCAGCCTTCCACCTGCTCGATACTGAACACTTCAAAATGCTCCGGGCAGCGGCTGGACGGGGAAATGCGGTACTCGGTCTGCCGGCCGTTCAGATCCACCGGCTCCCCTTCGTGGCTGAACAGATTCACCGCCGGCGTGCAGTACAGCTGCAGGGAGTCCCGGGTAACCCGGGTATCCGGCGGCAGAATCCGGCTGAAATGAAAGCGCAGACTGATCTCATCCGCCTGCACCGCCGGCAACCGGGACTTCAGCCCGCCGATATCAACAAACCGGAAGGCCTCGGGAAAGCTCAGATACTCCTGAATGATGCGGTACCCGGCATAGGCATTCTTCGGATACGGCAAAATCGCCTCATCGGCGGCAAAACCCACCGGCTGCAACAACGACGACGGCAGGTTGTAGACGTTGTCGCCCACCACCAACTCCATACGGCTGAGGTAATGGTTCAGCCACAGGTACAGGGTCTCAGCGGTGTGGTTATCGCCGCCCAGATAGAACCGCAGACTGTCCAGCCCCAGAGCATTCAACGGCTGGTCCGTATGCAGGGCCAGGTCGACGGTAACGGAAGACACTTCCCGGGAATGCTCGGCATAGGCCTCCGCCACACTGACCGGAAAGATATCCACAGCCCGGCAAGTCCGGAACCGGCACTGGGTCTGACGACTGGCCTCGCCCAGGGGACGGCTCTTGATTTCGGTATAACGCTCCACCGTCTGCCGCTCGCTGATGGCATGCAACTGCGGGTCAAAGCGCATAATGGTGCAGCTGGGCACCGGCCGCAGATAATTCGGCCAGAGCATGTTCAGCAGCGAATGGGTCAGCTCCGGAAACTCGTCCTCAACCTTCTCCCGTAATTTGCCTGTCAGAAAGGCAAAGCCTTCCAGCAGCCGCTCCACATCCGGGTCGGTGCTTTGTTCGGACAAAAAGCGGGTAAGCTGCGGATGCGCCTCGGCAAATTCCCTGCCTTGCAACCGCAGAAAGCTCAACTCATCCCTGTAGAACCTGTTCAACTTCATTCTTACTGCACCTTATCTGGCTCCGAGCAAGGGTGTGGTTGGTCTTTCCAAAAGACGCTTCGAGCCCGTCCGTGGGGCGCTTGAGCTCCGCCATCCATGGCTCCGCACACTTTTGGAAAGACCAACCACACCCTCGCTCTCATCCGTGCCTTCAAAAAACATCCAGACGGCATTCATCCAGGTTTGACGGAGAGGGTGGGGGACCATTTTCTGGCGGGAAAAAAGATGTCTGAGCAAAGCGAGTTGTTTTTTCCCAGAAGAAAATGGTCCCCCACCCCCTCCAGCCCCCACGGGCCAATGCAACCAAGCCTAAACCACCCGGTAATACCGCTTGTCATCCAAAACCAGGTCAATGGTGGTCCGGTCGTCACTCCCGGCAACCTGCAGGTAAACCGTCACCTGAAACTTCAACTGCAGCGGGTCCGGCCCCGGCGGCAAGGCCACCACATCCACCCGCTTGACCCTCGGCTCAAACTTCTCGATACACTGACGAATCGCCCCCCGAATCTGGATACTCAGATCCAGCGTACCCAAGGTGGCATCGTTGAAATCCAGCAACCCGAGATCCGGTACGCTGGCGCTGTTGCCCGGATGGGCGTTCAGCAGGCGCACCAGGTGGCGCTTTATGGATTCCACCACATGGGTCACCTCACCCATTCCCTGCCCCGGGGGGGCAGCAGCCTGTTCGAGCCGTTCAAACAGGCTGCCGGTATTGCGAACGCCGTCAGTGCCGGTGTCGCCGAACACGGATTAATCCTTGTCCAGGCGGCCAACCAGCGAGAGTTCGAAGTTGGCACCCATGTACTTGAAGTGCGGGCGCACGGCCAGGGAGACCTGGTACCAGCCCGGATCGCCTTCCACATCGGAGACTTCCACGTGGGCGGCGCGCAGCGGACGGCGGCTGCGAACATCTGCCGGCGGGTTTTCCTGGTCGGCCACGTACTGGCGAATCCAGGTGTTCAGTTCCCGCTCCAGGTCCTGGCGCTCCTTCCAGGAACCGATCCGCTCGCGCTGCAGTACCTTGATGTAGTGGGCCAGGCGGTTCACGATCATCATGTACGGCAGCTGCGTGCCCAACTTGTAGTTGGTTTCCGCTTCCTTGCCTTCCTTGGTGTTCGGGAACTGCTTGGGCTTCTGTACCGAGTTGGCGGAGAAGAACGCCGCGTTGTCGCTGCCTTTGCGCATGGTCAGGGCGATGAAGCCTTCTTCCGCCAGTTCGTATTCACGGCGGTCGGTGATCAGCACTTCGGTCGGGATCTTGGCTTCCAGCTGGCCGAAGGATTCGAAGGTGTGCACCGGCAGGTCTTCCACCGCACCACCGCTTTGCGGGCCGATGATGTTCGGGCACCAGCGGTACTTGGCGAAGCTTTCGGTCAGGCGGGTCGCCAGCAGGTAGGCCGTGTTGCCCCACAGGTAGTGCTCGTGGTCGCCGGACACTTCTTCCTTGTAGTTGAAGCTGCGTACCGGGTTTTCGGTGGGGTCATAGGGCACCCGCAGCAGGAAGCGCGGCGCGGTCAGGCCCAGGTAACGGGCGTCTTCGGATTCCCGCAGGGAGCGCCACTTGGCGTATTTCGGGCCTTCGAAAACGGCGCTCAGTTCCTTGATCGCCGGCAGCTCCTGGTAGCTGTCGACACCAAAGAACGACGGCGCCACCGAGGACAGGAAGGGCGCGTGGGACATGGCGCCCACGGACGACACGCACTGCAGCAGCTTCATATCGGGAGTAGACGGGCTGAAGGCGTAGTTGCCAACAATGGCACCCACCGGCTCGCCACCGAACTGGCCGTATTCGGCCGCATAGATGTGTTTGTAGAAGCCGGTCTGGGTAACGTCCGGTGCGAATTCAAAGTCTTCCAGCAGTTCCTGCTTGGTGGCGTGCAGGATGTCGACCTTGATGTTCTCGCGGAATTCGGTGCGGTCGACCATCAGCTTCAGGCCGCGCCAGGACGATTCCAGTTCCTGCAGCTTGGGTGCGTGCAGGATTTCATCCATCTGGGCGCTGATCTTGCGATCCAGCTCCACCACCATCTGGTCCACCAGGGCCTTGTTGACCGGCTGGCCTTTTTCGTCGCTCTTCAGCAGGTTGGCGATAAACGTGGCCACCCCTTTGCGGGCAACATCGTAACCTTCGTCGGCCGGCGCCATGCGGCTGTTGGCCATAACTTGGTCCAGCAAGGACCCTTGTGCTACGGATTCGGAGGCAGCAGATTGCTGCACAGCAGTATCAGACATACCACATCCCTTCAGTACGTGATTGATAATCGGTGTTGGTTACCGGGGTCCGGTGGCGCGCTTATTCGCCGCCGTCGGTGGCCAGCTCAAGCTCCGCCAGCAGTTTTTCCCGGGCGCCGTCGTTGTCCAGCAGTTCCTGCAGCTTGCTGCGGAAGGCCGGTACGTTACCCAGTGGGCCCTTGAGGGCAACCAGGGCTTCGCGCAGTTCGATCAGCTTTTTCAGCTCGGGCACCTGGCGGGCGATGCTGTCCGGAGAAAAGTCGTCCAGGCCCTGGAAGTCCAGGTTCACCGGCAGGTCGTCGGCATTGTCTTCGAGCTTGTTGGAAACGGTGGTGGAGAGGGTCAGGCCCGCTTCCTTCATGACCGAACGGAAGTTGTTCTTGTCAACGGAAATGGCCTTGCGGTCTTCGATGGGGGTTTCTTCAGCATGGCCCTTGAAATCGCCAACCACGAACATTTTCAGCGGCAGCTCGGTTTCAGCCTGCTGGTCGCCGGTGGCGGGGACATACTTGATATTGATGCGCTCTTTAGGCGCGACAGAACCGTCTTTGGCAGACATGGCGTGCTCCCTGTGCAATTCATTTGCAGTGTCGTTCAATCCCTGAAGCCGGCCATCCTGGCAGGCAACGGCGCAAACTGTACACAGATGATCCGCTGTTCTCAAGCAGGCGCTGGCGAGAAATGACCTGAAATGTGCAGTCGGGCAAACTTTTGCCAGATTGCCCTGCCGCCCGCCATAACGCGCTTTCAGTCAATGACGGCGATTCACACCAGGGCTATACTCGGCCCATCCTCAGAGGAAAAAACCATTAAAACCAAGGAGCCAGACCATGAGTGACCTGAAAGCGAAATTCGATGACGCGGTAAACTACATCCAGTCCGCCGAAGGCGACTTCAAACCCTCCAACGAACTGAAGCTGGAGTTCTACGCCCTGTACAAGCAAGCCACCGAAGGCGATGTTTCCGGCAAGCGCCCGGGCATGATGGACTTTGTCGGCCGCGCCAAGTACGACGCCTGGGAAAAGGTCAAAGGCACCTCCAGCGACGAAGCCATGCAGAAGTATATCGACAAGCTGGAAGCCCTGAAGTAACCGAGGCGAGCCCTGGGCCCGGAGCCCCCTGCTCCGGGCAGACAGCCCCTTGCCCGGTGGCTGCAGGTCTTTTTTGCACCATTCAAACGTTTGTCATATGATGCGCGCACCATAACAACAACAAGCTTTCCGGAAGAGTGCGTAACATGAATATTACCCAGGCGCTGGAGCAGTCACGGCCCGGCATGGTCGACGAAGTTCAGGCGGCCATTCGCAAACACCAGCTCAATCAACGTGCCGAACAAACCTACCTACACTGGATCAGCCGCTTTGTGCTGTTCCACGATCTGACCGACCCCGACAACCTTGCCGAAGAAGAGCAAAGGCAGTTTCTGGCGTATCTGAGTGACAAGATGCAGCTGTCCCGGGCCCGCCTGAACCAGGCTACCCAGGCACTGACCTTTTTCTACCGGGATGTGCTGGGCAAGCCGGTGGCGCTGGAATCAGCGGCCTGAAGGCTACCGGCGCTCGGTCATGTTGAGGTTGAAGGTATCGTAGGTGCGGTTCTCCGGTGGCCGGATCACATAGTTGTTGCTGTGGGTCTGGCCGGGAATCACCTTCGGGTTGCTGAAACGGATATCCACGGGAATTTCCGAGCGGCCCAGGTCAGTCCGGTCGTCCCTGGGCTGAAACGCCAGCGGGTCCAGGTAGAAGTCATCATCTTTTCCTGCCTGCACCGGCACACCGGCTGCCGGCGCCTCCAGGCCACCCTCGATCACCGTGTTCGCCAGGGCTTCCTCTTCAATGGCCCGGAACGGGATGGTTTCAATGGTTGAACGCTGCTCAGGTTCGAAAGCAGACTCCGCACTCTGCGCCTGCACCACAGCCGGCACCAGCACCGTAATAGCCAGCACCATACCCGCCATAAGGGGCGGCCTTAGCCACGGTTGCTCTGTGCTCTGTCTGTTGCTGCTCATGGTATCTTCCTGAATCCTGGCTATCCGGTGCGGCACATCACTAATAACGCCCTGCGCACACTTAGTCTGTTCAGTTTATCGCCAACCCCGGGAGTTTTCCGGCAAGACTGGTCAAAGTGTGACCACCTTCACGTGTCCCTGCAGGCCATTCAGCAGTTGACCCGGATCCGCCCCGGCGATATGAATGGGCAAACTCTTTCACCTGACCTTTGAAGGCCTTATGGATACCAACGTTATTACCCCGGAAGGCTATGCCGAATTGCAGCAGGAACTGGACGAGCTGTGGCGCAAGGAACGCCCGGAAGTGACCAGGAAGGTACAGTGGGCGGCCAGCCTGGGCGATCGTTCAGAGAACGCGGATTACCAGTACAACAAGAAGCGATTGCGCGAAATCGACCGGCGGGTGCGATTCCTGAGAAACCGGCTGTCGAAACTGCGGGTGGTGGAGTACAGCCCGGTGCAGGAAGGCAAGGCCTTCTTTGGCGCCTGGGTAACCCTGGTGGACGAAGACGACAACGAACTCACCTTCCGGATTGTCGGGCCGGACGAGATCTACGGCAAAAACAACTACGTCTCGGTGCATGCGCCGGTGGTCAAAGCCTGCCTCGGCAAAAGCGAAGGCGACGAAATCAGGGTGAGAACCCCGGAGTCGACCAAGCTGTGGGAAATCGATCGAATCTGTTACCAGCAGCCATAAAAAAACCCCGCGGGTAACGGGGTTAAGGCTAGCGCTGTGCTGGAGGGGGAGGCAGGCAACGGGTCACCCGCCTCCGCATCTACAGTACCCATTATCCTCACCTCTCATTACCTGCCTGTGGCCACGGAATTACCTTTTGGCAAGACATCCCGCCCTTGGCTCCGGTCGGAAATTAGGTTGAACACTCTAGCGCCCGCCATTAGTTTGCAGGTAATTGACCCGATTTCCCTGTTAACGGAGACACACCGATGAACACCAAGAAACTGCTGAACCTGGCACTGGAAGGCATTGATACCCTGGGCTTCCGCCTGGACGACATGGGCATTACCAGCAAACTCAACCGGCACAATATTGCCGCCTTTGTGATGGCAGAGCAGAAGCACCTGGAAGGGGAATGGGACAGCCTGCAGGCCAGGGTTGACCGTCGTCGCGCCCAGTTTGACCAGCTGGCACAGGCCGTCGAAAGCCGGGCCGACATCGTCATCGGACCGGTACTCAACCGGGTAAACCGGTTCCGCGCCAGCCAGTAAGCAGTCAGGCCTTGCCGGGTTCCGCCGTTGACGTTCGTTCATCAGCGGAATCCGCTGCAGGCTCCACCGTGGTGGCCTTGATCCGCTTTCGGACGCCGGTGAAGGCCGGCATGCGCACACTGACCGTAAGCCCCGGCGGCTCCTCGCCCGGATGGGTGTCGCTGAGCAGGATCTGGCCCTGGTGAATCTCGGCCACCGCACTGACCAGGCTCAGCCCCAAACCATTACCCGGCAATGACCGGCTCTTGCCGACCCGGTAAAAACGCTGGAACACCTGGTCTTTCTCGTCGTCCGGAATGCCGATACCGGAATCCCGCACTTCAAACACCGCTGCAGCACCTTCCCGGCGGACCGCCACCACGATGCCGCCATGCTCGGGAGTGTACTTGATGGCGTTATCAATCAGGTTGCTGACCATCTGGAACAACAGGTCGCGATCACCTTCAATCATCACCCCGGAGGCCATCTCCTGGGTAAAGGTCTGCTCCTTGTCTTCCGCCAGGGCTTCGTAAAGCTCGCAGGCATCACTGACCAGCTCATCCAGCGACACCACCTTCATATCGGCGGAATTACCCCGGGTTTCCAGCCGGGCAATCCGCAGCAGGGCGTTGAAAGTCGCCAGCAGTTGATCGGCTTCCGCAACCGCCCGGCCTACCTGTTCGCGGGCCTCGTCATTATCGACGGCAATCAGGGTGTTTTCCAGCTGGTTACGCAGGCGGGTCAGCGGGGTGCGAAGGTCGTGGGCGATGCTGTCCGATACATGCCGGATACCTTCCATCAGGTACACAATCCGGTCGAGCATCTGGTTCAGGTTTTCGGCCAGCTGGTCAAAGTCGTCTTCGGTACCCCGGGTGGGTATCCGCAACGACAGGTGCCCGTTCATGATCCGTCGCGAGGTGTTGTTGATTACTTCGATGCGCCGCGTGGTACTTCGGCTCATCAGAAAACCACCCAGCAGGGCCAGGGCCAGGGTGATGCCCATGCCCCAGTTGATGGCGGTCTCGATCACCCGCTTCAGGCTGGTCAGCTCATCCACATCCCGGCCGACCAGCAGGCGCAGGCCCCCCTGGACATCAAAGATACGGGCCCGGGCCAGGCGTTCCGGCCCCTGCCAGCCCACGGTCGGGTTCAGGGTAAAATTGATCCAGCCACTGTCGGAAGAACGACTGCCTTCCGGCCAGGTTTCAATATTTCCGGCCAGTTTCAGGAAGTCATCGGTGGTCAGCAGGTAGATGGACTTGGCGTTCGGATCCCGGGCGACACGCTCACGGATGATGGTAATCAGCCCGTTCACGCCACGCCCGCGATACTGTTCCGCCAGACCGGCGATTTCCGCCTCGATGGTCTCGTCGGTCTGGGCAGTCATAAAGCCGGCGGTGCGCCAGTAGATGAATGCCAGGAGCAGGAATACAGAGGTGGCAAACACCACCATATAAAGCAGTGCCAGTTGGAACGATGACGTTCTGAGCTGACTAAGCAGTTTCACGCAGCATGTATCCTGCACCCCGAACTGTCTGCAGCAAGGGTGTATCAAATTCCTTGTCGATCTTGGCGCGCAGACGGCTGATGTGCACGTCGATTACGTTGGTCTGGGGGTCAAAGTGATAGTCCCAGACTTTTTCCAGCAACATGGTCCGGGTAACCACCTGGCCCGCGTTGCGCATCAGATATTCCAGCAAGCGGAATTCCCGGGGCTGGACATCGATATTATGGCCGGCGCGCTTCACGGTTCGGGCCAGCAGGTCCATTTCCAGGTCTGCTACCTTCAGTACAGTTTCGGTTTCAGCCGCCTGCCGGTTACGGCGGATCAGCGACTCGATCCGGGCCAGCAGTTCGGTGAACGAGAACGGCTTGGTGAGGTAATCATCGCCCCCGCCACGCAGGCCTTCCACCCGGTCATCCACATCACCCAGGGCACTGAGAATCAGCACAGGGGTCTGGTTGCCGGTGGCCCGCACGGTTTTGATGATGGATAGCCCATCCATGCCCGGCAGCATGCGGTCGACAATCATGATGTCGTATTCTTCACTGGCCGCCATCATCATGCCTTCCTTGCCGTCGGCCGCATGATCCACCACGAAGTCAGACTCTTTCAGCCCCTTCACCAGGTAACTTGCTACATCCTGATCGTCTTCGATTACCAGCGCTTTCACCGGTGACTCCTCCTGATAGCGGATTTGGTTGCTTACAAGGTTACGAATAACACCGGAACCCGGCCAGTTACGATCTTGTAAGAGGGTGTCGCCTATGACGACGGTCAACAACCGGGCCGGAACCAGCCCAGAGACGCCTCGGTTACAGCAGAAGGCCGATACTCGGCACTGACCCAGCCAGCGTAGCCCATCCTGTCGAGGGCAGCGAAAACATTCGAAAAGTTAATCTCGCCGGTACCGGGCTCGTTCCGTCCCGGATTATCGGCAAACTGAATATGGGCAATCCAGGGCAGCAGGCACTCCATGGAGCGAACCAGATCTCCCTCCATGACCTGCATGTGGTAGATGTCGTATTGCAGGCGCACGTTATCGGCATCCACCGCTTCAATCAGCTCCATCACCTTGCCGGTGGTATCCAGCAGGAAGCCGGGCATATCCACCCGGGAATTGATCGCCTCCAGGCACAGTGTCAGCCCCGCCTCGGCAAAGCGGTCCGCCGCGTACTGAACATTTGCAACCAGCGTGCTCCAGGCCTCCTGCTCTGAAAGCTCCGCCGGCTTGAGCCCGGCCAGGCAATTGAGCCGGGTATTACCCAGCACCCTGGCATAGGCAATGCCCTGCTCGACCCCGGCCCGGAATTCCTCAACGCGATCCGGCAAACAGGCAATTCCCCGCTCTCCCGAATGCCAGTCCCCCGGTGGCAGGTTGAACAGTACCTGGGTCAGCCCGTTCGCCTGCAACCTCTGCGCCAGCTCCTCTGCCGGCCACTCGTAGGGAAACAGGTACTCCACCGCCCTGAAACCCGAAGCTGCAGCACGCTCGAAACGCTCGAGAAACGGCACCTCGGTAAACAACATGGACAAATTCGCGGCAAAACGTGGCATCAGCGTCTCCTCAGCCCTTTGGCCCACGGCCCAGCGAGCCCAGCAAGGCCCCGTTCATATGCTCCAGCTCCAGCAACAAACCGCTGTGGTCCACATCGCTGTGGCCATTGGCCACCAGCGACAAATATTCGTTATGAGTCTGCTGCGCCAGCGGCAGCGTCAGCCCCTCGGCCCGCGCCTCATCCAGAATCATCCGCATATCCTTCAACTGAATCCGCGCCGGCGCCCCGGGGGCAAAGTCCCGGTCAATCATCCGTTGCCCGTGCAACTCCAGAATCCGGCTACCGGCAAAGCCACCCAGCAACGCCTCCCGCACCGCCGCAGGATCCGCGCCACCCTTAGCCGCCAGCAACAAAGCTTCAGACACCGCACCAATGGTAATCCCCACAATCGCCTGATTCGCCAGCTTCGCCAACTGCCCGGCCCCCACCGGCCCGATCCGAGTACACTTGCCCAACGCCCCGAACACCGGCAACGCCCGCTCAACATCCGCCTCCGCCCCCCCGGCCATAATACTCAACCGAGCCTCCGCAGCCCCCACCGTACCCCCGGAAACCGGCGCATCCACAAACCCGGCCCCACGCTCGCCAACCAGCCCCGCCAACTCACGGGCCAGCGACGGCTGCACCGAACTCATATCAACCACCAGCGCCCCCGCCTTCAACGCCCCGATCGCGCCCTGATGCACCAGCACATCCTCAACCACCTGCCCGTTCTCCAGCATGGTGATCACCACATCCGCGCCCACCACCGCCTCGGCCGGCGTCGCCGCAATCGTAGCCTCCTCCCGGAATGGCTCACACTTGCTGGCTGTCCGGTTCCACAGGGTCATCGGAAAGCCTGCATCCAGCAGGTTACGGGTCATCGGCGCGCCCATCAGGCCAATACCGAGAAAGGCAATTCGAAGGTTCTTTTGAGTCATCTTTGTTCTTCCTACACGCACGGAGATTGACGAAGCGCTTGGGAGGGCCTTTCCAAAAATTTGCGGAGCCATGGATGGCGGAGCAGAAGCGCCACAGGGATGCGCCGTAAGGAGCGGTTTTTGGAAAGGCGAACCCAACCCTGCCCCACTCCGG
>NZ_AXBV01000033.1:0-60014 GCF_000475255.1 Marinobacter sp. ES-1
ACTCCCCCTCCTACTCGATTTGCCGTTTCAAGGATCAGGCGGTGGCTTTGAGGGCTTCCTCGAAGATGCCGCAGGCTTCGTCAATCTGCTGTTCGTTGACGATCAGCGGCGGCAGCCAGCGTACGATTTCCTGGTAGGGGCCGCAGCGCAGCATCAGCAGGCCCCGCTTCTCGCATTCCTTGAGAATCTTGCCGGCCCGCTCGCCGTCCGGGCATTCGCCCCGGCGCATTTCCACCCCGATCATCAGGCCCTTGCCGCGCACATCGGCCATGTCCGGGTAGTCTTTCTTCAGGTTATGCAGGTTGTCCCACAGGCGCTTGCCCATGCGGTCGGCGTTTTGCACCAGGCCTTCTTCCTGGATTACCTCGATGGTTGCGATGGCCGCGGCTGCAGCCACTGCGTTACCGCCGTAGGTACCGCCCTGGGAGCCGGGCCAGCCCTTGGCCATGGTTTCCTCAGACGCCGCCAGCGCGGAAATCGGGAAGCCGCTGGCCAGCCCCTTGGCAATCATGATGGCATCCGGCGTTACCCCGAAGTGCTCGTGGGCCCAGAATTTGCCGCTGCGGCCGAAGCCGGCCTGCACTTCATCGAATACCAGCATGATGCCATGTTTGTCGCAGCGTTCCCGCAGCCCTTGCATGAAGCGGGCGTTGGCCGGCACATAGCCACCTTCACCCTGCACCGGCTCGATCAACATGGCAGCGGTTTCTTTCGGGGCAGAATAGGTGACAAAGATGCGGTCCAGTTCTTTCAGGCAGAAATCGGTGGCTTCGTCTTCGCTCCAGCCATAGTGGAAGGCGTGGGGGAAGGGGGAAACCACGACACCGCCCATCATCGGGCTGACCCCGGCCCGCAGGCCGACGCTGGAGGTGGTCATGGACAGCGAGCCCATGGTGCGGCCATGGAACCCGCCATGGAACACAATGATGTTGGGCCGGCCGGTTACCTGCCGCACCAGCCGGATGGCCCCCTCGGCCACTTCGGTGCCGGCGTTGGAGAAGAAAAAGGCATTGAGCGGGTCTGGTGTGAGCGCACCGAGTTTTTCCGCCAACTCCGGCAACCGGGGATTCATCACCGTGGTGGCCTGGGCGTGAATCATGGTGGCCACCTGTTTCTGGGCGGCTTCCACCACTTTCGGGTGGCAATGGCCGGTACTGGTTACCCCGATACCCGAGGTGAAATCCAGGTAGCGACGGCCGTCTGTATCAACAATGTAGGCGCCTTCGCCTTTGGCGGCAGTGATGCCGGTAGCCTGCTTGAGCAGGGGAGAAAGTTTGCCTTTGTGGTCGGTCATGGATACCTCCCGAAGTGAATGGAACAGCTCTCTATTGCAGCCTAGTCACGGGGCCAGCCGTTTACAAATAGCGTCGCCGATTTCACGGGTGGCGCGCCGGTCTCCGCCGTGTTCGGCCAGGTCTGCCGCCACCGCATCGAACAGTTCTTTGCCGGCCTGGGCCAGGGTCGGGTCTTTGCGGCCCAGCCAGTCGAGCATGCGGGCGGTGGTGAACAGCATGGCGGTGGGGTCGGCAATGCCCTGGCCGGCGATATCCGGGGCGCTGCCGTGGGTGGGTTCAAACATCGACGGCATGTCCGGGTCTGTGGGGTTCAGGTTGCAGGAGGGTGCCACCCCCATACCGCCGGAGATCACTGCGGCCAGGTCGGTCAGTATGTCGCCCTGCAGGTTGCTGGCCACCACCACGTCAAAGGCCCAGGGGCTGGATACAAACTTCATGCAAGCGGCATCCACCAGTTCGTGGTGGGTGGCCACATCCGGGTATTCCCGGGCGATGTCCTCGAACACCTCGGTGTACATGTCGCCCCAGTAACGCAGGGCATTGCGCTTGGTTATCAGGCACACCTGGCTTTCACAGGTGGAACCGTCGTACCGGTGGAAGCTGCGGGTGCGGCCGTCCTGAACGCGCTCGGCGGCGCGCTGGCGGGCCTGCTCGAAACCGTAGCGGATAATCCGCTCGGTGGCTCGGCGGGTGAATACTTCCATCTGGGTCGCCACTTCATCCGGCGTGCCCTGGCGCAGGCGGCCACCCTGGCTGACATACTCGCCTTCACTGTTTTCGCGGATCACCAGCATGTCGATGTCTTTGGCTCGGTCATCTTTCAGGTACTGGCGGGCGCCGGGCAGTAACCGGGCCGGGCGTTCGCACACCCACTGGTCAAAGCCTTTGCGCATCTCCAGCAGGGGTGCAAGGGACACGCTGTCCGAAAGCAGGTAGCGGTTGGTGTCATCGATCGGCCCGGGGTCTCCCAGCGCGCCCAGCAGAATGGCGTCGTAGGCTTTCAGTTGCTGCAGGGCATCCTTCGGCCAGCTTTCGCCATATTCCTCATGCCAGGCGTGTGAGGGCCAGGGAAACCGTGTCCACTCCAGGGCCAGGTCGTGCTTTGCACGCAGGGTTTCCAGGCAGCGGACGGCTTCTGCCACCACTTCCGGGCCAATGCCGTCACCGGGGGTAACGGCGATGCGAGCGGTCTGGGCCATTCCCGAACCTCCTTCATGCTTTGCTGTAGGGTGTGATGCAACACCGTCAGTGTAGTTCCCGGCAGGTCAGATGCCAGTGGCAAAGCCGTGTTTCCGGATTTGTTGTTTTACCCCTGAAGACATGCTGGCTATAGTGGCAGGTAATTGATTTCTGGAACGGCTTACTCAGCCGGATTGTGGCTGAGGGGGTGGAAGTGCCCGAAGAGTATTACTGGCTGCGATCCCAGGGCATTGCGCTGTACCAGGGCTATCTGTTCGCCCGGCCCGGATTCGAGTGCCTGCCGGAGCCGGTGTTCCCCGATTGATCATGTTTTAACAGGATACCCGCGTGCTGTACCGGATAATGACCCTGATTGGCGGCCTGGTGTTTGTGGCCGCACTGTTCGCCCTGGTGTGGTTCTTCTGCAAGAAGTTCCTGGAGCACCACAATGTGACCGACCAGACCTCTGACCGGGCCATGGTGCTGGCCACCTGGACCTTTGCCGGTATTGCCATCGGGCTAGTGTTTGCCGTGGTAGGTGCCTTTGTACTGGGCCCCTGGGCTTTCTATCGCACTCTGCGGGGCCACGGTGTGAACATTTCCGATGGCGCCGCCATCTGGTGGGGGTTCGGGATTGTGGCGGTGTCGCTGGGCATTACCGCCACCGGGTTCTTCGGTTTCCTGATGCTGGTGGGGGCTTACTGATTCCCCGACAGGCTCCGCAGCAGATCCCGGAACCACACCAGCGCCGGTTCGCCTTCATAGGCCTTGTGCCAGTACAGGTGCACGTCTAACGACGGCAGCTGTGCCGGCGGGCTCATCACCTGAATGTCGGAACGCTCAGCGATAATCCGGGCGTAGGTTTCCGGCATGGTCAGCAGCAGGTCTGAATTTTCCACCACCCGGCAGGCGGCATAGTAATGCTGGCAGCGCAGGCGGATATTGCGTTGAACGCCACGGCGAGACAGCTCGAAATCCTCAATGCCCGGCCCCTCGGTTCGGGACGACACCAGCACGTGTTTCGCCGCCAGATAGCTGTCCATATCCAGCCCGCCTTTCACCACCGGGTGCCCTCCACGGGCCAGCACCACCAGCCGGTCCTGCCGCAGTAATTCATGGCTGGTGTGATTGCTCACCGGCAGCAGCACATCAATGGCAAAGTCCAGCTTGCCGGCCGCCAGCTGGGTTTCCATATCCCGCCGCGGAATTCGCTGGCTGACGATTTCCATTTCCGGGTAAGGCTCCAGCCGGTTCATCAACTGAGGCAGGAAGGTGGACTCCAGCACATCCCGCAAACCGAGCGAGTAGGTTTTACGCTGGGTGGCCGGGTCAAAGGCGTGGAACTGGTTCACCGCACTCTGGATCTGATTCAGCCCCGGGCGCATGGACTCCAGAAACCTCCGGGCCAGCGGCGTAGGCACCATCTGGTTGCCCTGGCGGGTAAACAGCGGATCGTTGAAGTGATCCCGCAACCGGGCCAGGGAATGGCTGATGGCGGGCTGGGTCAGGTGCAGGGCCTTGGCGGCCCGGGTCAGGCTGCCCTCCCGGTAGATGGTGTCGAAAACGTGCAGCAGGTTCAGGTCCAGTCGATTCAGGGCCATGATGGGAATCCGTTATCTGAATTAATAACGCTAATGATAAATGATAAGAACAATTCAGTCGCGTAATAGAGCTTCGGCTCCTAGACTGTTCGCCATCTGACTGAAAGTGCGCCCCCAACGGGGCAGGCAAGCGCGAGGAGCTGCACCATGGATTTCAACATTTCCGAGAAAGGCCAGGATTACCTCAACCGCGTGAAAAAGTTCATGCGTGACGAGATCTATCCCATCGAAGAGCAGTACCACAAGGAGCTTGCCTCCCTGGACAACCGCTGGGTGGTGCTGCCAGTCATCAAGGAGCTGAAAGAAAAGGCCAAGGCCCAGGGCCTGTGGAACATGTTCTTCCCGGACGACAAGTACGGCTGCGGCCTGCTGAACTCCGACTACGCCCTGATTGCCGAAGAAACCGGGCGCAGCTTCATCGCTCCGGAAATCTTCAACTGCAACGCGCCGGACACCGGCAACATGGAAGTGCTGATCCACTACGGCTCTGAAGAACAGAAAGCCGAGTGGCTGCCGAAACTCCTGAGCGGCGAAATCCGTTCTGCCTTCTGCATGACCGAACCGGCCGTGGCCTCCTCCGACGCCACCAACATGAAAGCCACCGCCACCGTTGAAGGCGACGAAGTCGTGCTCAACGGCCGCAAATGGTGGAGCACCGGCATCGGCCACCCGGACTGCAAAGTTGGCATCTTCATGGGCGTAACCGACCCGGACGCCCAGAAACATCGCCGTCACTCCATGGTGCTGGTGCCGCTCGACACCCCGGGCATCACCGTTGAGCGCATGCTGCCGGTTTTCGGCGCCTACGACGAGCCCTATGGCCACGGCCAGGTACTGTTCGACAACGTACGCCTGCCCAAAAGCGCCATCATCGCCGGCCCCGGCCGCGGCTTCGAAATCGCCCAGGGCCGCCTTGGCCCGGGCCGCGTACACCACTGCATGCGCGCCATCGGCGCCGCCGAACGCACCCTGGAAATCATGATCAAACGCGCCATGACCCGCGAAGCCTTCGGCCGCCCGATCGCCAAACTAGGCGGCAACCCGGACATCATCGCCAATGCCCGAATGAACATCGAACAAGCTCGGCTTCTAACCCTGAAATGCGCCTGGGCGCTGGACACCAAGGGCATCATGGGCGCCTTGCAGGAAGTCTCCATGATCAAGGCAGTGGTACCGAAGATGCTGCAGCAGATTGTGGATGAGGCGATTCAGATTCACGGCGGTGCCGGTGTCAGCGACGACGATTTCCCGCTGACGGCGTTGTTCGGTTACGCTCGGGTTCTGAGATTAGCCGATGGCCCGGACGAGGTTCATCGGGCTATGGTGGCCCGGTTGGAGCTCCGGAAGTACAAGTCCTGACGTTGGTTCGGGCTTGGGAGCAGGGTGTTCGTCTTGGCCGCCAGTATTGGTGATGGGAGCGGGTGGGTTGGGGGTTCTGAAAACCGCTCCTTACGGCACATCCCTGTGGCGCTTCTGCTCCGCCATCCATGGCTCCGCACATTTTCAGAACCCCCAACCCACCCGCTCCTTCAGACTGCGGAGAGGGATGACCGGGTGAAAACACTCTATGCCGTGAGGCATTAAGGATTTGCCAGCTAGATTTGGTTTTTTGAACAGCTGACTAGAGAGTATGGGAGTTGGTGCTGGAAGGGCCTGTCCAAAAATTTCGTAGGCCATGGATGGCCGGAGAGAAGCGCACATGGATGTGCTCGTAGCGGTTTTTGGACAGGCCCTTCCAGCACCAACTCTTACTCAATAAGAACATGAACTCAAACGTAAAAACGGTGAGCACGAACATGACACAGAGGGTATTCATAACCGGCGGGGCCAGTGGCCTGGGCCGGGCGATTGCATTGCGGTACGCCAAAGAGGGCGCGAAAGTCTGCATCGGGGACATTAACCCGGAACAGGGCTTGGCCGTTGAAGCGGAATTGAACAACGCCGGTGGCGAAGGTTACTTTGTTGAGTGCGACGTACGCCGCCTGAGCGACTTCGAGAAAGTCCGCGATGACCTGGTACAGAAATGGGGTGGTGTGGACGTGGTCGTCAACAACGCCGGCGTCGCCTCCGCAGGCTCCATCGAAGACACCACCATGGCAGACTGGGAATGGATCCTCGACATCAACGTACTGGGCGTAGTGCGTGGCTGCAAAGCCTTCACCCCGCTGTTCAAGGAACAAGGCTCCGGCGCGTTTGTGAACGTGGCCTCCATGGCCGGACTCATGCTTGCGCCCTTGATGGACAGCTACAATGTGTCCAAGGCCGGGGTCATTGCCCTGTCTGAAACCCTTAGCCAGGAGCTGCGGGATGCCGGTATTCATGTCAGCTGCGTGTGCCCGGCGTTTTTCCAGACCAATTTGACCAGCACCATGCGTTCGGACATTCCCGGTATCCAGCAGAACGTGAACAAGCTGATGAAGCGCTCCAGCATTACCGCTGAAGACGTGGCCGAGGATATTTTCCGCAGTGTGAAAGACAAGGATTTCTGGGTGCTGCCCCACGCCAAGGAGCGCCGTATGTGGGTGCTCAAGCGCCATGCGCCCTGGGCGTTTGACTGGCTGATGCACCAGGAAACCAAGCGCTGGATGAGCAAAATGGGTGGCAAGGCGAAAGCCTGAACACATCACAGGAGAAATTGAATGACACAGATCGACCAGGCCGTAGACATCCGCGAAGGCGAGGAGCTGGATGTTGGTGCTGTTGACCGGTTCATGAAGCAGGCCATTCCGGGCCTGGAAGGCCAGCCGAGTATCAAGCAGTACCCGGGCGGTGCGTCCAACCTGACCTATCAGGTGGATTACGGCGACCAGTCCTACGTGCTGCGCCGGCCGCCGTTCGGCAAGATTGCCAAGTCTGCCCACGACATGCTGCGGGAAGCTCGCGTAATGGAGGCCTTGAAGCCGGCATATCCCTACGTGCCCAATATTGTCGCCATCTGCGACGATCACAGCGTTCTGGGCTGTGACTTCTACGTGATGGAACGGCTCAAGGGCATCATTCTGCGCCAGGACTTCCCCAAGGATTTCGAGCTGAGTGCTGAAGACACCCGCAAGCTGTGCCTGAATGTGATCGACAAGTTGGTAGACCTGCACAACGTGGATGCCAGGGCCGCAGGGCTGGATAAGCTGGGTAAGGGTGCCGGTTACGTGCAGCGGCAGATTGGTGGCTGGAGCGATCGGTTCCGGAAGGCTCGTACGGAAGACGTGGGTGACTTTGAAGAAGTGATGGCCTGGCTCAATGACAAGATGCCGGACGACATCGCCCAGGTGGTGATCCACAACGACTACCGTTTCGACAATGTGGTGCTTAACCCGGACAACCCGTTTGAAGTGATCGGCGTGCTGGACTGGGAAATGGCCACCATCGGCGATCCTCTGATGGACTTGGGCAACAGCCTGGCCTACTGGATTGAAGCTGACGACGAAGGCCCTTTCCAGATGCTTCGGCGCCAGCCCACCCACCGCCCGGGCATGCTGACCCGGAAGGAAGTGGTGGACTACTACATGGAGAAATCTGGCTTTCGAGCCGATAACTTCGATTTCTACGAAATCTATGGCCTGTTCCGGCTGGCGGTGATCATCCAGCAGATCTATTACCGCTTCTACCACGGCCAGACCAAAGACAAGCGCTTTGCCGCCTTTGGCCATGCCGCCAACTACCTGGAGAAGCGCTGCCAGCGGCTGATCAGTGAGAGCAGTTTGTAATGGCCACCATCTATCTGGTACGCCATGGCCAGGCCAGTTTTGGCAAGGAAAACTACGATCAGTTGTCTCCCCGCGGCTGGGAGCAGGGCAAGATTCTGGGCCGCTGGCTGGCGGACAAGGTGGAGCCCGGCGCCATCTTTGGCGGCAACCTGCAGCGCCATCGTGAAACCGTGGAAGCCATCGCCACCGGCTATGGCTCGGCCTTGCCGGGGATGCAGGTGCTCGAGGGCCTGAACGAATTCGATCACCTGCAAGTGGTGGAGCGCCTGCGCCCGGAGTGGGCCGATAAACAGGTAATGGCGCGGGATCTGGCCAGCTTTCCCAAGCCAGCCAAAGCGTTCCAGCAAGCGTTCGAAAAAGCCGTGGCCCGCTGGGTCAGTGGCGAGTACGACCACGAATACGCCGAAACCTGGATCGGTTTCCGGCAGCGGGTCGGTGCAGCGCTGGATGAGTTGATCGAGCTGGCCGGCGGTGCTGATGTGATCGTCTCCACCTCCGGCGGCCCCATTGCAGTGATTGCCCAGCACCTGCTGGAGCTCTCGGACCGCAAGGCGCTGGAGATGAACAATGTAATCGCCAACACCAGCGTGTCCCGCATTCTGTATTCCGGCCCCCGGCGCAGCCTGGCCGTATTCAACAACTACAGCCACCTGGAAGCGGAGAACCCTTCCCTGGTGACATTCCGATAATTCTTTACCCGAAAACCAAGAGGGAACCCCATGAGCAACCTGAACCTGTTTGATCTGAGCGGCAAAGTCGCCCTGGTAACCGGTGCCAGTCGCGGCATTGGCGAGAGCATTGCCCGCACCCTGGCTCATTACGGCGCCCATGTGATTGTCAGCAGCCGCAAGATTGACGGTTGCGAAGCCGTGGCCAGCAGCATCCGGGAAGACGGCGGCAGCGCCGAAGCCTTCGCTTGCCACATTGGTGAGATGGACCAGATTGAAGCGGTGTGGGAACACATTGCCAAAGAGCACGGCAAGCTGGATATCCTGGTCAACAACGCTGCCGCTAACCCGTACTTTGGGCCGGTGGAAGATACCGATTTAGGTGCCTTCAACAAAACCGTAGACGTGAACATCCGCGGCTACTTCTTCATGTGTGCCCGTGGCGCTCAGATGATGAAGAAGAACGGAGGCGGTTCTATTGTGAACGTGGCGTCGGTTAACGGTGTGAACCCCGGCCACTTCCAGGGCATCTACTCGGTAACCAAGGCGGCGGTGATTTCCATGACCAAGTCCTTCGCCATGGAACTAGGCCAGCAGAATGTGCGGGTGAATGCCCTGCTGCCGGGCCTGACCGACACCAAGTTCGCCAGCGCGCTGACCACCAATGAGGCCATCAAGAAACAGGCCATGGCCCACATCCCGATGAAGCGGGTAGCGGACCCGGACGAAATGGCCGGTACTGTGCTGTACCTGGTGTCCAATGCGTCCAGTTACACCACCGGCGCCTGCATTAACGCGGACGGTGGTTACCTGACCGTTTAACGATTGCAGCGTAGCCAAACAAAAAGTCCGGATGACGGAAAATCATCCGGGCTTTTTGTTTGGCTGAATGAAAATTCAGCTACAAGTGAGGGTGGTGAAGTCGCCGTTCAATTCGCCGGCCTTGGCCAGCAGATGTTCCTGGTGCCGGCTGCTGCCTGCCTGCAGCAGGTTATGCATCAGCTCTGCCATGGCTTGCTGGCTCTCATCCAGCATTGCCTGGTACTCAGGCCCCCGGGCTGTCTCCGAGTTCACCACCAGCTCCCGGATATTGGCACTGAAGCCGGGTTGGTTCCGGGTTTCCAGCGTGGCCAGAAGGGCTTTTTGCCAGCTCTCTCGACCTTGCAGCCAGATTTCGGTTTGCCGGCCCCGGTCGGCAGACCAGGCCTCAACCAACGCCTGCTGCTGCGAATTCAGTGAACCCAGCCAGCGTTCCAGCCGCTCGCTGGTTCTTTCCGCCCGGGCCCTGGCTGTTTCCTGCTCGGTGCCAGCCAGCATTTCGTCTTCCAGTTCCCGCTGATCACGGGCCATGTTCCGGGCCAGCTCCTGAACCTGGTCATCTGACAAGGTTTTCAGCAGGTTGACTGCAACGGGCACGGCTCGGTCCAGCAGGTCCGGGATAAAGGCAGTGAGCTGCTGGCGGTGGTAGTGAATGGTTTCGACATCGGGCGTGCCGCGGGCCAGGTCGGTTTCCAGTTCATCCAGCCAGAGGGTATAGCGGGGAAGCTCCGCGGAGCAGTGCCACTGGCGCAGGGCATCAAGATCCCGGTTCAGGGTGGCTTTTTGTTCACCGGTCAGGTCGACGTAGTCTTCCACCCACCAGACCACACCCCAGTCGGCATAACGGTAGGCCAGTTTGGTTGAGCTGCACCCGGCAAGTATCAGCATCAGGACTGCGAGGCCGAGGAAGCCAGGGCGTTTGCTGAGCCTTCGATGATCCATCATGAAAGTCTCTCGGTAATAAGCCGTATGGAAAAATGTTGCATGCTTACTAAGATGCAAGCCTTAGCTATACAATACGCCATCGCCGGCGGAACAGATGCCGGCACATCTGCTTGAAACCTGGAGTCTGAATGTCAACGTTCACTGTAGCCCGAGCGCGCAGGTTTATCTTCTCGTTTTACATGTCGGGCATTATGTCGTCACTGATGTCCGCGATTATCACACTGATCAATACCGGTCTGTCTGAGGGTTTCCTGCCCCGCTGGGGTGCGGCGTGGCTGGTAGCCTTTCCGTTGGTGATCTTTATTGCCCCGCTGGCGGGCAAGATGGCCGATGCCACCGTTGCGAGGCTATCAAGCCCGAAATAACTTTCGGGCCTATTGAATAGAGGTACTGGCGGAATCTGCCCGGGACACGGCGGTACCGGTAGGCGGCCGGTAGTGCAGGGAGTGCAGAACCCGGTCGAGTACGGCCCGACCGTTCCAGGCCGGGGAATTATTGACCATACCAACGATTGCCCAGGTGGTGTTGTTTTCATCGCGGGCAAAGCCTGCAATGGAACGTACGTCTGCCAGGGTACCGGTTTTGATGCGCCCTTCACCATCCATTCCCGTGTTGCGTAACCGCCTGGCCATGGTTCCGTCCATGGCAATGATCGGTAGCGAGGCCATCAGGTCAGAGGCATACCGGCTTTCCCAGGCATGCTGCAGAATTCGGGCACCCTGCCGGGCGGTGATGCGGCCATGGCGGGTCAGGCCGGAGCCGTTGTCGATCACCATGCCGGCGGTGTTGATGCCTTTCTGCTCGAGCCAGTCATAAATGGCCCGGATACCGGCTACCCGGTCATCGTTGTCCGAGTCTTGCCGCACTTCTGCGCCAATGGCCAGAAGCATCTGCCGGGCCATTACGTTGCTGCTCCACTTGTTGATGTCCCGCACCATGGTTACCAGGTCGGGCGAGGTGGTTCGCATGACCAGCCGCAGGTCTTCCGGAGTTTGTTCAAAACGGTCGCCGCCGCTCACGATAATGCCCATTTCTGACAGTACCGTGCGAATGGTCGAGGCCGCGTAGTGATCGTGGGGTAGCAGTGACATATAGGTAGTGGTGCGGCAACCCTGAGGCAGCTCGCCGGTCACCTGCACGGTCACCCGCTGGTCGTCATGAAACACCGGTTGCCATTTGAAGTCCCGACGGGATGGGCAGGGGCCTTCCGGCACGGCGGTTACCCGGTTGTCGATGGTGACCTCGCCAAGATTGGGGGTGGTCCAGGCCTGGGTGCCACGTTCGTCTGCACGCACCTGGAACTGCAGCAGGTTCAGGTTGGTCAGGTAGGCCGAGGGCTCTACCAGGAACGGTGCATAGGGATTGTTTCCGTTGTCATTGAAGTGCGGGAAACCGCCATCTACCTGAAAATAGCTGCCATCCAGTACCAGATCGCCGCTGATGCGGTTTATTCCCATGTCTTTGAGTTCCCTCAGCGTGCTCCAAAGCCGCTCCAGGGTAAGCTTCGGGTCGCCGCCGAAGCGTACATAGAGGTTACCTTCCAGGGTATCACCCACCATCTGGCCGTCGGTCAGAAAATCGGTATTCCAGTGGTGGTTGGGGCCCAGCAGCTCAAGCGCGGCGTAGGTAGTCACCAGTTTCATGATGGAGCCGGGGTTCATCAGCTTGTCAGCGTTTACATACTGATCAATACCAGGGCCGTTGAGGGGAACGGCGGCAACGCTAAGGCCTTGCTCGTTGTTCAGGGATTCTGTGGCGTAAGTGCGGATTTCAGAAGCCCACAACCCGGGATTGGAGAAGTTCCTGGCTGCGTCGTCCTGACTCTGGGCCAGTGCCGGCGTGGCGAATGAACATGCGGCAGCAGCGGCAACCAACAAACGGCCGGGCCTTGAAATTCTTTGGAGTGAGCACGCACTCACCTTTGAACCGTGCAGTCGCATGGCCTGAGTCCCTTGTTAGCTTCTTTTCCTACCATAGCCCATCTTACGGGTTTGTACTATGCAAAAAAGTGATACATGACGTTAAAAAATGACAGTAGCCATGTTGTTTCTATTGAGGTTTTGTTTCAAATTTCCGCTGGGCTTTGTGAATCAGTGAGTTACTGTGACCCCGGGTTTGTGGCCCTGCAGCCAATGGTGAGTGCAAAATATGTGGGACAATGCCTGAAATACTCAACAACAAAGGGAAACATCCATGTTTCGAGCCCTCAAGCATCAGGTTAACGTGCTGGAGTCTGTGGCCACGTCTTCGTTTTCGGCCTGGCGCGGGTGTCTTGTGGTCAAGGCCGTGCCGCAACCGGAAAAGCCGCTGATTCTCTTTGATATTGAAGCCTGCCCGTTCTGCCGCAAGGTGAGGGAAGCGTTGACTGCCCTGCACCTGGATGCAGAGATTCGCCCGTGCCCGAAAGGCGGCCGGATTTTCCGGGCGGAAGCCGAGGCCGTTGGCGGCAAAAAGCAGTTTCCGTTGCTGGTGGACCAGAACACCGGTGAAACCCTGTATGAGTCAGACGCGATTGTGGAGTACCTGTTCCGTCAGTACGCCAATCGTCCTGTGCCGGGCTATTACAAAGGCAAATCCTGGCAAACCGCCCTTGGCGCGGCTGGCTCTGCCGCCAGTGAGTTGAGGGGCATGCGGGCGAGGCCAGCCAAGCGCCCGGCCCAGGCGCTGCATTTGTGGAGTTTTGAGGGCAGTCCGTTCTCCCGTTTGGTTCGCGAGCGCCTGTGCGAATTCGAAATTCCCTACACGCTGCATAACCTGGGCAAAGAGCATTGGACCGAAATCGGCCCGGCCGTTCAGCGCATCAAGCCCGGCCCCTATGAGCCCGAGGCTGGCGGCAAGCGTGATGCGTTCTTTCAGGCGCACGGCCGGGTACAGGTGCCGTACCTGGAAGACCCCAACACCGGTGAGAAGCTGTTTGAATCTGCCCGTATTCTGGCCTACCTGGAAAAAGAATACGCCATGTGAGGTGCAGGCTGCCCCGGGTATGGCAATCGTGCCCGGAGCAGGTATCATCGGCGCCGGTAACCTGACAGATGATTCCGGGAGAGTGCGATGTATACGGGCCAGTGTTTGTGTGGCGAGATCAAGTTTGAATACGACGGTCCCCTTGGCCCCATCGCGTTGTGCCATTGCAGCCAGTGTCGCCGTGCCCACGGCAGTGCCTTTTCGGCCAGTGCGCCGGTTCAGAAAGTGCGTTTTCACTTTACCCGGGGCGAAGACAAGGTGACCGAATTCGAGTCTCGTCCAGGCAAGTACCGGGCCTTCTGCAGCTGCTGTGGCAGCCAGTTATACAGCCGGGTAGACGCCATTCCCGGTATTCTGCGTTTGCGCATCGGCGTGCTTGACGAACCGGTCGGCAAGAAAGCGGCCCAGCATGTCTACGTGGGTTCGAAGTCTGACTGGTTCGATATTACCGATGACCTTCCGCAGTTCGAGAAAACCGAAAGAACCAACGACCCGCACTGACCGCCTACTTCGCCGGAACCATTCGGTAGACCTTGCCCCTTGGTGAATCTGTCAGTAACCAGAGGGCACCGTCTGGCCCCATGCGCACATCCCGGATGCGCTCACCCAGCTCGGTCAGTAAATCTTCCTCTTCGGTAACCTTCTCGCCATCAAGACTCAGGCGCACCAGTTTGCGCATTTTCAGCGCACCAACAAACACATCACCTTGCCACTGGGGAAACAGCTCTCCGGTATAGAACGCCATGCCCGATGGCGCGATGGAAGGATCCCAATAGTGCGGGGGATCGGCCACGCCCTCCATGGTGGTTCTGCTGGAAATCGGAACGCCGGAGTAATCGATGCCGTAGGTCACCTTCGGCCAGCCGTAATCGTTGCCAGCCCTGATGATGTTGATTTCATCGCCACCCCGGGGGCCGTGTTCGTGGCTCCAGACCTCACCGGTGTCCGGGTGCAGGGTCATGCCCTGAATGTTGCGGTTGCCGTATGTGAAGAAGGTGTTGTTGATGTCCGAATTGCTGAGGAAGGGATTGTCAGGTGCGGGTTCTCCGTTAATGGTGATGCGGTGCACGCCACCGGCGTCGTCCCGGGTGTCCTGGGCCCGCTCCATCTCGCCGCGGTCACCAACAGAAATGTATAGATAGCCATCCTGGCCAAACACCATGCGCCCGGCAAAGTGCCGGGTGGTGTTGCCTCGCGGCGAGGCTTCGAAAATCACCTCCGCATCACTCAACGCCTTGCCGTCAAACCTGGCCCGGGCTACCCGGGTGGTCATGCCCTCACGACTTCTGTGGGCATAGCTGAGAAACAGCGTCTGGTTATCTTCAAACTCCGGATGCAGCAATACATCCAGCAGGCCGCCCTGGCCGGCAACTACCAACTCCGGCACACCGGTAACCGGCTCCTTGTGCAGCTCCCCATCGCGAATCACCCGAAGCCTGCCGGCCCTTTCGGTGACCAGTTGCGAGCCGTCTGGCAGGAAGGCGAGGCTCCAGGGGTGTTCGAGGTTGTCTGCAACCACCGCCAGTCGAAAGCGAAGGTCATCGGCCTCATAAATATCAGCAGCTCCGGCTGCCGCCGTGTGGGCCAGAAAAGGAGCAAGCAGCAACAAAGGGATGCGGCCGTTCATGGCGAAAGACTCCTGAGAGGATCAACTTAGTCAACCATAGCACCGATTTACGACTCCCGCGGCCCGCGCAGTATTTTCCACTATTCCGGCCAAAACTGTCGTCATCAACCGCTACACTGAATCGTTCAGAATAAACGCGAAGGAGGTGTGCAATGCCAAGTCGTTATCAGGATTTTCATTTGCAGCCGCTGGCGGGCGAATGGCGGGAAGGCAGCAGTGACAAGCTTCGCCCGGTGTTAAACCCCTATTCCGGAGAGGAATTGGTGAGCATTCGCCTGGCGAATTCTGAAGACCTGGATAAGGCATACCGTATGGCCCAGGCTACCCAGCAAGAGTGGGCCAACCGGGCACCTTCCGAGCGATCCGGGGTCTTGTTTCGGGCCGTATCGATCTTTGACGAGCGTAAAGAAGAAATCATCGACTGGCTGATCCGCGAATCCGGCAGCACCCGCCTGAAGGCGATGGTGGAGTGGGGAAGCGCCCGGGCAATCACCCAGGAAGCAGCCAGCATGCCGGCAAGGGCTCACGGCTACACCATGGCCAGTGATATTCCGGGCAAAGAAAACCTGGTCTACCGGCGGCCATTAGGGGTGGTTGGAGTGATCAGCCCCTGGAACTTTCCCCTGCACCTGTCCCAGCGTTCCGTAGCACCGGCGCTGGCGCTTGGTAACGCGGTGGTTATCAAACCTGCCAGCGACACACCGGTTACCGGTGGCCTTTTGCTGGCCCGTATTTTCGAAGAAGCCGGGTTGCCGGAGGGTGTGTTGAGCGTTGTGGTGGGTGCCGGTTCGGATATCGGTGACGACTTTGTGGCCCACCCGACCCCGGCGCTGATTTCGTTTACCGGATCCACCCCTGTGGGCAAAAACATCGGCCGAGGTGCCACCGGCGGCGACTACATCAAGAAAGTCGCGCTGGAACTCGGTGGTAACAGCCCCTTTGTGGTGCTGGATGATGCCGATGTGGAGCAGGCCGCGAAGGCTGCTGTGTTCGGTAAATTCCTGCATCAGGGCCAGATCTGCATGGCCATCAATCGGATTATTGTCGACCAGAGCCGCTACGACGAATTTGTGGCTGCTTTTGTTGCCCAGGTCAAAACGCTGAAAGTGGGCGACCCTTCCGACATCGAAACGGCTATCGGCCCGATCATCAATCAATCCCAGCTTGAAGGTCTGCAGAAAAAGATTGCAGACGCCAAGGCACAAGGCGCCACCGTCTTACTTGAAGGCGAGGTGAGTGGGCAGGTGCTTCCTCCCCATGTGTTCGGTGATGTGACGCCGGATATGAAGTTGAGTGCTGAAGAGATCTTCGGGCCGATTGCCGGCATCCAGAAAGCCCGGGACGAGCAGCATGCCCTGGAGCTTGCCAATGGCACAGAGTTTGGTTTGTCCAGTGCGGTGTTCAGCGGCGACCCCGAGCGCGGTTTGAGCTTTGCCAGAAAGGTGCGGGCGGGGATGACCCATGTGAACGATATGCCGGTGAACGACGAAGCCGCCTTGCCGTTTGGTGGCGAGAAGAATTCCGGACTGGGCCGCTTTAACGGTGACTGGGCCATCGAGGAATTCTCAACGGTGCAGTGGGTCAGTGTGCAGCGCACACCCAGGCAATACCCGTTCTGAACCGGCGCATTTTCTGAATTGAGCGAGCCCCGGCCCCGGATTGTGGCAATTGCCTGACTGGCCACCCGACCGTGTGTGACACCGTCAACGACCGTGAAGCAGTCTCTCAATGCTCTGAGACCGTTGGGTACCTGCGCTATTGTCGGCGTGACTCCGGGCCTCTGGCGATTCTCCCGACTTTACTTCCCGCGCGTGTTTTTCTGCAGCCACCGGTCCAGCTGGTCGGCAAATTCCTTGCGATCGGCCTGGCCAAAGGGGGCCGGGCCGCCGGTCACCTGGCCGGCACTGCGCATCTCTTCCATGAAGTTACGCATGGCCAAGCGTTGGCGGATGTTTTCCTTGGTAAAGGCCTGTCCCCGGGGGTTGAACACGTCGGCGCCTTTTTCGATGGCTTCAGCGGCCAGGGGAATGTCCTGGGTGATCACCAGGTCGCCTTTGCTCATCTGGTCCATGATTTCGTTATCGGCGACATCAAATCCCTGGGGTACCTGCCGGCGGCTGATGTAGGGGCTTGGCGGCAGGGTGATGGCGTGGTTGGCGATGAAGGTGGTCTGGACTTGCCAGCGGGTAGCGGCGCGGCAGAGGATTTCCCGGATGGGTACGGGGCAGGCGTCGGCGTCGACCCAGATTGGCATTTAACTTTCCTTCGGTAACTTGGTGTATTGTCAGTTTAACCGTTCAGTGCGGGTGCGGGTTAGTTTTGGCCCGCTGATTCCTGGTGGTGGTATAATTCGATACTCATTCAATTAACAGGAAATGATAATGTCTCAACTTCCTCCATGCCCCCAGTGCAGCTCTGAATACACCTATGAGGACGGCGTTCAGCTGGTTTGCCCCGAATGTGGCCATGAGTGGACCGAAGCGGAACAGGCGGAGGCCGCAGCTGGCAAGGTGGTTCGCGATTCCAACGGCAACGAGCTTCAGGACGGTGATACGGTAACAGTGATCAAGGACCTGAAGGTGAAGGGTTCCAGCCTGGTGGTGAAAGTCGGCACCAAGGTGAAGAATATCCGGCTGGTAGATGGCGACCATGATATCGACTGCAAAGTGGATGGCGTGGGTGCTATGAAGCTTAAGTCAGAGTTTGTCAAAAAGGCCTGACCGCTTTGATGGCCATTGCCGCAACCACCCTGGCTTTTGTGGTTACCTGTAGGCTGTTGCGGCAAGGCCTGCCATATGAGCGGTGGGATGATTGAGTCTCAGGCCTGGCTGACGGCCCGCACTTGTTGATCAAGCTCTTTGGCCAGGCCGGGGTCGAGGTTCAGGGCCGCGGCCAGTTGGTCCAGCCACGCTCGTTCCATGGCGTTCTGGTCATCAATCATAACGGCGCTGACCACATAGATTTCCCGGCTTGCCTGGGGGGAATCCGCGTTTTTGGCAAGCGCCTGGGCGTCCAGCGGGGCATCAAACTGTTGTTGAATCCAGTTGTGTAATTCGTCGTCTGGCCCCAGTTTTTCGATTTCCTGAGTGAGCAGTGCGCGTTCGTTGGCGTCTATGTGGCCGTCAGCCCGGGCCGCCATGATCATGGCCTGCAGTATCTCAAGGCCGCGCTTTTCCTGCTCGGCACCCTGCAGTTGTTCCAGTGGCCGGCCCTGCTGGGCTGGCGCTTGCTGAGGGGCGCCCTGTGCGTTGCTCTGGTAATTCTGGTAGGCCTTCCACGCCAGCGCGCCTACACCTGCAAGCGCGCCATATTTCAGCGCCGTGCCGCCCATCTTCCTGCCGCGTTTGGAACCCAGCATCAGGCCCAGGGCACCGCCGCCCAGCAGGCTCTTGACATCAATCCCGCTGCCGCCATTCCCGCCAGAGACCTGGTTGCCCAGGCTGCCCATCAGGCTGTTTATATCCATTCCACCGCTGCTGCGGGATTGGCCACCCTGAGCCTGGCCCATGATCTGATTCAGTACCGACATGACGTTCATTGTTCAGCTCCTTCGAGGGGCGTTGCCCGTGTTTGCTCTTTGAGTTTAGCCACAATAAACCATAGCCAACATGAATCCGGGATGAACGTATTGTCAGGCGCCTGCCCGTATAGTTCCTTTGATCATTTCCGAACCATCGTCTAAATATTAAACAGGGTGTCCGTTAGCACCCGGAGAAATCCCGCAGCGCGTAACCCGCGCCAACAACAAGACGAACCACCCCACCGCTGCCGTTGCCCGCCACAAGCAGGCTTTAGTGCAGCCAGGCTTTTATCGCGAAGCCGGGGGACAGGAGGATGGGATGAAAGAAGTCCACGAGTTTCATGTGGATAGCGCCCGCTATCTGGATGATCACGGTAAGCCCCTGAGTGAGCTGCCGCCCCAGGCCGGGAACACCGACAGGGTTCTGGCCGCCTACCGCAACATGGTGCTGACCCGCACCTTCGATTCCAAAGCCATTGCCCTGCAACGTACCGGAAAATGCGGTACCTATCCCTCTGTGCTGGGGCACGAAGTGGTGGGCACGGCCATTGGTCAGGGTATGGCGAAGTCCGATGTGTTTGTGCCTTACTACCGGGACCAGGCTGCGCACATTCTGAGGGGCGTCAGCCTCAGGGAGTTGCTGCTGTACTGGGGCGGCGACGAGCGCGGCAGCGCCTGGCAGAATTGCCCGGAAGACCTGCCAATCTCTGTACCCATTGCCACCCAGTGTTGCCATGCCGTAGGTGTGGCCTCGGCCATGAAAATTCGCGACCAGCTGCGGGCGGTGGTGTGCTGCATTGGCGATGGCGGTACATCCAAGGGTGACTTTCTGGAAAGTATCAACCTGGCCGGTGCCTGGCACCTGCCGGTGGTGTTTGTGGTGATCAACAACCAGTGGGCGATTTCCACCCCGCGCAGCCTGCAAAGCGGCGCCGAAACCATCGCCCAGAAAGCCATCAGTGCAGGATTGCCGGGCCACATTGTGGATGGCAACGACTACTTCGCGACGATTGAAGCACTGGACGCTGCTGTGGAGCGGGCCCATGGCGGCAAAGGCGCAACCCTGATTGAAGCGGTGACCTACCGGCTGGGCGACCACACCACCGCAGATGATGCGACCCGCTACCGCACCGCCGAAGATCTTAAACGCGCCTGGGAAAAGGATGGCATCAAGCGCCTGCAGAACTGGCTTCATGACAGCGGACACTGGAGCCCGGATAAGGAAAAAGCCTTGCAGGCGGACTGCAAGCAAGCAGTAGAAAAGGCCGTGGAGGAATACCTGGCCACCGAGGCCGAGCCACCCACCGCTATGCTGGATTACCTGTTTGAAACCCTCCCCGCGGCGCTGCAACCCCAGCGTGATCAGATCGCCAACAAATACCGGGGAGGTACAGCATGAATGCGGCAAAGCGTTCGAATGAAACCCGTGACGTGACCCTGGTGGAAGCGGTCAACATGGCCCTGCACCGGGCCATGGAGGACGACGAAAACGTGGTGGTGCTGGGCGAAGACATCGCCACCAATGGCGGCGTGTTCCGCGCTACGGTGGGCCTGAAAGAGGCCTTCGGCTTCAAACGGGTGATGGATACACCGCTGGCGGAGAACCTGATCGCCGGCACCGCCATCGGTATGGCTACCCAGGGCCTGAGGCCTGTGGCAGAGTTCCAGTTCATGGGCTTTATCTACGCCGGTATGGAGCAGATTGTCAGCCACGCTGCGCGCATGCGTAACCGCACCCGGGGCCGGCTGCATTGCCCGCTGGTGTTCCGGGCGCCGTTCGGCGGTGGTATCCATGCGCCGGAACATCACTCTGAAAGCACCGAAGCCCTGTTTGCCCACATCCCTGGCCTGCGGGTGGTGATTCCCAGTTCGCCACAACGGGCCTATGGCCTGCTGCTGGCGGCCATCCGCAATCCGGACCCGGTGATTTTTCTGGAGCCCAAACGTATCTACCGGGCAGTGACCCAGAGCGTGGAGGACAACGGAGAGGCGCTGCCGCTGGATACCTGCTTCACCCTTCGAGAAGGCGATGACGTGACCCTGATCACCTGGGGTGCCTGCGTGATGGAAACCCTGCAAGCGGCCGATAAACTGGCAGAGCAGGGCGTGAGTTGCGAGGTGATCGATGTAGCCACCGTCAGCCCGCTGGACCGGGAAACCCTGCTGTGCTCTGTCGCCAAAACCGGTCGGGCGGTGATTATCCATGAAGCCTGCCGAAATGGCGGAGTGGGTGCGGAGGTAGCCGCTTCCATTGCCGAAGCGGCTTTTCTGGACCTGCAGGCGCCGGTGGTGCGGGTAACCGGCTACGACACTGTGATGCCTTACTACCGGAACGAGCAGTATTACCTGCCCCAGGTGGAAGACATTGTAACTGCCGTTGAACAGGTGATCGCGCTCTAGGAGGCCAACCATGAAAAACTTCAAACTCCCGGATCTGGGCGAAGGCCTGCCGGAAGCTGAAATTGTTGAATGGCACATCAAGGTGGGCGATGCCGTAGAGGCGGACCAGGTACTGGTCAGCGTGGAAACCGCCAAAGCCATCGTGGAAGTGCCGTCACCGCAGGCCGGCACCATCGCCAAACTCTACGGCGAGCCCGGCGACATCATCCACACCGGCGAACCCCTGCTGGCCTTTGAAGGGGCGGGTGACGACACCGGTACGGTGGTGGGTGAGCTGAAATCCTCCGGCAAAGGGGATGGGAAGGGCGCTCAGAAAGACCAGTTCATTGTCGGCGCAGCTGCCTCCAGCAAACGGGCCCGTGCCAACCGCGCGACTCCGGGTGTGCGGGCGCTGGCGGAGCGGCTGGGTGTCAGCCTGGAAACCATCAAAGGCAGCGGGCCCGGCGGCCTGATCACCACAGACGACGTACACAAGCAGGCCAGCCACCAGAAACAGTTGGGCGATGCTGAACCCTTGCGCGGCACCCGCCGCACCATGGCGAAGAACATGGCGTTGTCTCACGCCCAGGTAGTGCCAGTCTCCATTTTTGAGGATGTGGATATCGGCGACTGGAAAAAGGGCACCGATACCACCATGCGCCTGGTCCAGGCCATCGGGAAAGCCTGCGATGCGGTGCCGGAGCTGAACTGCTGGTTTGATGGCGACAACCTGAGCCGCCAGTTATTGAGCGAGGTGCACGTAGGCATCGCCGTGGATACGCCCGAGGGCTTGTTTGTGCCGGTGCTGAGAGACATTACCCACCGTAACCTGAAAGACCTGCGCAAAGGGCTGGAGAATCTGCGCGAAGCGGTGGCCACCCGCAAGATTCCACCAAAGGAGATGCAGGGTGCCACCATCACCCTGTCCAATTTCGGCACCATGACCGGCCAGTACGCCAACCCCATCGTCAGCCCGCCCCAGGTGGCTATCGTGGGTGCCGGGCGTATTCGGGAGAAGGTGGTGCCATATGATGGTGCCGCGACCATTCGTCGCATTCTGCCCCTGTCCCTGACCTTCGACCACCGGGCTGCCACTGGCGGCGAAGCCTCGCGGTTTCTGGGCGCGCTGGTCGATGCGTTGCAGAAAACAGGCTGAACGGGCGGGCCGGTGGTCGCCGGCCTGCTGTTCCGGGTACTTGCCAACCGGCGCGTTGGCGACAACACTAAGGGCCTTCAAATGCCTGAAACCATCACCGTGCGAGACACCATGAACCGATTCAATAAACTGACCTCCGCGCTGCTGTTGGCCTGTGCCACCCTGGCAACACCGGTACTGGCGGCTGATCATGGTAACCATCATGGCCACAGCAAGGTCCAGATCGATAACCCCTGGAGCCGGCCAACCCCGCCCGGCACGCCCATGGGCGTGGGCTACCTGGCCATCACCAATAACGGTGAGCAGGCCATCACCCTGGTGGCGGCACAAAGCCCGAGAGCCGGCCATGTCTCCATCCACGAAACCTCCATGCACGAAGGTGTGATGCGCATGCAGCCGGTGAAGGGTGGCCTGGCCATTCCGGCTGGCGAAACCGTGCAGCTGAAACCCCGCAGTTATCACCTGATGCTGGAGCAGTTACCCCAGCCCCTGGTTGAAGGCGAGAAGATTCCGGTGCGTCTGGACTTCGACGGTGCGGACGACATGGATATTGAGCTGGTGGTTCAGCCGCTGGATGGCATGCCTGTGGACCACTCGAAGATGGATCATTCCAAAATGAAACACTGAGGCGGTCTGAGGGTGTTCTGGTCCGGAAGCGCTTAACGCTTCACGCCGGCAAAGATCGCGTTTCCGGATTCGCCATCCCAGGGCACAATGCATTCGTAGTCGTGCTCGAAGATGTGTACCTCGAACCACGGCTTCAACAGCGCTTCGAACTCGCCGAAGCTGAGTGCCACCATCGGGTGCTCATCCTGCCAGGACTCGCAAACACCGTTGGTATTGCGGTCAATACTCAGCCGCAGTGATTGCCGCTCACCAGGGCCGGCGTAGTGCCAGCCGGAACGGAAGCTGAACTCGCTGCCATCATGCTGCGCTGTGTGGCTGACATACAGGTTGTTATTGATGCGGGTTTTGTCCACCGCATTGAAGCAGAGCAGCCCGTTTTCTGATAACGCCTGGTGGGCACTGCGGATGCAGCCTTTGAGTTTCTCGATGCCGTCGCTGTAGTGGATGGAATACAGAAAGCAGGTGATCAGGTCGAACGGCTGCGCTACCTGAAACGCACACATATCCCCAACGCTGAATACCGCCTCCGGGCAACGCTGCTGCGCTACATCCAGCATCGGCTGGTTGATATCCAGCCCCTGACACTGAAAACCGTCATCCAGGAAGTGACGAATATGCGGGCCGGTACCACAGGCCAGGTCCAGGTGGCTGTTGCCTCCGTTACCGAACAACTGATGAAGGCGCCGGATACCCCGGCTTTGCGCCCGGTAGTCGATATCTGCACACATCAGGTCATAGTACCCGGACAAGTCCGTGTATAAGGCATTGGTGGACACTGGAAAGCCTCTGCAGGATTAACTGGATCACCTCTGGCGATCAGCAGCTGCAGCGCAGGCAAGGCGCAGCGGGCGGGCGTTTCGAGGGCGGGGTATGGTACCGAATTTGCCCGTTAGCCGGTAGCACTTCCAGAAGCGGTTTCCGACTTATATTGACGGGTGGCATAAAGTCATTGTGGTCACTCTCCTTCGCTATTACGGCACCGCCTTGCACCTCGGGGCGTTGCGGCGGTTCTGAATTGAATGCAGAATGCCGTAACGGTTTAATCTGCTATTCAACAGCCCCGAGAGTGGAGTGCAGCTATGTCGCCAAAGGATATTGTGGCGCAGTTTATTTCAGACATTCACGCCCAGCGTTTTGACGAGGCCAAGACCCTGTTGGCGGAGGATGACTTTGAATATGTGGGGCCCAACATGCGCTTCCTCAGCCGGGACGATATGCTCGCTTATCAGTTCGGCATGGCCGCGATCCAGAAAGACCTGGTGCTGCGGCAGCTAAGCGCAGACGGCGAGCACGTGTTTGCGATCCTGGACTACCGGACGCATTTCGAACCCATCGGGGATGTGCGGCTTGCGGTGTGGTTTCGAGTTCGTGATGACAAAATCCATACCATGGAAACTTTCTATAACGCCGCAGTAGTGGAGAATATGTTGGGGGGTAACCTGCCAACGGCAGGCTGAACAAGGCAGGTTCACATTGTTCAGCCCTGGCAGGCTGCCTTCAGGCACGCTCCCTGAAGGCAGGTTCTGATTACTGCCTTGCGCGCTTGCGGGCAGCGCCCAGGCCAAGCAGGCCCAGACCCAGAAGCGCCATGGTGCCGGGCTCCGGCACGGGCAGTTCGGTGACGTTGAGGCGGGCCATCAGATCGATTGATGTGTCAGCATTTTCCGCGGTGAAGAAGGTCTCCACCTCGCCGGCAAAGCCAATCAGATCCAGACTGTAAAGGTTGTTACCCAGCTGGAACTCTGAACTGCTCAGGTGTTGATCCAGGATCCATACCTGATCATCCACATCGCCAGTTTGCGTAATGATGTCCCTCCAGAAACCCCAGCAAAAGCCGCCGAGATTTAGCCCCCAGCACTGTTGTCCGATAACTTCCGGCGCTGTATTCGGCGTTTCGTTATGGGCAAAGACGAACGTGCCAGATGAACTGCCATTATCACCAAACCCGTCAAAGCCAAGATTGACCGCCAGGTCCACCCCGGTAATGCCATCACCGGTCACCGGCTTGTTGATGTGAGTCAGGCTGCCCAGCACAAAGGCATCGTTGTCCAGAATCGTCTGGGGCAGTGGAGCTGTTCCATTAAAGTTATAGCCACTCTGGCCATAGCCTGAACTGTAGCCCCAGCGAATCTGGCTGGTACCTTCACCGTTAACGTTGGAGCCACCAACGGCATTTTCAAAGCTTCCAGATACAGAAGTCAGGTTAACGGGAAACGCAAACGCAACGCTGGCGGTCAGTGCGGTTGCAGTTGCGACTAAGGCTTTTGCTAGCATTTTCATTATTCGTTCCTTCGTTTTGAGTGAGTCCGTTCTCGTTTAGCAAGTTAAGTGCCATTTCTTTAGGTTATTGATTTGTGGCTGTTTTTATGAGGCCCTGAAAATATGTGTCAATTAACCTGACATTTGCGTTGTTCTTAGGCTGTTCCAGCGCTGCTTATCGCTGCTGGGAGCAGTAATGTGTCCACATTATTTACAGTATTTTGGTCGCGCCTGGACTGTAGCGATCTCTCGTTGCCATACGGTAATGCTCCCGGCATGAAGAAACCGGCAAGCCGTGCTATCAATTGAGAGGGATTATTATTTTCTTCTGAAGGAATGGGCATGGCTTACTGGTTGGTGGACAGCCCGGGTTCTGGCGATGGCTCTCGCGACAGCGATTTCTGGCTGAAGCACCTGCGCGAGCAGGGCATAACGGATGTAACCGTTTGCAAGCTGGATGACGCAGAGCAGTGGATTCGCCTTGTATCGGGTGATGACTGCCTGATGGCGGCGGGTGGAGACGGTACGGTAAACGGCGTGGCGTCACTTTGTCTTCGTACCGGGGCAACCCTGGCGGTTCTGCCATCGGGCACCGCTAATGACTTCGCCCGAAACCTGGGCCTTCCTGAGGATCCTTCAGAGGTTGTTCGGCTGGTGGCAGAGGGTGGCTCGCAACGGATCGATGTGGCGGAGTTTTTAGATCGCATTTATTTAAATGTGGCTCACATCGGGCTTGGAACCTTGCCCTCCCGAAAAGCCAGTTCCCCAACCAAGCAAGCTTTGGGCAAGTTCAGCTACCTGGCCACCCTGTTTCAGCAGGTGGGTGCCAAGCGGGGCTTCCGGGCCAGGATTCAGACGGATCGCTCATCGCTCGAAGGCCGCTGGCTCTCCATTGCGGTTGCCACGGGAGCCTACTTTGGCGGCGGCCAGGAAATACCGGAAGCCTCGGCTGACGATGGACTGCTGGATGTGATTGCCATACGCCCCCGCCCGCTAGCCCAGTTGTTACTGACCTTCCTGACGGTTCGGCTGAACCGAAAAACGCCCCGGAGAACCAGCACGGTTATTCAGATCAAAGGCAAGTGGTGCCAGATAGACACCCAGCAGCCCAGAACCGTAACCGTAGACGGTGATGTAGCCGGCAAAACGCCCTTTCGGGCGACTTGCCGGCCGGGTGCTATCCGGGTGATTGGCAAGAGGGTAGTGCATACCGGCGAGCAGCCGGCAGCGGGTTAGACTGAGATGCCGGCTTTACGGGCCCGGGCCGCGTGCAGCTTTTTGTAGCTCTCGATCATTTTCAGGTGCCGGTCGAGGCCGCGCAGGTCCATGCCGGTTTCTTCAAGGCCATAGAAACGCACGGTGCCGTTGATGGAACCCTCGACGGCATCCATTACCTCGTTGCCGAACATGCGGCGGAAGTTGTAGCGGTAGTCTTCCAGCTCCAGTTCTTCGTTCAGCGTGGCTTCCAGGGCTGCGTTCATGGCCTGGTAGAACAGGCCGCGCTCAACGGTGTTATCGTTGAACTGCAGGAACATCTCCACCAGTTCCCGGGCCTCTTCCAGTTCACCCAGCGCCAGGTAGATCAGCAGTTTCAGTTCCAGAATGGTGAGCTGGCCCCACACGGTGTTTTCATCGAACTCGATACCGGTGAGAGTGACGATGGTCATGTACACGTCCAGCTCGGCCTCTTCCAGCCGCTCCACCAGGCTGGTTAGTTCGTCCTCATCCAGGCGGTGGAGATTGAGGATGTCTTCCCGGAATTTCAGCGCCATGTTGGTGTTGTCCCACACCAGGTCTTCCACCGGATACACCTCGGAATAGCCGGGTACCAGGATGCGGCACACCGGCGCACCCAGATAATCGAAGCCGGCTACGTAGCACTCCTTGCCCATATCCGCGAGCATCTGGAACAGGGTGGCCGCTTCTTCTTCGTTGGTGCCGGAGAAGTCCCATTCCACAAAATCGTAGTCGGATCTGGCACTGAAGAAGCGCCAGGACACCACCCCGCTGGAGTCGATAAAGTGCTCAACGTAGTTGTTGGGCTCAGTCACCGCCATGGAGTTGAAGGTGGGGGCGGGCAGGTCGTTCAGGCCTTCAAAACTGCGGCCCTGCAGCAGTTCGGTCAGGCTGCGCTCCAGCGCTACGTGGAAGCTTGGGTGAGCGCCGAAGGAGGCAAATACGCCGCCGGTTTTTGGGTTCATCAGGGTCACGCACATCACCGGGAACTGGCCGCCCAGAGAGGCATCCTTCACCAGTACCGGGAAGCCCTGTTCTTCCAGGGCCTTGATGCCTTCGACAATCCCCGGGTACTTGGCCAGCACGCTATCCGGCACATCCGGCAGGGCGATTTCGTTCTCGATGATTTCTTTCTTCACTGCCCGTTCGAAGATCTCGGACAGGCACTGCACCTGCGCTTCCTGAAGCGTGTTGCCGGCGCTCATGCCGTTGCTCAGATACAGGTTTTCGATCAGGTTGGAGGGGAAATACACGGTTTCCCCATCGGAATGGCGCACGTAGGGAATGCTGCAGATGCCCCGCTCCGGGGTGCCGGAGTTGGTGTCGAACAGATGGGTGCCCAGCAGTTCGCCATCGGGGTTGTAGATGGCCAGGCAATGGTCGTCCAGGATACCTTTGGGCAGCTCGCCTTCCGGCCCCGGCTGGAACCATTTCTCGTTCGGGTAATGTACGAACTCGCTGTTGGCGATGTCCTGGCCGAAGTACTGGTCGTTGTAGAAAAAGTTGCAGTTCAGGCGCTCAATGAATTCACCCAGGGCCGAGCACAGGGCCGCTTCTTTGGTAGAGCCCTTACCGTTGGTGAAACACATGTGGGCGGCGGTATCGCGCACGTGAAGGGACCAAACATTGGGCACGATGTTGCGCCAGGAGGCAATCTCGATCTTCATACCGAGATCCGCCAGGATGCCACTCATGTTGGCAATGGTCTGTTCCAGCGGCAGGTCTTTGCCTTCAATGTAGGTGCTGGAGTCGCCGCCCGGGGCTGCAGTCAGCAGGGCCTGGGCGTCTTCGTCCAGGTTTTCCACCACTTCAATCTGGAAATCCGGGCCGGTTTGCACCACCTTTTTGACCGTGCAGCGGTCGATGGAGCGGAGGATGCCCTGGCGATCCTTGTCGGAAATGTCTTCCGGCAGTTCTACCTGAATCTTGAAAATCTGCTTGTAGCGGTTTTCCGGGTCTACAATGTTGTTCTGCGACAGCCGGATGTTGTCAGTGGGGATGTCGCGGGCGTTGCAGTACACCTTCACAAAGTAGGCTGCGCACATGGCGGATGAGGCCAGGAAGTAGTCAAACGGGCCGGGCGCCGAGCCATCGCCTTTGTAGCGGACGGGCTGGTCTGAGATGACGGTAAAATCGTCAAACTTGGCCTCAAGCCTCAGGTTGTCGAGATAATTGACTTTGATTTCCATGGGCAGCTTACCGGATTCAGAAATATGAGCAGTTTACGCGGAATAGACGAGGTGATCCCCGATGCGCGGGATGGTCTCACAAAAACGGAACGGACGATACTTTACGTCCTGAGCGAGACCCAGAAGGAATTGGGCGGCCGTAATGTGCCGACGGTAATGCTGTATGGCCGGGTGCTGGAGTATGTGAATATCAGCGTGGACGAGCTGCACCTGTACCTGGATCGCCTCGGTGTGAAAGGAGACGGGCTTTAGGGCTGGTGAGCGCTGAAGTCCCTTGGGTCTATCCGGTAATAGCCGCACATCGCCTTGTAGACCTCCGGTTGCGCCTCTAGCAGGTGTTCCGGCTGCTGAAAGAAGGCTTCCGTCAGCACCGCAAAGAACTCCGCCGGCTCGGTGGCGCCATAAGGGTCCAGCCAGGGTTTATGGTGGTGTTCCAGCCGGTGTTGCAGGTGGTCCCAGGCCTTGGTCATGGTTTCCTGCCAGTGCTTTGCGTCTTGCCCGCTCAGTGGCGGAGCCCCGTCTGCCGAGCCATCCAGGTAATCCAGCTGATGGGCGAACTCGTGCAGAATGACGTTGTGCGGGCCATGAGGATTGGCGATGGCTTGTTCACACTGGCTCCAGGCCAGAATTACCCGGCCGTGAGACCAGGCCTCCCCGGCCCGGGTTTCTTCACTGGTACTGACCACCAGGCCATCACTGTTGGTGTCCTGAACCCGGTAGATATCGGGGTAGACCAGAATGCTCTTTACATCGTCGTAGTTCGAGAATGCTCGTTCCAGCAATAACAGGCAGGCATGACCCGCGATGGTCACCCGTACCCGGTCATCGATGTGAAAGCCTGCGCATTCATAGAATTCCTTTTCCGCGATAAACAGCTGAACCAGGTTCTCCAGCCGGGATTTGTGGCTGTTGGAGAGCTGGTTATAGATGGGTACGTTTTCCTTGAGGTGGCGCCGCCAGTGCTCAGGGAAGGGCTGTTGCAGTTCTCGCTGGCGTCGCCAGTTGCGGTAGAAGAACAGGTAAAAGACTGTCCCGGAAAGCAGAAGGATAGCGGCCAGGGAAAAGATCAGTGCGGGCGACATGGGTAGGCCTGTTCAACGGTCATGTTGCAGTCTGTGTAGTTGCAGGTCTTTTTCTAGCCGGTAAGTGTCGAAATCCCGGGCCAGGAACAGGTGGCCCTTGTAATGCTGCAACGCCTCGGCGGCGAGCTGGTTGATATGAGGCGTGCCACCCGGGGCGGATTGGTAGCGGGAGCTGAAGTGGGTAAGCACCAGGTTGGGGACCTTTACGCTCTGGGCAAACCGGGCGACCTGCTGCGCCGAGCTGTGCTGGGGCCAGGGGCCGACCCGGTCGGCGACGTCCTGGGTGTAAGTCGCTTCGTGGATGAGTACATGAGTTCCCTGGCTGGCCTCTTTCAAAAGCTCTGGTGTGTCATTATCACCACCCACAATGATGCGCCGGGCGGTTCTGGGTATCTCCGTGTAGTCATCGCTCCTCAACAACCGGCCGTCATCCAGCAGCACGTCCTTGCCCTTCTGCAGATCGCCCCAGGATGGACCAGCGTCTATGCCGTCCGCCGTCAGTTTCTCCTGCTTTAGCTGGCGCTCCATATTTCGTTCAGTAAAGACATAAGCGCGACAGGCAACCCGGTGCGAAAGCGCCACGTTGGTAACGCCCACGTTGTCATCCTGCCAGTAAAAATCGTGCGCTTCGGAATTGATGAAGTTCAGGGGGTAGCTCAGGCTGGAGTCGCTGTTGTCAATCGTCGCCTCTATGAACCGCCGCACCTGTGGCGGGGCGATGATATCCAGCGGCTCGGTGCGGCCGAGCATGGAAGCGCTGGTAAGCAGGCCCGGCAGCCCGAAGATGTGGTCACCGTGGATGTGGGTGATGAAAATGGCGCGCAACTGCATCACCGAATAGCGGGTACGCATCAGCTGGTGCTGGGTGCCTTCGCCGCAATCGACCAGGTACCAGGGTTTGGGACCGGACCGGCAAAGGGCCAGGCCAGTAACGTTCCGTGACCGGGTTGGTGTTCCGGCGGATGTGCCCAGGAAAGTAAATTCCATCGTGCCTCGTTTCGCGGTAATGTGCCCCCTAATGATACGAAACCCTGCTCTGAGATGATACGGAACCCATCATGTCTGAACTCGCAAACTACGAAAGCTTTAACATCGAAGTAAAAGACCACATCGCCCACGTACAGTTCAGCCGTCCTGAAGCGCTGAACTCCATGAACAAGGCGTTCTGGCTGGAGTTGCCCCGCTGCGTGCAGGACATCGAAGCCAACACAGACGCCCGGGTGATTGTGATCTCCTCCACCGGCAAGCACTTTTCCGCCGGTATGGACCTTGGTGTGTTTTCTGATCCGAAATCCGTGCCCATGAGCGGTGATCCCGGCCGTATGGCCGAGAACCTTCGCCGCGTTGTCTTGCAGTTGCAAGATACCCTGAGCTCTCTGGAAAAAGTACGCCTGCCGGTGCTGGCGGCGGTTCACGGCGGCTGCATTGGTGGTGCGCTGGATCTGGTGTGTGCCGCCGACAGCCGCTACTGCACGGTGGATGCCTACTTCACCATCAAGGAAACTGAGCTGGGAATGACCGCCGATGTAGGCACCCTGCAGCGTTTGCCCAAGCTGATGCCCGAAGGCGTAGTGCGGGAACTGGCCTACACCGGCCGCAAATTCGGCGCCGAAGAGGCCCAACGTCTTGGTTTCGTGAATACCGTTTACGAGAACCAGGAAGCCATGCTGGAAGGTGTGATGGCCATTGCTGCCCAGATTGCGGCCAACTCGCCGCTGGCGGTGACCGGCTGTAAGGAAATGATCAATTTCAGCCGTGATCACAGTGTGGAAGACAGCCTGAAGTACATGGCTACCTGGCAGGCCGGCATGTTCCGTCCTGGAGACATGATGAAATCCTTCCAGGCCAAGGCCCAGAAACAGGCTCCGAGCTACGATGCCCTGTTCCCCGTCAAGGATCTGTTCGACAACTGATCCATGCCTGAACGCGGAAGTCCCTCCATGCCTTCAGCCACCGCCCTGCTGTTTCAGGGCGGTATTGGTTTAATCGGCCTGTTTGCGGTTTGGCTGTTTGAGATCCCGCTGCTTCTTGATGGCCTGAATGTTGTTGAGGTGGTGTTGTTCGGCACAGTGGGGGCGGTTGGTACCTACCTGGTGCTGGTGTTGTTATCCCGCGTGCCCTGGCTTTTCCCGGATAATCTGAGCAGCCAGATGCAAGCGCTCTATAACTTCGCCGCCGGTTATCGCTGGCCAGTACTTGTGGCGCTGTCGGTGTTGGCGGGTGTCGGGGAAGAGTTGTTGTTTCGCGGGGCTATTCAGGGCTGGCTGCTGCAGCACACCGGTCCCTGGACGGCGGTTATTGCCGCTTCCGTGTTGTTCGGCCTGGTGCACTATGTTTCGTTCACCTATTTCGTGATGGCCACAGGCCTTGGTGCAGTGTTGGGCGTTGCCTACCAGTTCAGCCAGAGCCTGGCGCTGGTTATGGCCTGGCATGCGCTGTACGACATGGTCGCGCTCTATTGTCTGCTGCGTTATCCCCACTGGTTTGGTGTTCGCCGGTCCCGGCCCTGAACCAGAAGAGTTCCCACCTGTGAGGCGCGCGGGTATCCTTGCGCCATTTTTTTCGGAGTAGTTGGAATGCTTGAGAGTTACCTGACCGGTCTGCTGGTGTGTGGCGGTATTATTGTGGCCATCGGTGCCCAGAATGCCTACATTCTGAGCCAGGCCATTCGCCGGGAACACCACTGGTGGGCAGCCGGATTGTGCATGGTGTCAGACGTACTGCTGTTTACGCTCGGCATGTTCGGCGTGAGTGCGGCCCTGATGGCGGCACCCCAGGCGCTGGAAGTCTTGCGCTGGCTGGGTGTTGCCTTCCTGGGCTGGCTGGCCTTGCAGGCGTTTGTGCGCGCAGGCCGTGGCCGGGCGGCGCTGAAGGCGTCGGGTGATGTAGGGCGAAGCCTGAAACGGGTTATCCTGACCACCCTGGCCGTAACCCTGCTTAATCCGCAGGTTTACCTGGACACCCTGTTACTGATCCCGGCAGTGGGTGCCCAGCAGAGTAGTGCCGTGACTTTTGTGGCCGGCGCCAGCAGCGCGTCGATCCTCTGGTTTGGTGGTCTTGCCTGGTTCGGCTCCAGGCTGGCACCGATTCTTTCCAAACCCGGTGCCTGGCGAGTGATTGATGGCGTTATTGGCCTGATGATGGCGGCTATCGCTTTACAGCTGGCCCTTGGCGGCCTTTGATATCTCGCCTTTCTCAACTTGTTCCAGAAATGCACGGATATCCTCGAAGGCTTCTTCGGCTTCTGGCAACAGCGGTGTGAAGATGTGCCACACATGCACCATGTTCTGCCAGGTGTGCAGTTCAACCGGTGAACCTTCAGCCCTGGCCTTGGCTGCATAGCGGGTAGAGTTGTCCAGCAGCATTTCTGTGGAGCTGGCATGGATCAGCGTTGGCGGCAGGTTGTTCAGGTTGCCGCGCAACGGCGAAGCCACCGGGTTGGTGGGGGAAATCCGGAATGCCGCCAGTGTGCCCCACCAGAGCACCGGCAAAGGAATCTTGGACAACCCGCCAAACACCGGCCCCAGCAGGGGGTCGGTGCGGATGTTGTCGCGGTTGCTGGGGGCCGTCAGGGTGAGGTCTGTGGACGGCGACAGTGCCACTGCGGCATCCGGCTGGCGGATACCATTGTCCCGAATCCAGGCAATCAGCGACAGGGTATGGCTGCCGCCTGCGGAATCACCGGCCACCACCATAAAATCTGCAGTTTCTTCACCGTCCGGGCCGTGGGCTAACAGCCAGGTGTAAGCCTGGCGGCAGTCACGGATGCCATCCATAAACCGGTGCTCCGGCATCAATCGGTAGTCGAGGGCGAAAACGGCGGCATTGGCCAGCTGCGAGAACCTGTCGGTAATCGCCCGGTGGCTGCGGGGGCTGCCGGCGGCCCAGGCGCCACCGTGGATATACAGAACCCGTCGTCGGGTGTCCACGCCCGGGGCGATAACCCATTCGCCCCTGGGTTGGTCGTTATGACGAATCTCTGAAGTTACTTCAACATCCTCACCCAGACTGTCCAGGTGATTCCTCAGGGCAATCAGCCTGGCTTTGCCTTTCAGTCCCTTTGATGCCCGGCCCATATCTTTAATGCGTGACAGCACCTCATCGTGAGCCGGATTGGGTGCGACTTCCTTCACTGCCCACTCGTTGCCGTCAAATTCGGACAGGTCTTTGACCCGGAACAGCAGGAAAGTGGCAACAACAATCAGCGCGACAATGGCGAGCAAGGTCCAGAGCATGGGTGTTCCTTTTCGGGAAGCAGTGGATTTGTTCTGTGGATCACTGAAATCCTAACACGGCAACTATCACATCCGTGCGTTGTGTTGCCATTGGCCGGGCGGCCGGAGAGCAAGGCGATGTTTGGGAGGCTTGCAGGAAAGGAGGGGTAGAGAAAAAGGGCCCGGAGAACCGGGCCCAGGGGCCTTAGTGACCGTAGATACGCATAGTGGTGTCCTGAACCACGAGGTTATCCAGCATCACAGAACCAATACTGGCTCCGCCTACCAGAACCTCGCCGATGGACATATCCGCTGCGAAGGTATTCAGGTCGATGGCTAGTGCATCGCCGGAACCGCCCAGACGGGTTGCCTTGTAGACGTCCATATCAATGGTGGCGCCGAGTGTCAGCACACTTGGTGCAGCGGCGGTGCCATCCAGCTTGGTGCCCATGTAGTCGGCGCCGGTCATTTTCAGGTCACGGATGCCGAGGCCCAGGAAGTCGATGTCAACGTCCAGGTCAGAGATACCTACCTTAGTGTTCAGGTTCAGTCTGTCCGTAGCGGTGTCAACGGTGATGCCTACCTTAGTGAAGGCACCGACCATGTTGAAGTTGCTGGCCAGCAGAGTGGAATCGGTGTGGCCTTCCAGGGTCCACTCGCCGGTGCTTACGCCGAAGTCGATCGGCGCAGCGGTCAGCGGCAATACGTTGATGATTGCGTCGCCGTCAGCAGCTACATCGATCTCGATGGCAATGTTGTCGATCAGGTTAGTGGTGGCGTCCAGCCCGAGTGCATCCCGGAAATCAGTGATTTCAGAGAACAGACCAGTGGTATTCGCACCGCCAATCGAGATGTCTTTGATAGACAGGGAGCCTTCATCGGTGTATCGGAATTCGCCGATGTCCACACGGGTTTCCAGCTCGATAGTCACACCGGCCTGACCGGTGATACTGCCCATCTGGGCGTCATCAATGGGTTTCAGGTCGGCCTGGGCAGCAAACGGGAGGCCTGCCATGGCCAGCACTAACGCGGATTTTTTCAGGCTTTTCATTTCGTTGTTCCTTTTTTGATTTTGTTTTCTCTTCTTTCCTGATTTGGGTTACAGCCGGCCGATACCGGCTGTAACCCTTTCCGGCCAAGCCGGAACTTTTAGAACTGAGGAGTCAGGTCCAGGTTGATGGTGTTGCCCGGGCCAGTCATGAACTGGTTCAGCAGGCTGGTCAGCAGGCCGCAGTTTTCCAGCGCGCCCAGCTCGTATACACCGCTTACGGTACCGCCAGTGGCCGGTGAGAAGTTGGAGCCTTCAACCGACTTCAGCTCGATGTTGATCGGATCGCGGGTCTGACACTCGGAACCACCACCAATGCGAATTGGCAGCAAGCCGATCTTGATAGCCACCTTGGGTACTTTCACATACAGCTGGGAGTTGGCAGTCAGCTTGCCGTTTACCAGGGAGCCAGTGGTTACCGCAGCCTGCTCGAATTCCACGTTGGCGGCAGCATTGATCTTGCTGAACAGCACCTTGATGGAGAAGTTGCCGGAGGTTGGCTGAACTTCCAGGTCTGCTTCAAAAGTGCCGGCAGCCAGGTCGAGAAGGGTAGCGATAGAGCCAGTCAGGGGCAGGGAGCCGCCGGTTGCCTTGATCAGTGTGGAGCCTTCCAGGCCCAACAGCAGTTCAATGGGGTCGGGGCCGCCGGTGGCTTCTTCATAGGACTCTGCACGCACCGGAATGGTTACGGTGGCGTTTTCTTCGTCGCTGGAGTTCACGACCAGGGCCGCGCTATACACACCCGGTGCACCGGCAGCAAAGCTCAGGTCGACAGAGCAGCTGGCGCCAGCGGCAACCGTGGTGCAGTTATTGGTCTGCAGGAAGTCAGCGGCATTGGCGCCTTCCAGGGCAATGCTGTTGATTTGCAGGGCGGCATTACCGTTGTTGGCAATGGTAACCTGCGCGGATTCGCTGGTTCCGGACAGAACGCGACCCAGTTCGACCGATTCCGGAGATACCGAGATTTCCGGTGTCGGAGCCAGGGTGCCGCGGCCAGACAGGGCAACGTCGATGCTCGGGGTTTCGGCATCGGTAGACTCGATGGTCAGGGTTGCGCTTCGGGTGCCGTCAGTGCTTGGAGCAAAGGTGACATCAACCGCACAGGAAGCTTCCGGCGCAAGGCTGGAGCCACACTGGTTATTCACGGTGAAGACGTCAGCATCGTTACCACTGATGGCAATGTTGTTCAGGCCCAGGGCTGCACTGCCGGTATTGGTGATGGATACGGACTGCTGAGCGCTCAGGCCGGCCTGTACCGCACCGAAGGCCAGTTCTTCAGCGCCTACGGTGATGCGCGGTGTTTCAACCACTTCACCACCCACGGTGATGGTTTGAAGCAGATTGTCCTGGCCTGGCAACTGAACACAGTCAGTCAGGATTTCACCGATCGGAGCCGGGGCAATGGCGCCATTGGCGGTGCGCGCAGTCAGGTCCAGCTGCAGGGCGCCAACACGGATGACCAGTTCGCCAATATCATCCTCTGTAATCAGGAATTCCGGAGACATGCCGGAGGCCGGAACATTGAATTCGCCTGAAGTTTCGGGAACCGGCGTGGGCGGAATGTCCAGCTTCACAATTTGTTCAACGGTTCTGCCTGCGGTCACAACACTGTTGTAACTGGTGGCAACGCCTTCGAGTGTGGCGGACTGAACCAGTTTGAGGCCGGTGCGGGCATCGTCATTGACTACGGTGATGGCATCAACGGTGAATGCGGGGATGGTGTCACCCACAGACACTACGGAAGGAATATCTGCGCTGATGGTAGCCCGGATGGGCTGGTCGCCAATCAGCGGGAATGGGCATTCAAAGGCCAGTTCGGTAGAGACCTGTTCGGCTGCCGCATTTGATGCACCGCCGGCCATCAAGGCCGCCGCCGCAACGGCGGGACCGAGCTTGCGAACGCTCGTGTTGAGGTTCCTGAGTTTCATGAGTTCGTCCTCTGTGTATCTTCTTTGTTGTAGTTGGGGTTGCAGACAACACCGATAAGGACTGCTCGATCGGACTTGCAAAGATCCCGTGCCATACGCGTTTACGCATGAATGCAGGGTTATTAGACGGGGAGTGGGTGCCGCCGGTCATTGCTGGTGGCGGCACCATTTTTGTCTTAAACGGAAATCAGGGTGGGTTATTGTTCAAACCGTGAACGGTGTCAAAACGGCCAGGGAACGCCGGTCACTTTTTACTGCGGGCCTGCCGGCGAATGTCGCCCGGGGTCTGGCCAGTCCAGGAACGGTAGGCCTTGGTGAAACCGGCCTGGTCACTGAATCCCAGTTTTTCTGCAATGGATTCCAGCGGCACATTGGTGTCTTTCAGGTACAAAGTGGCAAAGTTTTCCCGGATTTCGTTACGCAGTTCCCGGAAGGATGTGCCGGCGCTGGCAAGGTGCTGCCGCAATGTGCGGGGGCTGATCTCCAGGCGGCGGGCGATATTCTCGGTGGTGCAGGGGCGCCCGGGCTGGCTCATGATCAGTTCCCGTACCTGCATAACGGTCTCGTCTGCTTCCCGGGGTGTCTCCCGGGCACCGTGCCGGGTCCTGGCCACCAGGAATTCCAGGCTGGCGTCGTCTTTGCGAATCGGGGTGCCGTTCAGGGGCATGATCACCTGGCTGATGCCGGCATCGAATTCGAACTCGCTGTCTGGTGCCAGCAATTGCCAGTCTTCCTGGCTGGCTTTGCCCGGGAAGTCGAACTGAAAGGTGAAATGGCTGCATACCTGGGAGGAGACCCGGTGAATACTGCCCATGTAGATCTTGGTCAGGCAGGGCCGAAGATCGCCCACTCCCCAGGTATCGATCAACCGGATGCGAATGGTGGAGCCGCTGGATTCCAGCTCCATATCCATCAGTGGCAAGCCCACCCGGAGGTATTGAACAATCATGCTGACCAGGCGACGGGGATTTTCCTGGCCGAGCACGGCAAAGCCGAGCAAGCCGTGGCTGGGCAGGTCCAGCTGCTGTCCGAATTCGAAGGCGGCCCGTTCGTCGTGCATCAGCCAGTCGGCCTGGCGGAGCAGGAGCAGCACCTGGCTCATGGTTACGTTGGCATCAGGGTTGTTCAGAAGGTCGTCGGTAATGCCGGTTTCCGCCATGATGGCGTGGCGTTTAACGCCGCGGTTTTCCATAAACCGGATAAAACGGCGGGCATAGCGGGCCGAGATGATCGGCACCTCCAGTGCAAGGTTGTTCAACGAATCCATGTTTCCGTCTCTGTGCCGAGGCTGTGTACGGGGTTAGTATAGGCGCGGTGTTACGGTGGATATCCGGCAACTGGTCACAAATTGGCCGCATGGCCGGATATGACAATGAAACTTCAGACAGGTTTGTCTCCCATGATTTCAGGTGGTGCCACAGCATCCAATACAGAGTTGTCCGAGTGCTGTTCGGTTTGTGAGAGCCGCACACTCGCACCGTTTATGGAGGTAGAAGGCAAACTTTACCTGCGTTGTGGCACTTGCCAGGCAACCCTGATGGCGCCGGGGTTCTACTTGTCTGAGCAGGAGGAACGGGCTGTCTACCAGTTGCACGATAATCAGCCAGAGGACCCGGGCTATCGAAAGTTTCTGTCAAAGCTTGTCGGGCCTCTACTGGCAAAGCTTTCCCCGGGCGCCCACGGGTTGGATTTTGGCTGTGGTCCCGGGCCCGCGCTGGCTAGCATGTTTGAGGAGGCTGGCTACCCGATGGCGGTTTACGATCCCTTCTTCAGACCAGAAAGGGAAGTGCTGAACCAGGCCTATGATTTTGTGACCTGTACCGAAGTCGTGGAACACCTGCACCAGCCTGCCCAGGTATTCAGACAGCTCGATACCTTGGTAAAGCCCGGAGGCTGGCTGGGTATCATGACCTGTTTCCAGAACGCTGATGACCGCTTTGCCACCTGGCATTACCGCAGAGACCCGACCCACGTGGTGTTCTACCGGGAAGAAACCTTTGCCTGGCTGGCCGCACATTTCGGCTGGGAGCTGGAGGTGCCGAGAAAGGATGTTGCGCTGTTCCGAAAGCGGGCCTGACCCGGTTCAAGGCGCCTCGGCGGGACATTGGGGAATGGCCGGGCATTGCTGCGTGGCGTTTTGGATGGGGCCGGGCAGGTTGTCTGCTTTATTTTTGAAGCGGTCAGGGGCAAGGGCGCTTGCGCAACCCCGGGCTTTCCCGGCTGTTTCAGGACAGCCATTGGCCGACAGGGCATAGGCCAGGTTGTTCCAGCCTTCAGGGGCTTGCGGGAATAGCTTCACAGCTTTCAGAAAGTGCTCGATCGCTTGTTGCGGCTGTTGTTGCGCATAGGCCAGGTTACCAAGTGCCATGATCGGGGCAGAGTGTTCGGGCCAGCGTGTTTGCGCGGTCTGGTAGGCCTCCCGTGCCGCACGGCTGTGACCGGTGGTTTCCAGGTCATGGGCGGCCCGCAGCCAGGGCAGGGGTTCGGCGGTTGCCGGTAGCGTGTCTGGAGGCAGGATCACCACGGCCCACCGTTCAGCCCTGTTCCAGGTTGCGTGAAAGGCTTTGTAGGGCATCCGGTAATGCTGGCGGGTGTCGGTGTTCAGCACCAGCTCCTCCTCCCGGGCGTCGAAGCCCACCACCACGGCAAAGTGCCATTGCGGCCACCAGTTGAAGCGCAGGTTCTGCATGACCAGTACCGGGTTGCCAGCCGCAACTTCCGCCAGTACGGCATCAATTTCCGGTTGCAGTGGATACACCACCATATTGTGGGAGCGCGCCCCGGCCACCATCTCCACCTGCAATGAGCCTTCCCGGTCAGGAATGTACACCAGCTCTTTCAGGATGTCCGGATCGGTGGACAGCCCCTGACTGTTGAGCATGGTGGCCAGCGATGCCGGGCCGCACTGGTACTTTTCCTGGGGATAGAAGGGCACTTCCTTCAGCAAGGTCGATGCGGGCCTCGCATCACTGTTGATGGCTGATGGTTCGGGCCAGGGCGGGGTAGTTGCGCAGCCGGCCAGCAGGACCAGGCCCGTGAGGGCCATCAACCTGCTGAAACCGGAGAGCTTCCTGAGCATGGTTCGGTGGTTTACCGGATACAGTTAATGAACGAGAAGAGATCGGTGGCGCACAGCATGTCGGTGATGATGAACACCAGCAGGAACAGGACGATCACACCGACAACCCCTTCACCGGTGGGTGCTTCGGCCAGTTGCTGCTCGAAGTCTGCCAGTTCGGCGGGGGTCAGGTTCTGGATGCGCTCGGCCACCTGGTCTTCACTGACACCAAGCTCGGACAGCTTTTCTTTCACTTCCTGCTGTTCCAGCATCTCCAGCAGCTGTTGCCGGTCGAGCTCGGTCTGTTGTTGCTGGATCAGCTCACCGGTGCCCACCATGCCGGCGTGGGCAGAAACGGAGAAGGTGGTGGCAAAGGCCATCAGCAGGGCCATCACCAGAGAAAACTGCTTGGTGTAACGTCGCATGGCGTTCATTACAGACTCCTTTCTCAGTTGTTTACAAAGACACTAGTTTGAACTGTGTCGCTGTTCAACATACAAAACGTTCACCAAGAAGAAAGGGTTCCTCAGAAAGTGGAAAGCCCTGTGGCTTCCATCACCCGGTACTGCCAGTAACGGAACCTGGAGGCCTCCTGCCACCTTGCCCACGGCAGGCTGAGTACCGGGTTGCTGTCCGGGCCATGGTTCCAGTGCAGCTCGAAGTAATCAGTCGCCTTAGTGGCAACGGGGTGGTCGGCCGGGAGCTGCACCCATACGTTGGATTCCAGGTTCAGGTCGTCCAGGTTGCGCCGGGTGAAGTTGGCAGAGCCCAGTAGCATTTCCTGTTGGCCATCGCTACGGGTTCGGATCAGCAGCTTGCTGTGGCACTGCTCCCCGTGGGTGTTACACCAGCGGACGGCAACTCCTGCCTGGTTCAACTCGTTAGCCACCGGGCGGTTGGGAATGCCGTTCTTCTCGTGGCCGAAGGCGTCTTTATTGGCATCCAGCAACAGCCGGACGCTCACGCCCCGTTGCTGAGCGGCTATCAGGGCTTCGATGACAGGGCGGTGGGAGAGGTAGAACATGGCCATGTCGAGGCTTTCCCCGGGCTGGCTCTGGTCAATCATCGCCAGGGCCTTGTCCCGGATGGCGGATTCAGTGAGTACCTGAATGCTGCTGCCGGATTCCTGGTGTTCGCCGGCCATGGCCTCCAATGTGTTGATCCAACGGTCAATTGTGGCGGTATCTGCGCCGGACATCTGCATAACCGCGCGTTCGCTGCGAACCACATCGGTGACTGCCGGGCCATCGAAGGCCAGGGCGGTGTTGCTGTGCCGGCTGCTGCCATCGTGGGGGTTGGCGGAGGTGATCACAGCACGGAAGCGATCTCCCTCGTCGGCAACCAGTACCTTGCGATGGTTGGCCTTGAAGTTGGGCAGGGCCAGGTAGCTGCGAACGGTGGCGGGCTCCGTGCCCAGTGCGTTGGGCAGCCAGCCACCATCGGGGTTGTTGCTCAGCCACTGGCAGCAGAGCCGCCATAATGATGACCAGGCCGGGTTGCTGTCCCGCAGGGGTTCCAGCCGGGTGATGACCAGTTGAATGCCGGCATTTTCGAGGGCTTCGAACAGCGTCGATCGGGTGCCGCCGTAAAAGGTGTTAAGCGGGTCTGTGATGACCACAATGTCGATGTCGGGCTGCGATTGCTTTCGGGCAACCAGTGCATCGACGGTCTGCTGTGCCAGGGGCCGTAATCCCTTGTCTTCGGGGCCGGTGCTGTTGAACAGGAACATGTCCAGCAGGATGAATGTTTCGGCCTGTCCGATCAGCCGGAACATCTCGTCGAAAATTTCGTGGTCCAGCTCGGAGCGGCCATCAGGGAAGTGCAGGGTGGTGTCGGTCAGCAGTTCAGGCGCTTCGAGGGGCAGAACATCGCCCTGATAGGCAAGGCCGGCCGGCAAGGGCTTGCAGGTGTGCCATAGCCCGAGGCTGACCAGAATCAATAACAGGGCTGCGGCGAGTAACTTCATTGTCATGGCAGCATCATTCCTTTGAGTGTGGGGCGCCTGGCTCAGGTTTCGCTGTGACGGAGGATCCGTTCCGAAAACAGCTGCAGCAGGCGGGCTGCGTCGTCGGCCGGTTGCACCGAGGCCATCAAGCCATTGGCATCCAGCCCTTCGGCCTGAAGGTCAGGGTACTGGACTTCCAGATACGCCTTCATGATGTGTTCGGTGAACTCGGGGTGAAACTGCACACCCCAGGCATTGTCACCGACCCGGAAAGCCTGGTGCGGCTCAAAGTCGGACTCGCCCAGCAAAACAGCGCCAGGGGGTAGCTCCAGCACAGATTGCTTGTGAGTCAGCTGAGCCGGAAAGGTTTGCGGAAGCTGGCTGAACAGGGGATCGCTCTGTGCAGCAGCAAACAGGCGAACCAGTCGGGTGCCGGTTTCACGGCCTTTGGGATGGTAATCCACCTTGCCGCCCATGGCATGTGCCAGAAGCTGGTGGCCGTAGCAGACACCCAGAAGCGGAACATTGTCTTCTACTGCCTGGCGCACCCAGTGGGCTGCTTGCTCGCTCCAGGGTTCCCGGTTACTGACCATGGCCGGCGAGCCGGTGATAACGATGCCTTGCCAGTCCGAGGGGTGGCCCGGAGGTGAAGCACGGGTTACGTCGACGACAGTCAGTTGCAACTGGCTGGACAAGCCACGGGTAAACCAGGCATCAAAGTCTCCGAACTGATCCTTGATTTGCGGATAGGTGCTCCCTGTTTTCAGGATAACCACCCGCGGGGCCTGTGTGTTGCCTGTGCCAGCCATACTGCGCTCCGGTGACAGCTAAACGGGAGAGGGTTATTCCTCTTCCGGCAGTTCCGCGTTGTGGAACACGTTCTGAACGTCGTCCAGATCGTTCAACATGTCGAGGAACTTCTCGAACAGGGGAATATCGTCGCCCTGAACAACCGTAGTGGTCTTCGGCAGGAACTGGATCTCGTCCACATCGAACTCGATGCCTTCGAAGGCCGCTTCCAGTGCCTGTTTGGCCTTGGCGTATTCGGTGTTGGGCGTGAATACGGTGATCTTGCCGTCTTCATTTTCGATGTCGGTCACGTCAACATCGGCTTCCATCAGCGCTTCAAGAACGGCTTCTTCATCCTGGCCGTTGAACGCGAAAATAGCGCAGTGGTCGAACATGTGGGCAACCACGCCGGGGGTGCCGATCTTGCACTTGGTCTTGGTGAAGGCCAGGCGAACGTCGCCGAAGGTGCGGTTGGGGTTGTCGGTCAGGCAGTCGACAATCACCATGCAGTTGCCGGGGCCATAACCTTCGTAACGGGCTGTCGAGTAGTCTTCACCCGCGCCGCCCTTGGCCTTCTCGATGGCTTTTTCAATAACGTGTGTGGGGACCTGGTCTTTCTTGGCGCGCTCGATCAGGCCGCGAAGCGACAGGTTGGCCTGGGGGTCGGGGCCGCCAGACTTGGCGCTCATGTAGATTTCCCGGCCGTATTTGCTGTAAACCTTGGTTTTAGCCGCGGCCGTCTTGGCCATGGATTCTTTACGGTTCTGGTAGGCTCTGCCCATCGTTGGTGCCTCTCGGATTTACGATCAAAAGCGGGATTTTACTGAACCTGAGGGATTTGCGACAGGGGTGATTGCGCAAGGAATGCAGAAGGAGGTTTCCGCATCCCTGCGGAAACCGGGGAAATCACACAAAATCGACCGGCGGACGGTAGTTGTCCTGGGTCATCAGGTCGATGCCGCAGTCCATGCTGCTGACCCAGTTCAGGAAGCGGTCAACCATGGCCGGCCCTTCAAAACGCTTGCCGTGCTGGGGCACGATCATGGCTACGTCCATATCGCGAACCATGTTGGCCCACAGCTGGCACACCTTTTTAGAGGCAATATACCGGCGGTGGAAGCCAATCATGTGCTGGATGTGGTTGTCGAAGTCTTCCACCGGTTTGTGGTCGTCTTCACCACCCAGAGAGGCGCCCAGGTCGCCGGAAAACAGAATCTTTGATACCGGATCATAGAACTGCAGGTTGCCCACAGAGTGCATGAAGTGGGCTGGCAGACACTGGATATGGGAGTCGCCGAAACGCACTTTCGCACCCTGGTCCGGAATGCTGATGATGCGATCGTACACGCTGCCGCTGAGCTGGTTGGTTACGTAACTGGACACCAGGTGGGGCAGGAAACGGGCCCACAGCTTGGAGGTTACGATGCTGGCCTTGGTGTGCACAATCCAGCGGTCAATGGCACCGATGATGTCCGGGTCCTGGTGGGAGGCAAATACATAGTCCATCTCACGGATGTTCATGTACTTGGAGGCAGCCACCGACAGCGGGGTATAGGTAAGGTCTCCGCCGGGATCAAGCAGGGCTTCGTGGTCACCATCTACAATCAGGAACTGGTTGGACTGCACGCCCTCGCCGGTTACCAGGGAATCAAACATCAGGCACTTGTGGTGCCCGTTGTCGAACAAAACGATCGGCTCAACTGCCATTAGGGTCTCCCGCACAACAATAAGTTACAGGCCATGACAACGGTGCTCATGCACCGCCATGGCCGGATATTGCAATAAGGTTTGGAGACTACCGAACGGCGGGAAGCCGGGCCTTGCCACAGGTCAATTATCTGATATTCATCAAGTAACGGATTGTTGCTATGGCTACGCCAGCTCCGGAACCCGGCGGATGCCACGCTTCAGGCCCTGCTCCAGCGCTGCACTGACCACCTTGCCTGAAAACGGCACGATATCTTCGAAGGTGATGGTATAGCTGACCCGGGTTTGACCTTCCTGCGTGTCATAAAAACGAATACGCCCCATATGATTTCGAATCGGGCTAAGGCTGGTGATGGTGTATTCAATCAGCGAGTCCAGCTCGAAAACCAGTACGGTTTCCTGCAGGGACAGGGGGCCAATGCCGATTTTACGTACCGAGCCGGTACCGTTCGGATCGGCCTGGTCACTGTCTTTGATGCGTTTTACCGGAGCACCGATCATTTTCCCGAAACGGTGATGGTCGGCAAACAGGGCGAAGACTTTTCGCCTTGGTACATCAAAAGTTTCATCAATTTCAATGGTGTAGCTGGCCATCGTCATGCTCTTTTTGTTGGTTGTGGCTGCCAGATTACCTGTTTACGGTATTAAACAAAAGTCGAATACTGTCCGGCCTGACCCCAATGTTTCCGAAGTCCGGCTTTGCGGTCAATTCATACAGTATTTGAAGGGTTAAACTATACAGAACGCTAACAATGAACCTTCAGTGCGAGAGGGAAGAACCATGAGCACCAACGCCAAGCTGCCACTGGATATGCTTTACCAGTGGGAAAACAACCACAAAGACCGGCTCTACATGACCCAGCCCATGGGCGACGGCACGGTGGATGAATTCACCTGGGGCCGCGCGGTGGACGAAGCCCGGCGCATGGCGGCTTACCTGAAGTCTCTGGACCTGCCGGAGAAGAGCCGGATCGGGATCATCTCCAAGAACTGCGCCCACTGGATCATGACCGACTGGGCCATCTGGCTGGCCGGGCATATTTCTGTGCCCCTGTACCCGATGCTCAATGCCGACACGGTGAACTACGTACTCAACCACGCCGGCTGTGAAGTGCTGTTTGTGGGTAAGCTGGATGACTGGCCGAGCATGAAGCCGGGTGTTCCGGAGTCTGTGCGTTGCATTTCGTACCCGCTCAGCCCGCCCAACAACTATGAAACCTGGAACACAATTGTTGCCGGCAACGAGCCACTGCAGGGCAACCCGGTGCGGGATGCGGAAGAGCTGGCCACCATTGTTTATACCTCCGGCAGTACCGGGCGGCCCAAGGGTGTGATGCTCAGCTTCGACAACATGGCCTTTGCCGCAGAAGGCGGCATCAAAACCCTGAATGTGGGGCCGGATGAGCGTATGCTGTCTTACCTGCCCATGGCCCATGTGTTCGAGCGTACGTTTGTCGAGCTGGGTTCGCTGTACGCTGGTTTTCAGCTGTTCTTTGCCGAATCCCTGGATACCTTCGTGCAGGATCTGCAGCGGGCGCGGCCCACGCTGTTCCTGTCTGTACCTCGCTTGTGGGTGAAGTTTCAGCACGGCGTGCTGCAGAAGGTGCCCAAGCACAAGCTGGACCGCCTGCTGAAGATCCCGCTGGTGAACAAACTGATCAAGAAGAAGGTGCTGAAGAACCTGGGCCTGGACCAGGTAAAGCTGGCTGGCTCTGGCTCCGCGCCCTTGTCCCACGATGTGCTGGACTGGTACCGCAACCTGGGGCTGGAGCTGCTGGAAGGCTACGGCATGTCTGAAAACTTTGCCTATTCCCACATGAACAAGCCGGGCCGCACCCGCACCGGCTACGTGGGCGAAGCATTGCCAGGGGTAGAAACCCGCATCAGCGAGCAGGGCGAAGTCCAGGTGAAGAGCCCGGCCACCATGATGGGTTATTACAAGGATGACGAGAAAACTGTGGAAGCTTTCACCGAAGATGGCTTCCTCAGAACCGGTGACAAGGGCGAGATCGACGAGATGGGGCGCCTGAAGCTTACCGGCCGACTGAAGGAAATCTTCAAAACCAGCAAGGGTAAGTACATTGCGCCCGCCAAGCTGGAAAACCTGCTGATGGCCCATGAGTCCATCGAGGTGTGCTGTGCATCCGGTGCTAACCAGACCCAGCCCTTTGCCATGGTGATGCTGAACGAAGAGCTGCGGCCCCAGGTGCAAGACGATGCAGCATTGAAACAGGAAATCGAGGACAGCCTGAAGCAGCTCATCCAGGACATCAACAAGCAGGTTGATCCCCACGAGCAGCTGGCGTTCATTATCGTGATGCAAGACGAGTGGACCATCGAGAACAGCTTCCTGACCCCGACCCTGAAGCTCAAGCGTAACGTGGTGGAAGACACCTACCAGCAGAAGGTAGACGCCTGGTACGGACAGAAGAAACCGGTTATCTGGCAGTAAGTTTTGCCAGCATAAGCAGTAACGAAAAGAGCCCCGGTCGGGGCTCTTTTCAGTTGAGGTGTCAGGAACTTCAGCCGGTGGCTTTCAGGGGCAGCCTGCGCTGGCGAACGCCGGTCAGCCGGAACAGGGCGTTGCCCAGAGCAGGGATAACCGGTGGAACCCCGGGCTCGCCGACACCGGTAGGTGCCTCGTTGCTGTCTACGATATCCAGTTCAACATCTGGCAAGTTGTGCATGGCCATCACCGGGTAATCGTGGAAGTTGCTCTGCTGCACCTTGCCATCTGCCAGGGTGATCTCGCCCCACAGCGCTGCTGACAGGCCGAACAGAATGCCGCCCTTGATCTGGTCGCTTACCACCGACGGGTTTACCACCTGGCCGCAATCCACGGCGCACCATACCTTGTGTACCTTGATCTCGCCGCCTTCAATGCTCGCTTCAACCACCTGGGCTACGAAGGTACCGAAGCTCTGGAAGACTGCCACGCCCCTGGCGCGCCCGGAAGCACTGGTGCTGTTCCAGCGGGACATCTCTGCCACCCGGTCGAGTACCTGCAGGTGCCGGGGCTGGTTCTGAAGCCTGGCCCGGCGGAACGCCATGGGGTCTTCACCCAGTTCATGGGCGATTTCGTCCATAAAGGTTTCCACGGCAAAGCCGTTATGGGAGTAACCCACCGAACGCCACCAGGTAATCGGGAAGCCCGGGTCGCTGTGGGTATGTCGCAGCTCCACATTAGGCACCTGATACGGATAGTCGATGGCCCCTTCAATGGCGGAGACATCTTTCGGCGTGGCTAGCCCTTCGGCAGCCAGGCCCACCCGCCCGAGTGTGTTGTAAAGCATTTTCGGAGCCCAGGGATACTGGGCCGGGGCCGCGTTGGTGATATACCAGTCAAGGATCTGCGGCCCGACAATCTGGTGGTGCCAGCCTTCGAGTTTGTTGCCGCTGACCGCGGCCCGCATCCGATGCAGCATGGCCGGGCGGCAGGGGCTGTGTTGGGTATCTTCCTCCCGGGACCAGATCACCTTCACCGGGGCCTTCATGCGGTAAGACACGGCAGCGGCTTCCTCGATGTAATCGTTGGTCAGCCTACGGCCAAAGCCGCCGCCCAGAAACGTGGTGTGTACCTTGATGTCGCCCGGTGAAAGATCGCAGGCCCGGGCAGCGGCAATGCGCCCCAGGTCCGGGGCCTGGGTGGATGCCCAGACTTCCATGGCGTCGCCCTTGTACCAGGCGGTGGCATTCATGGGCTCCATGGCAAAGTGGGCGAGGTAGGGCTGTTCGTAGTCAGCGTGCAGAACCTTGCCGGCTTGCTCTTCGGCCTGCACATAGTCGCCGTCTTCCCGTTCGCTGACACCGGCATCCTGTTCCGAATCCTTGTAGTAATGGTGGAACACGCTCTCTGTCGACAGGGTGATGGCGTCGTCGTTATCCCATTCTACTTGCAGGGCTTTCTGGGCCTTACGGGCACGCCAGTAGGAGGTGGCGACCACCGCCACACCCCGGTCAATCTCGAAGACATCCTTTACGCCGGAATGGATGGTGACATCCGCCTTGTTGAAAGATTTCACCTTCGCGCCATAGCGGGGCGGGCGGGTAACCACTGCATACAGTATGCCCGGCTGTTCGATATCAATGCCGTACACCGCGGTGCCGGTGGACTTGGCTTCGGCATCCAGCCGTTTCATCTGCTTGCCGATGTACTTCCACTCGCTGCGGGGCTTCAAGGGAACCTCGATACGGGGAATTTCACTGGCTGCCAGTGATGCCAGCCTGGCGTAGGGCAGGCTGTCGATGCCGTTGGGGTGTACCACACGGCCATCCTGCGTGCTGCAGTTGTCGGTTTCTACCTGCCAGACCTTCGCTGCTGCCATCATCAGCATATAGCGGGCTTCTGCGCCGGCCCGGCGAAGGGGTTCCCAGGAGGTGGCAACACTGGTGCTGCCGCCGGTAATCTGAAGCTTGTAGGCAGGGTTCAGGTATTCCTTCGCTACCGGTGCAAAGCGGGGCTTGATAGAAGCCGGCTCTACGTCCAGCTCTTCGGCAATCAGCGTGGTCAGGCCAGTGTAGGTGCCCTGGCCCATCTCAACCCGGGCCAGGGTGAAGTAGATGTTTCCGTTGTCCTGGATTTCCAGCCAGGCATCCGGGCGCCAGGTACCGGCGTTTTCGGAGTAGCCGGTATCAACAGTGGCACAGCCGGGCAGTGACAGTGACAACACCAGTCCACCGGATGCGCTGGTGGACACTTTCAGAAAGTCCCGTCGGTTCATCGCCATGGGTACAGCCTCGAATTCTTGTTATCAGGTGGAAGACGCCGATTTAACCGCTTCGACAATTCGGTGATAGGTGCCGCAACGGCACAGGTTGCCGGCCATCGCGTTCACAATATCGTCTTCGCTGGGGGAAGGGTTCTGCTCCAGCAGGTGGGCGGCGGTCATGATCTGGCCAGACTGGCAGTAACCGCACTGGGGCACACCATGTTCTACCCAGGCCTGCTGCAACGGGTGCAGTTCACCGTTTTTGCTGAGGCCTTCTATGGTGGTGATCTCCTGACCGTTTACGGCCTCTACCGGAGTCTGGCATGCGCGGGTGGGGGTTCCGTCCACGTGCACGGTGCAAGCACCGCAAAGCCCTGCACCACATCCAAACTTGGTGCCTTTCAGGTTCAGTTCGTCTCTGAGCACCCACAGCAGCGGGGTGTCTGAGTCTACATCCAGGGACCGTTTTTCTCCGTTTACGACAAGACTGATCATTGCGGAAAACCTTTTGTATTTGTATGTCGTTGAATCAGCATATTAGGGGCGATTATCAAACTTTGTAAACCGGCGATGCTCGCACAGTATGCTGAAAAACCTGTAGATTCGAACGCTCATTTGAATTTGGCCCGATATGACCGCCGTCCTTACGTGACGACCTATTACTTTATCCGGCATGATGAATAAGTAAGTATACGTACTGCAGTACGATACAGATCATAATCAAAAACAAAAACGGGGATTACCCCGAACAGGAGGTCTGCTGTGGCTGCTGAGTTCCGCCCGCGTGGTCTGGCATGTTTTGCGTTAGCCGGTTTGGTTCTGGCTTTGTCCGGTTGTGGAGGGGGCGATGGAGGCTCCGATGCGGTTGCTGATCAGAGCGACGCCGTGGCACAACAGCCTGACGAAAAGAATCCGCCCCAGGCCGGCCCCGGTTCGCAGCCTGAGGCCCGTGCCTACGCCTGGCAAGATACCCGTTACCAGTTTGCCAACGGTTGCTACAGCCTGCAGGCGGATGGCCTGTATGTATCCGAGGTAGCTGATGGCCAGTACAGCGTAACTCCGGATGCCGGAAAGGCCGCCCGTTTCACCATGCGGCCCACCGAGCTGGGCTCTTACCTGATGATGTCCGGTTTCTCCCGGGAAGACAGCCAGGTTGGCCAGTTTGAGTTGCTGGGCATCAGCGATCCGGGCGGTGAGTTCCTGGATACCGGCGGGCACTTCATTGGTGAACTCAGTTACCTGGTGTCCGGGCTGGGAGATACCGTCAACCTGGTGCTGGATCCGGTGCTGCCATTGGGCGGCATCCTTCGGGAGCTGGGTGAAAGTCTGGATTTTGCCGGCGGGCAACTGGGTAATGTAGACCTGCTGCCCCGACTGGCCGCAGTCGACCGACCCAGTGACCTGGCGGTCTGGAAACTGAACAAGCATGAAGCTGCAGACCAGTACACCATGACCTCGGCGGTCACGGGTCTTCTGTTAGGCACCTCGGAAGAGGGGTTAACACTCTCGTCGCCGTCCCTGCGCAATGCCGCCAATACCTTTACCTTCACTGAAGCCGAAGGCTGCATCGAATACCCGGAAGCTGGCCTGAACCTGGAGGTGGCCGGCCACCGTGGCCCGGCCATCTACCTGAAAGAAGTAGATCGCTTCAAAGGCATCCAGGGCATCGATAACGACGATATCTACGGCTACGTGGATACCCATTCCCATATTTCCGCCTACGAGTTCATTGGCGGGCGCATCAACTACGGCGCACCCTTCCACAAATTCGGCGTAACCCATGCGCTGGAAGACTGCGAAGTTGCCCACGGCCCCTGGGGCACCACCGGCTTCCTGGAACTGGTCACCAGCGGCACAGGCCCCCACGATACCCAGGGCTGGCCAAGCTTTAACGACTGGCCCCGGTACAACTCCCTGCAACACCACCAGAGCTACTACCGCTGGCTTGAGCGGGCCCACTATTCCGGCATGAAAATCCTGGTGAACCACCTGGTACACAACGAGATTCTGTGCCGCATTAATCCCCAGAAGCAGAATGACTGCGACCCGATGGAGTCCATCCTCCTGCAGATCCAGCGCATGTATGAAATGCAGGACTACATCGACGCCCAGCATGGTGGCCCCGGCGAAGGCTGGTTCCAGATTGTGACCAGCTCCGGCGAAGCCCGTGAAGTTATTAGTGATGGCAAGCTGGCGGTGGTACTGGGCATTGAAATGTCCAAGGTGCTTAAGTGCGGCGAATTCCTGGATGTGGCCGAATGTACCCGGCAAGACATCGTGGAGCGGCTGGACAAGCTGTACCAACTGGGTGTGCGCAACATTTTCCCGGTTCACAAGTTCGATAACGCCTTTGGCGGCCACTTGCCCGATCTGACCTCCGGTGTCGGCATTGGCCCGGTGCTCTATGCCGGCAACCTGCTGGAAACCGGCCACACCATCGAATTCGAGGAATGCCCGGAAGGCACTGAGTTTGTTGGCGACGAACCCGACCAGAATGCAGCCATGCAGCCCTTCGGCATCCTCGATCAGCTGCTGTTCCAGATGGACTACATCGGTGACCGCTTCCCGGAAACCCCGGAACAGCTGCGAGCGCTGGACCCGCGCCAGGGTACTGAACACCTGTGTAACCGCCGAGGCCTGACGGACCTGGGCGATTTCCTGATCCAGGAGCTGATTCGCCGCAAGATGATGATTGAAACCGACCACATCAGCCGCAAGGCCGCCGCTCGCATCCTCGACATTACCGGCCGGCTGGATTACCCGGTGATCAACAGCCACGGCAGCTGGGGCGGCACCGAAGCCCTGCGCGACCGCATTGCCAGCCAGGGTGGCATTACCGCTTCATTTGGTGGCACCCGTGAGAACTGGGTTGACAAACTGCTGCGCGACGGCAACCGCCCCCGCACCGAAAACCTCAAGGTTGGCCCCTTCGGTGGCGCCGGCTTCGCCTCGGACGTCAACGGTATCGCTCAGCTAGCCAGTAACCCCGGTACCCCGGAAGACGACGCCCGCCTGTACCCGTTCGAATCGGTTGATGGCCGAGTGATCTTTCACAAACAAAAAACTGGCGACCGCGAATTCGGCCTGTACGACGGCCGCGGCGTGGCCCATTACGGCCTCTACCCGGACCAGATCGCCGACATGATCCTCAACACCGATCGCCCGAAAGAACAGGTCGACGAAGCCGTAAACCAGCTCTTCACCTCCGCCGAGGCCTACCTCCGGATGTGGGAACGCATCGAAAACGCCCCCCTTTAAAAAGGACGCGATTGCTATGAAATTCACAACCAGAACTCACTTGCCCTGGCGCACCGGCGCGACAGTGCTGGGCATCAGCGCTTTGCTTTCCCTGAGCGGCTGCTTTGGCGGCTCGGGAGGCTCCACCGGCAGTCCTGCCGCAGAGAGTGATAACTCGCCGGAGCAGGAAGAAAACGTCGCCAGGTTCAGCGAAGGCAGGGTATTCAAGGTGGAACCCGGTGAACAGGCCACCGAAGACATGGTGGCGGCGATGATCCAGCTGCGCCCGGGAGATGCCCTGGAGTTTGGTTGTGGTTACTTCGACCTGTACCACGGCCTGTTGATCCAGGCTACGGAAGATGTAGAGATCCGTGGTTGTGGTAAGGATGAAACCGTCCTCAACTTTCGCGACAGCGATAACGTAACCGGCCTGGAAGCCCTGAACGTTCGGGGTATCACCGTGAAGGATCTCACTATCCTCGACTCACCAGGCGATGCCTTCAAGCTCAAGGGCGTGAAGTGGGGTACTTTGCTGAACGTGCGGGCCATCTGGTCCGGTGGTGGTGAACCCATTACCCGGGAAAACTACGCCTCCCGCTTGCAGGTGGAATGCACCACCCCGCCGTTCAACGAAGGCGACCCGGCACCGGATTACGTGCCCAGTTCCGACAGCGGCCGTTACGGCATCTACCCGGTGGAATCCGAGAACATCCTGGTGGATAACTCCGAATCTATCGGTGCCTCAGACGCCGGCATCTACGTTGGCCAGACCAACACCGCCATCATCAGGAACAGCCGCGCGGCCTATAACGTGATGGGCTTTGAGATCGAAAACGTCCAGGGCGGCGAGTACGACAACAACCTGGCGGAATGTAACACCGGTGGCTTCCTGATCTACGACCTGGAAAACATCACCCAGTACGGAGACACCTCGGTGATGCTGAACAACGTCTCCCGCAACAACAATACCTACAATTTCGCCCACAGTGGCCTGGTGTCTGCCGTGCCCCGGGGTACCGGGTTTATTACCCTCGGTTACGACAACATCGAGGTGTACGACAACGTGTTCGAAGACAACAGCACCGCAGCGGTGATCTACACCAGCTACGAGCTGATTGATGGCAAGGGCAAGACCTCGGACAAAAAGCTGGACCCGTATACCGAAGGCCTGCACATCTACAACAACGTCATGAAGAACTCCGGCTTCGATTTGCCGGCTCCGAACCTGGAGAAAGTGATCGGCGAAGGCGAGGTGGAAACCCTGCTGCCCACGCTGATTGGCATCAAGAACATCCATAACCCGGGCAAGGGTGCCCACATTGTGTGGGATGGACTGCTGGATGACTACGATGCCGAGTGCCCGTACCCGGTGGATGCCAGTGGCCAGCCGGTGCCTAAAGATGAAAACGGCAAGCCCATCCACACCAACGAGCATCCGAACCCGGCCTGCCATTACAACGCCTACAAGTTCAACGCACAGGGCGAGCGCAAGCTGCCGGAGTGGGGTTCGTGCATCTACAACAACGAGATGTCGTCAGACAGCCAGGATTACATCAATTTCCACGGTATGCGTGGCCTGGAACTGGTATTGAATGTTGTGGATTTTGACTTGGGTGCGATCTTTTCGTGGCAAGGGCTGCAGGACACGCTTACCGGCCCGCTCGAATTCTTCGCGGACACCGAGCTGGAAGATCACGACTGCAGCGCCCGTTTCGGCCGCACCCTGGCCAGCCTGCCCCGGGTAACCATTCCACCGTTCGAACGCAGCGGTTCAGTAGACCCGGCACCCACCCAGGAATACATCAACCAGCTGTGTGAAGCGCCGGTGAAACCGGGTGAAATAAACCGTGAAGCCCTGGTTGTCGACTGCCCGCGCCTGGACCAGTACAACCTGTTCGCCAACGCGCAAGACCCGCGCAGCATGCCCCATGAAGGCGGCGTGCCGTTCGTGCTCAACTCCAAGCTGTTTTCTGACTATGCCACCAAGTACCGGGTTGCGTTCATCCCACCCGGCACCAAGGCGGTGTATATGGATGGCCAGAACGGTGGCAACCTGAACGGCACCATTCACTTCCCGAATGGCACCGTGATCGCCAAAACCTTCGCCTTCACCGACGAAAGTAACGGCACCGAAGAATTGGTGGAAACCCGCTTGCTGATCAAGCGCACCTCCCAGAGTGGCAAGGCAGTCTGGAGCGGCCCCACCTACAGCTGGAGCACCGACGACAGCGGCAAGAAAGTAGCCAAACTGGTGCCGGGCGGCGAAACCCGCAGCGTAAGCTGGCACTATGAAGACCAGCACACCGGCAAGTTGCTGGCCGGCTCCACCGACAGCTACGCCATTCCCAACCAGAACCAGTGCATCACCTGCCACTCCAACGACGACCTGGAAGCGGGCGCCGCGCCCATCGGCCCGAAACCCCGCAACCTGAACCGTGCCTACGTTCCGGAATCCCGCTTCATGGGCACCGAAGGGCAGGGCGGTTTCCCGCAGGTGAACCAGCTCAAGTACTGGCAGGATCAAGGCATATTGGCCAACGTGCCGGCCCTGCAGATAGATGGCCGCGGCATCGCCACCAACATCGAGCGCCTGCCTCACTGGAACGTACCGGGCGACAGCGGTGCCACCGCCGGCTCCGATGCCGACGTGGAAACCCGCCTGCGGGCCTACCTGGAAGTAAACTGCCAGCATTGTCACAACGACAAGGGCGCGGCCTCCAACACCGGCTACTACCTGGACCACTACCGCAAGATCGACGCCGGCTACGGCATCTGCAAGAAGCCCACCGCCACCGGCGGCGGCTCCTGCGGCCGACAGCACGTGGTGGTGCCCGGCAGCCCGGGCCAGTCCATCGTCTCCTGCCGCGTGGAAAACGCCGACGACCCGCAGCGCAAAATGCCGCCCATCGCCAAGAGCGTAAGCCACACCGAAGCCGTCGAACTCCTCAACAGCTGGATCGCCAATGTTGTCAATTCCGACTACGAAAACGGCGAAGCCTGCAGCGGCACCGGCATCTTCCAGTCCCTCAACCAATAACAACGGCGGGTCAGACCCCCGGTACATTTCGAGTGGTGAAATGTATCGGGGGTCTGACCCCGTTTACAAAAGGTGAAAGCACGATGATTAACAGAAATACGTTACGGGGTGCCCTGGCGCCGCTGGTGGCGCTGACTCTGGTGGCTTGTGGCGGTGACTCCGGCTCGGACCCGGTTACTGAGCCGTCAGTTCAGGCGTCTGCAAACCCGAAACCTGGATCGGCGCAGCCGGGGAATAATTCCGGTGCCGGCAATGGCTCAGGCGACACCTCGCCGGAAGTCGAGTTTGGCCCGGTAGTACCAGCGGTGGCCTACGCTACAGACACCCGCACTGAAAACCGGGATCCTTTCCCCAACGTTCAGCCGATCATTTCCGATGCCCCGCCCTCATGCGCGCCGGAAGGCCGGCCCCTGGCTTCCGGCCCGTCCTGTGATGACGTGAAAGCCGCAAGCTATTACCAGGACAGCCCTACCACCTGGCTTGATGCCCAGGTGTTCGTTCCCGAGCACCGGGAAGGGGAGAAACTTCCGGTTATTCTGCACAGCCACGGTTGGGGCGGCAGTAAACTCACCAGCCTGCCAGAGCAGCCTTATTGTGAAGAGCACCTGAAACCCTATAACTGCCCGGTCAACGAGGGCGGTGGCCTGCTGTCGATGTTTGGCCAGTTGGATGATGTACTGGCAGACCTTCACAACAGTGGTTACATCGTAGTGAGCTTCTCCCAGCGGGGCTTCGGCGATTCCGAAGGGCAGGTTATGGTGATGAACCCGTACCACGAAACCCGTGATGCTCAGGCGGTGATCGACTGGATTGCCCAAAGGGCGAGTGATGGTCGCCTGCCGGTTGCCGTGGATGACACGGGAGACTTCCCGCTGGGCCTGTTTGGTGGCTCATACGGCGGTGGCTTTCAGTTAACACTGGCCGCGCTGGACGAGCGGGTAGACACCATTGTTCCGGTAGGCACCTGGCACGCCCTGGAGCAAGCCATTATGCCGAACGGCGCCGTCAAAGGCGGCTGGGGCAACCTGCTGTGCCTGTTGTCGACCGGAAAATCCCGCAGCCCGCTGCTGGATGAAGCCTGTACGGGCATGTTCTTCCCGTTCATCCGCACCCGAGATGCGGTAGATCCGACCGGCGAAATCCTCAAGTTTATGAGCCAGAACGGCCTGCACTACCTGAAGTCCCTGGAAGTGGCCCAGCAGCCGTTCCGCGAAGGGGATGCCTCGTTCCGACTGCGCCCGATCGATACGCTGTTGATTCAGGGTAACCGCGATGTGCTCTTCCCGTTACAGGAGGCGATCAACAACTACCACTACCTGAAAATCGCCGGTGGCGATGTGCGCCTGCTCTCCAATCAGTCCGGCCACATGAACCCGCTGGCCAACCAGGTGGATGGCACCACTTCCTGTGGCGGTGTGGATATGTTCAAGGCCATCCGCATCTGGTTTGACGTGAAACTGCGCGGGGCAGATGAAAGCCTGCTGGAGCAGATTCCCGGCGTGTGTATTACCCTCGACAACGAAAAAGCCCTGATTGCCGACGAAGTGCCAGGCCTGAATTTTGAGGCAGACCAGGCCATGGGCCTGGACCAGACCTGGCGTTCATTCCACATGGACATCGGGGCCCTGAGAGGCGCTCAGGAGTGCCAGACCATATACGATGTACCAGCCGGCGAGCGCAAAGTACTGGCGGGTATCCCGAGGCTGCGTGACTTCAAGGTAAACGGAGACCTGGTTGGCGGACTGGGCGTGGCCTATATGGGCGTTTGTGTAGTCCGGGACGGACAGACCCTGCTGGTAGATGACATGCTCACCGGCTTCATCCCCGGCGACTATCCGAACCACGAACTGGTGGCCGTGGGCGAAGCCCTTCGCCCTGGCGACAAAGTTGGTGTAATGGCGTTCAAATCTCAGGAAAACATGAACTTCATGAGTACTGCTACCGTTGGCCAGGTTACCGAACTGCTGCTCAACGGCTTCAGCCCCGGTAGCGGCCTGCCAGGCAGTACCGTTCAAGGATTGCTGGAGCCCTTGCAGGGCCTGCTGAGTTCAGTAACCATCAACGCCTACACCGTTTCCGGTGAAATCCAGCTACCCGTGCTGGAGTCTGAACTGCTGAGCCAGCGCACTGCCGATCCTTACTACGGCATTCCCGAAAACTTCAACCAACAGCCCTGGTAACAACGGCGGGTCAGACCCCCGGTACATTTCGAGTGGTGAAATGTATCGGGGGTCTGACCCGGCTGTACAAAAAGTGGACAATTTGGCGGTTGGCTGCCATACCTAAGCTGAAGCCAGTTGTGAACTCGCATCAGGCACAACTCTATTGCGCAGTGGGTCGGGCTTGTCCGGGGGATGGCAGGTCTGAACTTGTGCACAGAGGAACGTGTCATGAAAAACATAGTGTTTAACTATCTGTTTGCTTTGGTGGTTGCACTGGCACTGGCCGGTTGCAACAGCGACAGCTCTTCCTCAGGAGCTGATGATGTTGCTTCTCCCACGCCTACCACACAGCCCCAATCTCCAACCCCCTCCGAAACCGACCCAGAAACTGATCCACCTATGCAGTCGGCTGATCCATTGGTGCCGGTAGCGGGGGAGGGGTATGCCCAGAAGGGCCCTTATCAAACCGGTGCGACGGTTACAGTGCAGGAGCTTGATAGCCAGGGCAGTTTGACCGAGCTAACCTGGTCTACCCAGACGGACGCGGACGGAAAAATCCGGTTCGAAGGAATTGGCTGGCAGGGGCTGGCCATGGTGACGGTAAATGGTCATTACTTTAATGAGTACAGCGGTGCCTATACCCCCGAGCCCTTCCGCTTGCGGGCAGTCATGTATGTATCTGACGAAACCCTGGTAGGAAACGTAAACCTGTTCACCCACCTGATCGCCCGTTACATGGAATATTGGTTGCCTGAAGGTTATACCTACGAGGAACTGCGTGGTTGGGCGAATGACTACATCATGACCTGGTTTGGCCTTATGACGCCTCCGGAGAACCTGAACCTGCTCGACAGCATCGATCCTGCAACGGATCGCGACAGCTACATGCTGCTGTTGTATTCGGCCGCTATGGCGAAAGCAGGCCTGACCCAGGCAGACGTTGATGCACTGGCAGAAGATTTTGCGGTTACCGATGCCGGCTGGGAAGATGAATGGCCTGAGGGCCCGGGTAAGCAAGCCCTGATGAAAATGTTCAATGAAGCCCAGAACAATGAAGCAGCGTTGATAGAGCAGGCCCGGAAGGCGCTGCAACAGGAATTTGGCCGGGTATTCCAGGCTACCGAAAGTGGCGCTAACCGGGTGGCAGGAACCATTTGTGTCTATGCCGGAGTGCTGTGCCCCTGGGGCGACCTCACTAATATTCCGATCAGCCCGGAACCCAGGGATATTCCGGTAAGTGTGCCGTATTCCGGCTCTTACGGCTTCCTCATGTATTTCAATGATAACGGTTCGGGCGCAACAGCCAGGTTTGGCCGGGCTCCGGGAGATAACTCTATCCGCAGTGTGTCAGGCAGCGTGAGCGATTTTCTGGAGTTTATGATTCAGCCCATCGAGGGGGATCGACGCTACAACCTGGGCCTGAGCAGCACCACCAACAAAACCGTCACCAGTGTGAGAATGTTCCAGCTCAGCCAGGGTATCAAGAAAGATCCGTACCCGCTGGTTGTTGGCGATAACGCCGGGCTGGTCGGAATTGAGTGGGGTACCTTCAGAAATACCGACAGCTACTACCAGCTGATTGCGGGCCCCGGGCGCTATCGTTTCACCATTGGCGGCTACACCTGCGGCACCAGCGTTGCACCGGTGGTCGTCAGGGGCTATCAGTGGGATTGGGATATCCGCGAGCCCTTGCCGGAGGACCAGGTCGGTAGAACGCCGTTCGATACGGCTTCGAGTGCACAGTCCAGTGAAAACCAGTGCTCGCATCAGATCGAGTTGATAAACGACACTCATCCCAATCGCCTTTATCTGCATGTGGAGGCTATTGGTATCAGGGATAGGAACATCAACGCCAACCGTGCAATTTCTGAGGATTTCACGATCAGGGTTGAGCGGCTCTAAGGGAGGCGGTTCAGACCCCCGGTACATTTCGAGTGGTGAAATGTATCGGGGGTCTGACCCCGTTTTGGATTATTCAGCCCTCTTCATGATCTCCGTGTGCTCTCCAGACACAATCGCCTCCACCCGCCGGTTCTGGGCGCGGCCTGCGTCGGTTTCGTTGGTGGCAATCGGCTGGGACTCGCCCATACCCGTGGTGCGGATGCGGTCGGCGTTGATGCCGAAGTGGTCGATCAGCACCTTCATCACGGCATCAGCACGGCTCTTGGACAATTTCTGGTTGTAGGTAGACGGGCCGGTGCTGTCGGTGTGGCCTTCCAGCAGAATGCGGGACGTGGGGTACTGTTTCAGTACGGTGGCCAGGTTTTCCAGTTCCGGGTAGAACGACTGGCGCACTTCTGTTTTGTCGTGCTCGAACTCTACGTACAGGGTTTCTTTAATTTCCCGGGTCAGCTCCTTGGCGCAGCCGTTGTCATCCACCAGGGCTCCTTGCGGGGTATCCGGGCATTTATCGCGGTTGTCGGGTACTCCATCGCCATCAGAATCGGCAGGGGCTACGGCCATCTTTGAGAAATCCAGCGGCCGCCGGCTAACCGGGGACGCCGGGTATTCGCGGCCGAACACATAGTGAATACCGGCGAATACCTGGGCGTCGAAGTACTCATCTTCCACCTCGATACGCCCGCGTACACCGGCCTCGGCCAGGAACCTCGGTGCAATCATTTTCTGCAGGCCGCCCTCGCCATACAGCATATCCTCACCCTTGGAACCGTAGGATTTCAGTTCGATATCGGCATGGCTGTATCCTGCACCGGCAAAAGGTCTCCAGCCGAACAGCCGGTAGCTGGCCGGGTGCAGGCGGCCACCAATGGTGCCCCGAAGTATGTCTGCATCGTGGTTAAAGTTACGGGTGTCGGTTTCGGCGTAGCTACCCTGAAGCAGAAGGCTAACATTCGGATTGAACTGATGGGTGAAGTTAACGCCAAACTCCCAGTAGTTGGACAAATCATTGCGTAAACCGCTGAAGGTTG